>NZ_JAEPMO010000016.1 GCF_017643905.1 Marivita sp.
AGTTCGGCACCCGCATCGATCTTCACAACATGGTGGAGGATCGCATCAGAAGTCTCTGATTCATGGCGGTAAATCAGGCTGATAGGCTTAGACGGTGTGCCCGTCACATGGATCAGAACGCCATCGGTCGCAAAGGCCGTGTTGAGCGCTGCCAAAGGCCGCTGAACAGGGGTCTGACCCCGCGTTTCCAGCACGCCGTAGATGTCTTTGGCCCAATGAATATCGGGCGCATCCGCAAGCCGGTCGATGGTCACATGGTCCATCGCCAGATCATCGGAGTCCTCAGCGCTGAACACACCGTCAACGAACACAATTTTGAGGCGGTCGACGGCGCTAAAAATCAGCTCTTCATCGCTTGTCAGCAAGGCCGCTCTTGGCGCTTCCGGCTGCACCAGCGTGTCTGGACGGGTATACTTCCAGTACTCGTCGCGCCCGCTGGGCAGACCCATCGCCTGCACACGCGCCAAAGCGTCCTCGCGCGCCGCCTGTGCCCAACCGCCCTGCGGCATGTCGAGCGCCGCAAGCCGCGCGTCGGTGGCATCCTGTTTGATCTGCGGCAACGCCATTACACCGCCTCCGCCAGAAGATCCGCGTAGCCGTTGTTTTCTACTTCAAGCGCAAGCTCGGGACCACCGGTCTTGATGATCCGACCATCCGCCATGATGTGAACCACGTCCGGTTTGATATGGTCCAGCAGTCGCTGATAGTGCGTGATGACAAGGAACCCACGCCCCTCGTCGCGCAGCGCGTTCACACCGTCGGCCACCAGCTTCATCGCATCCACGTCAAGGCCCGAGTCGGTCTCGTCCAGAATGCACATCTTCGGCTCAAGCATCGCCATCTGCAGGATTTCGTTGCGCTTTTTCTCGCCGCCCGAAAAGCCGACATTGACCGGACGTTTCAGCATCTCGGCGTCGATCTTGAGGTCCTTCGCTTTGGCGCGGATCACCTTGAGGAATTCGCTCGCCGACATCTCCTCTTCGCCACGCGCCTTGCGCTGGGAATTCACAGCTGTGCGCAGGAAGGTCATGTTGCCGACGCCGGGAATTTCCACCGGATACTGGAATGCAAGAAAGACACCTGCCGCAGCACGCTCTTCCGGCTCCATGTCCAGAATATCCTCACCATCCAACGTCGCCGAACCCTCGGTCACTTCGTAACCATCCTTGCCGGACAGCACGTAGGAGAGGGTCGATTTCCCCGACCCGTTCGGCCCCATGATCGCATGCACCTTGCCCGCTTCGACCGTCAGGTTCACACCCTTGAGGATCCGCTTGTCTTCCTCCTCGAGTTGCACGTGCAGGTTCTTGATTTCCAACATTTTCTTGCCCTTTTCCATTCGGTTGCCCAACCATGCAGGCGATATCTGTTCTGTAAGTGCGGCCTCAGCCGCGATCCGTCAGCACGGCGGTGCCGCTGGCGGACACCATCAACATCGAATTGCCGACCACTTCGTAATCCAGATCCACGCCGACCACGGCATTGGCCCCAAGCGCCACGGCACGCTGTTCCAACTCGCGCATCGCCACATCCCGTGCATCCTGCAACTTTGCCTCATACGCGCCCGACCGGCCGCCGACGATGTCCGTGATCGACGCGAACACATCGCGGACCACGTTGGCACCCATGATCGCCTCACCCACCACGATCCCTTTGTATTCAAGGATCTTCTGGCCTTCGATGTTGTTTGTCGTCGTGATGATCATGTCTTCCTCTTCAAAACCAGTTGCGCGAACAGCGATCCCGTAAACCCGGACGCAAAAACCAATGCAATCGCCATCCACATCGCCAGAGCGTCTGTCAGCACATCCACCACAACTGCGAAGATTGCGCAGAAAACGCCAGTCACAACGGACGTGATCAGGATGGCGGATATCGGCATGGCACATATTGCGGCGCGGACCGAACCGGCCCGCCCCGGCTCTCCTTATCCCACAGACCCTTCAAGCGAGATCGCCACAAGCTGCTGCGCTTCCATGGCGAACTCCATCGGCAGCGCCTGCAACACATCACGGCAGAACCCGTTGACCACCAGCGCCACAGCCTCTTCCTCGTCCATGCCGCGCTGGCGGCAATAGAACAGCTGATCGTCATCCACCTTGGAGGTCGTTGCCTCGTGCTCAACCCGGCTCGAGTTGTTCTTGACCTCGATATACGGGACGGTGTGCGCGCCGCACTGGCTGCCGATCAAAAGGCTGTCGCACTGGGTGTAGTTGCGGCTGTTCTTGGCTTTCGGATGCATCGACACCAAACCACGATAGGTGTTCTGCGCATGACCGGCGCTGATCCCTTTCGAAACGATCCGGCTCTTGGTGTTCTTGCCTAGGTGGATCATCTTTGTGCCGGTATCGGCCTGCTGGTAATTGTTGGCGATGGCGATCGAATAGAACTCGCCCTGGCTGTCATCACCCCGCAGGATGCAAGAGGGGTATTTCCACGTCACCGCAGACCCGGTCTCAACCTGCGTCCACATCACCTTGGCCCGGTCGCCCCGGCAATCGGCCCGTTTCGTCACGAAGTTGTAGATACCGCCCTTGCCGTTCTCATCGCCCGGATACCAGTTCTGCACCGTGGAATATTTCACCTCGGCGTCTTCTTCGACGATGATCTCGACCACCGCCGCATGCAGCTGCGCGATGTCGCGCTGCGGCGCGGTGCAGCCTTCAAGGTAGGACACATACGAGCCTTTGTCGGCGATGATCAGCGTGCGTTCGAACTGACCGGTGTTTTCCGCATTGATGCGGAAATACGTGCTCAATTCCATCGGGCAGCGCACACCCGGCGGCACGTAAACGAACGAGCCATCCGAAAAGACCGCTGAATTGAGCGTTGCGTAGAAGTTGTCCGACACCGGCACGACCGAGCCGAGATATTTCTTCACCAACTCCGGATGCTCGCGAATGGCCTCCGAGATCGAACAGAAGATGACCCCCGCCTCTTTCAGCTCTTTCTGGAACGTCGTGCCCACGGAAACGGAATCGAATACCGCATCCACCGCGACCTTGCGGCCCTCGGCGGGCATGTCTTCAGCACCTTCGACACCCGCAAGGATCATCTGCTCCTTGAGCGGAATACCCAGCTTTTCATAGGTTGCGAGCAGCTTCGGATCGACATCGTCAAGCGATTTCGGCTTCACTTCCATGCTTTTCGGACGCGCGTAGTAAAACTGGTCCTGAAAGTCGATCTCGGGATAATCGACCATCGCCCAAGTCGGCTCTTCCTTCTGCAGCCACCGCTCATAGGCCTGCAGACGCCACTCTGTCATCCACTCCGGCTCTTCGTTCTTTTCCGAGATCAGACGCACGATATCGGGGGTCAAACCCTTGGGCGCATATTCCATCTCGATATCGGTGTTCCAGCCGTGCTTGTACTTGCCACCGACCTGGCGCACCGCATCGACGGTTTCCTGATCCACGCCTTCCTTGACGGTCACATTATCCAAAGCAGCCATGCTTGCACCCCTGTCTTGTTTCTCACGCGGCTCGCGCGCGGTGTTTTTCCCATTTGGTCAGCCACGTCTCGGCAAACCGCATCACATCGTCTTCGGTTGTCTTCGGCCCGAGCGAGACGCGGATCGCGCTGCTGGCTGTGACCGTATCGAACCCCATCGCAGTCAGCACCGCGCTGGCCTTGACCTTGCCACTGGAACAGGCCGACCCCGCACTGATCGCGAAACCCGCGAGGTCCATCTGCATCACTTGCGTCTCGCCCTTCCAGCCGGGCGTGGCCAAGCATGTCGTGTTCGGCAGACGCCGCCCTTCTTTCCCGACAAAAATAGTCTCTTTAGCGCCAGCCTCAATAGCTGAATCTAGAATGTTTCTAAGTTTTTCGACCCGGTCCCAAACCCCGGCGTCCAAATCGCGCGCGGCCGCCTCGGCTGCTGCCCCGAATCCCGCGATCCCGATGACGTTTTCCGTGCCAGAACGGCGCCCCATCTCCTGACCGCCGCCCTTGATCTGCGCCGCAAGATCAGTTCCGCGTTTCACCACCAGCGCGCCGATCCCTTTTGGCCCACCCAGCTTATGCGCAGAAATCAACGCCATCTCACAACCAAGCCAGTTAAAGGCAACGGGCAGTTTCCCAAAACCCTGCGTCGCATCCACCACCGCCAGCCCTTGCGGCAGGTCCTGAACAATCCCGGTCTCGGAATTTGCCAGTTGCAGGGCGGTCCGCGCCGGATCAGTCACCGTCACTTGCCCCGCCTCATCGACCGCCAAAACTGGATCAATCCACGCCCGCACCGCATCATGCTCGATCCCGGCGCCGAACAACCCGCGCCCGGCGCAGGCCAAAGCGGCAGCCTCGGTTGCGCCGGAAACAAATACGATATCCGCGCCATCCGCGCCAAACGCCGCCGCCACCTGTGCCCGCGCCCGCTCGATCAGCCCTTTTGCCGCTCGCCCTTCGGCATGGACGGAGGACGGGTTGCCCGCAACATCCATCGCCGCGATCATCGCGTCGCGCGCCTCAGGCCGCAGCGGCGTGGTCGCATTGTGATCCAGATAGACGCGCGCCACTTTAAAGCTCTCCCGGCTTCTCTGGTTCAGAAATACTTCGGGGGTGAATAGGCCGCAGGCCAAGAGGGGGCAGCGCCCCCTGCAGGTCGGATTGGCGCAGCCAATACGAGCCCATCACTCGTCCACCACGGCAAACAGGTTCGGCACAGCAGGGCACGGAGCCAGCGAATTGCCAACCACATCCGACAGCCGGGTCTGGTGCAGGAACACATAGACATGCGCCGACAAACCTTCCCAAAGCCGGTTGGTCATCGATTGCGCACGGCTGCCCGACAGGCCACCTGACGCGCCCGCGCCCTTGTGCATCGCGTCCACCGTCTCATCAACCGCGCCCAACACATCAACCACCCGGATATCACTTGCCGCCTTGGCCAGCCGATACCCGCCCCCGGGTCCACGCACCGACGCAACCAGCCCGGCCCGGCGCAGCTTGACGAACAATTGCTCGAGATAGGGCAACGAAATGTCCTGCCGCTGCGCGATATCGCCCAGCGTCACCAATGTCCCGTCCGGCTGCAGGGCGATATCCGCCAGAGCAACCATCGCATATCGACCTTTCGTACTCAATTTCATGGCCGTCTCCCAAACGCCCCTGCGACACAATTGACCTTGCAAGGGCAATTGCCTATGTGCGGATAACCATTTCGGGGAAGCTTCCCGATTTAGAACCATTCTAAGAAGCCTGAGTGAAGCTGTCAAGATTTACGGACCGCCGCACCAGAGCCAAAGCAGGAGCCACCACCGCCTATGCCCGAGGTGATTTTTCCCGGACCCGAAGGCCGCCTCGAAGGCCGCTATCATCCCCAAAAAGAAAGCGATGCCCCCATCGCGATCATCCTGCACCCGCATCCGCAGTTCGGCGGCACGATGAACAACAAGGTCGTCTACAACCTTCACTACGCGTTCTACAACATGGGCTTCACCGTGCTGCGCTTCAACTTCCGCGGCGTCGGGCGCAGCCAGGGTGAATATGACCAAGGCATCGGAGAGCTGTCTGACGCCGCCTCTGCGCTTGATTACCTGCAATCCATGAACAACAATTCCAAACATTGTTGGGTTGCGGGTTTCAGTTTCGGCGCCTGGATCGGCATGCAGCTTCTGATGCGCCGCCCCGAGATCACCGGCTTCATCTCGGTCAGCCCGCCTGCCAACATGTACGACTTTTCCTTCCTCGCCCCCTGCCCCTCGTCCGGCTTGATCATCAACGGAACAGGCGACCGCGTCGCACCTCCTGCCGACACACGGTCGCTGGTGAACAAGCTGTCCGAACAAAAGGGCATCACCGTCACCCATACTGAAATCGAAGGCGCCGACCACTTCTTCAAGGAACCGCACATGGATACGATGATCGACAATGTGACGGGTTACGTGAAGCGCCGCCTGACCGAGAACAGCCGTTAAGGATCACCCTCCATGTCGATGGTACAAGAGCTTGCTGAAAAGCTTGCCGACGACACCCTCAAGGCGATGAAACATCTCGATGACGACCGCTTCTTCATGGAAGTCGCGGCCGAACTCGGGGCAGCCTCGACCACTCTGGAAGAGGCGTTTCTGACCGCAATCCGCGTGCGGCTGGCCGAACGCAAGGCCCGCGCCTTTATCAGGGCACGAATCGAAGGCCAGAAGAAAGACGAAAACTTCGGACGCTGAGCGTCTTTTCCGAAGCCACGCGCAGCGGTGTCATGTCCCGCCTGGATCAACAAATGGCGTTCCTCAGCGAAGTGGCCCGCCTGAAGTCCATTCTACGCGCCACCACGCTCTGCGACGGCTCGCGGATGGAAAACAGTGCCGAACATTCCTGGCATATAGCACTTTATGCGCTTGTTCTGGCGGAGCATTCCGAAACGCCTCTCGACATCGGCAAAGTCATCAAAATGCTCCTGCTGCACGACATCGTTGAGATCGACGCGGGCGATGCGCCGGTCTCTGGGGATCACGATGTCACCGCGATGGCCCTTCAGGAACAAGCCGCCGCAGAGCGCATCTTTGGACTTCTGCCCGACGATCAGGCGCACGAGTTCCGCGCCCTCTGGGAAGAATTCGAAGCCAACGAAACACCCGAAGCGCAATTCGCAAAATCCATCGACCGGATGCAGCCACCGATGCAGAACCTTGCGTCGGGAGGCGGATCGTGGATCGAGTACGATGTGAGTTATGATCGCTTTGCCGCGCAGATCGGCCCCAAGATCAACAAGGGCGCGCCAAAAATCTGGGCATGGCTCCAACCCAAAGTGGCGGCATTCTTCGCTGCGCGGGACTGATACGCTTTGATCCTCGCGCCATAGTCCAACATCCCCTAGGGTGATCCCATGACAGACTCACCGCACCAGCGTACCCTTCTGCTCACCGGCGCCAGCCGCGGCATCGGCCATGCCACCGTCAAGAAGTTCGCCGCCGAAGGCTGGCGCGTGATCAGCTGTTCGCGACAGGCGTTTTCGCCGAATTGTCCCTGGCCGGGCGGCGAGCGCAACCACATCCAGGTCGATCTCGCCGACCCGCAACAGACGATGGAGGCTGTGCGCACCGTCAAGGAACGGCTCGACGGCGGGCGGCTTGATGCGCTGGTGAACAATGCCGGAATTTCGCCAAAAGGTCCGAATGGAGAACGGCTGAGCACACTCGACACCGATCTTCGGGACTGGGGCAAGGTGTTCCACGTCAATTTCTTCGCTTCGGTGGTGTTGGGGCGCGGCTTGAAGGACGAATTGGCCGCGGCCAAAGGTGCCATCGTCAATGTCACCTCAATTGCAGGCGCGCGGGTCCATCCGTTTGCGGGAGCCGCCTATGCCACGTCGAAAGCGGCGCTTGCGGCACTGACGCGGGAAATGGCCCATGATTTCGGGCCCTTGGGCGTTCGTGTGAATGCTATTGCGCCGGGTGAGGTGGACACCAGTATTCTGAGCGAAGGCACCGACAAGATCGTCGAGAAACTGCCGATGCGCAGGCTTGGTCAGCCGAATGAAGTGGCGGATGTCATCTATTTCCTGTGCTCAGGCCAGAGCGGATATGTCACCGGAACCGAAATCGAAGTGAACGGCGGCCAGCACGTTTGACGCGGCATCTTACGTTGACGCGCGACAGGGCTGGGTAGATGTGACATTTGGCTGAGACGCCGAAGCAAATTTCTTTGAAAACCGCACCGGCGGCCTGCGATTTTTCGACGAAAAATCGGAGACCCTGCAAAGATCTTTACGAAGATTCGGTTAACGCCGACTTAAAAGTGAATGGCCCGGCCCCAGGCATCCAGAACAACCTCATGCATCATCTCTGACAGGGTCGGGTGCGGGAACACCGTCTGCATCAGGTCTTCCTCGGTGGTCTCCAACTGCCGCCCGACCACGTAGCCCTGGATCAATTCGGTCACTTCCGCGCCTACCATATGCGCCCCCAAGAGCGCGCCGGTTTTCGCATCGAACACCGTCTTGATCATGCCCTCAGGTTCCCCCAGCGCAATCGCCTTGCCATTCCCGATGAACGGGAAGCGACCGACCTTGATGTCGAAGCCCTTTTCCTTGGCCTGCGCCTCGGTCAGACCAACACTCGCCACCTGCGGCTGGCAATAGGTGCAGCCCGCAATGCTGTCCGGCTCAACCGCATGCGGGCGCCCGCCCGCGATCAGTTCGGCCACCATGACCCCCTCATGGCTCGCCTTGTGCGCGAGCCACGGCGCGCCGGCGATGTCGCCGATGGCATAGACCCCCTCGACCCCGGTGCGACACACCGGGTCGGTCACGACATGGGTGCGATCGACCTGAACGCCCAACGCCTCAAGCCCCAAACCTTCGGTATTGCCGACGATGCCAACGGCAGAGATCACCGTGTCGAACTCTTCCTTGCTGACATTACCGCCCTGTTCGATATGCGCGGTCACTTTGCCTTTGCCGCGATCCAGTTGCTTGACCATCGCCTTTTCGCGGATTGTCATGCCCTGCTTTTCGAACTGTTTCTTCGCGAAACCGCTGATTTCGGCATCCTCGACCGGCAGGATGCGGTCCATGACCTCGACCACGGTCGTGTCAGCACCCAGCGTGTTGTAGAAGCTGGCGAATTCGATACCGATGGCACCGGAACCGATCACCAGAAGCTTCTTCGGCATGCGTTTGGGGACCAGAGCGTGCTTGTAGGTCCAGACAAGATCGCCATCCGCCTCAAGCCCCGGCAGCTCGCGCGCCCGCGCGCCGGTGGCAATGACGATGTTCTTTGCACTCAGGTCCTCAACCCCCTTGTCCGTCTTGACCTGCACCTTGCCCTTGGCGGGGATCGTGGCCTCGCCCATCACCACCGTGACCTTATTCTTCTTGAGCAGATGCCCCACCCCGGAATTCAGCTGTTTCGCAATCCCGCGCGAGCGCTTGACGACGGCATCAAGATCAAACCCGATACCTTCGGCCTTCAGCCCAAATTCCTTGGCGCGGTGCATGAGGTGAAACACCTCAGAGGTGCGCAGCATTGCCTTGGTGGGGATACAGCCCCAGTTGAGACAGATGCCGCCCAGATGTTCGCGTTCGACAATCGCAACAGACAGCCCAAGCTGTGCGCCCCGGATGGCGGCGACATAGCCGCCGGGGCCTGCGCCGATCACGATCATGTCGAAGCTCTTGCTCATGGCCTGTCTTCCTCCCTCAAGGTCAGGTTTGAGGCAAAGCGTAGGCCAAAGCGAAAGGGCTCACAATGGGGTGTTGGCAGATAGGTCCGGAGCGGACCAATTGTTTCGCGCGCGAAACATTAGGTCAGCCTTTTTGACCGTTTAACCGTTTGTTAAGACGTCTTAAATCAGGCTTCTGCCTTCATTTCCCAACGCCCCGATTCCTCTGACCAGTATTGCGCCGAACAGCCTGCCCCAGTCAGGCTGCGCCACTGACCGCGTGCGGCATCGACGGCGGCGGGATCGTTGCCATCGAAGAGGATGCAGACCCGCTCCAACCGCTGCACTTCGTCCGGTACGACCTCGGCACCATCGACGGCCATGAGACATTGCGGGTCGTTTGCCGCCTCGCTGGCTACCGTCAAAAGAACCGGCTGCGCCGCGTCATGCGGCCCACCCGCCAACCCATGTGGCAGGAATCCCTCTTCCGGCCCCAACCACAGTTTCTGGTCCAGCCAGTCCATCCGCGCGGCATCCGTCCCGCGCACCGCGACGCGCCAGCCCGCACCAAGCGCCTTGCCCAAGAGCATGGGCAAGGTCGCCTCAAGCGGCTTTTGCGTCAGGTGGTAGAAATAGGCCGCGCCCATGAGATCAGTCCTTAGCCTCGAACCGGTCGGCGATCAGCCTGTCCAGCGCCCGCACCCCCCAGCCCGTGGCCCCTTTGGGCGACAGGTCGAGATCGGATTTCACATGGGCCACACCCGCGATGTCGAGGTGAATCCACGGCATGTCGTCCTTAACGAACCGCTTAAGGAACTGCGCTGCGGTCACGGATCCAGCGGGGCGTCCGCCGATGTTCTTCATGTCGGCCACGGGGGATTTCAGCATATCGTCGTACGCCTGCCCCAGCGGCATCCGCCACGCGCCTTCTTTTTCGGTCTCGGCTGCCTTGAGGAACGCACCAACCAACGGTTCGTCATTGGAATACACAGCCGCGTTTTCGTGCCCCAGAGCGATGATGCACGCGCCTGTCAGGGTGGCGAGGTCGATCATCGCGGCGGGTTTGTCGGTTTCTTGCGCGTGCCACATGACATCACAGAGCACCAAACGCCCTTCGGCGTCGGTGTTCACCACTTCGATCGTGTCACCCTTCATGGAGGTCACAACGTCTCCGGGTCGCACCGCGCTGCCCGAGGGCATGTTTTCCACAAGGCCCACCATACCGACCACATTGGCCTTGGCCTTGCGCTTGGCCACAGCGTGCATGACGCCCGCGACAACACCTGCGCCGCCCATGTCCATGGTCATGTCTTCCATGCCAGCCGCGGGTTTAAGCGAAATGCCACCCGTGTCGAAGACCACACCCTTGCCGATGAGCGCCAGCGGAGCATCGCCTTTGGCCCCGCCTTTCCAGCGCATGATGACCACTTTGGAGGGGCTGTCGGACCCCTGACCCACGCAGAGCAACGCGCGCATGCCCAGCTTTTCGAGTGCCTTTTCTTCCAGCACCTCGACCTCGACACCCAAATCACGCAAACCTTCCAGCCGATTGGCGAATTCCGTGGTGGTCAGTACGTTGGCCGGTTCGTTCACGAGGTTGCGTGTGAAATGCACGCCTTCAGCCACAGCGATGCGGGGCGCTGCGGCGGCTTCGGCCTCGTCAGGTTTGGTGCACATGAAGGTGGCCGCACCAAAGGGATCCCCTTTCTTGGTCTTGTGATCGTCAAAACCGTAGCCACGCAGGGTCACGCCAAGCGCGATCTCTTCGGGTCGCCCGGTGCCTTCGACCAGAACCGTCATCGCAGATGATCCCGCGGCGACCGCCAGCGCGGCACCCGCCTTGCGCGCAAGATCAGGCGCGGGGCGGCGGGACAATTTGACCAGATCGACCGCTTCGGCCTGTAGGCCCACTGGCCAGGCCAGCGTCATGGCCTTGCCTTCCGACAGCTTTTCCCATGCCTCAGATCCGGTTGCACGGGCCAGTGCGCCCTTGGTCAGACGGTTCAGCCGCCGCGCGCCTGCGCTCAGTTTGAGATCGGGTGTGACAAAGACCGCGATCCGGCCCTCTGCGGTCGCCAAAGCGTCGATATCGACCGGCACAAATGAAAGTGCGCGAAGTTCCGCCATGTTCTGCTCCCTAAGTTGGTTTGGATATAGGGGTAGCGCCCGTGCGCGCAGTTGACCAGAGGCGGGTTTTCCCGCAAACCCTAGGGTATCGGGCCATGTCGGCCCACTCTATGTCGTGTGAAGGGGTTCGCCGTGCCAAGATTCGACAGGTATATGCTGTCGCAACTAATGGTCCTCTTTGGGTTCTTCGCGCTTGTGCTGGTCGCAGTGTACTGGGTGAACCGCGCGGTGGTGCTGTTTGACAGGCTGATCGCGGATGGTCACTCGGCTGGCGTTTTCCTTGAATTCACAGCACTCAGCCTGCCCGGCGTGATCGCTTTGGTGCTGCCGATGGCGTCGTTTGCGGCTGCGGTTTACGTCACCAATCGGCTGATGGGCGACTCGGAACTGACGGTTGTGCAGGCGACCGGCTACAGCCCATGGCGGCTGGTCCGACCCGTCGCGTTGTTCGGAGTGATCGTGGCCTTGATGATGTCGGCTTTGACACACTTCCTTGTCCCGGCTTCGGTTGCGCAGCTCAAACAGCGCGAGGTTGATATCTCGGGTTCGGTCAGCGCGCGGCTCTTGCGGGAAGGCACGTTCCTGCACCCCGGCCCCGGCGTCACATTCTTCATACGCGAGATCACCCCGGAGGGTGAATTGCGCGACGTGTACCTATCAGACCGGCGCCAAGCGGATCGCGAAGTCACTTATACCGCCGAGCGCGCTTATGTGGTGCAGGCAGAAGAAGGCCCGCGCCTTGTCATGGTAAGCGGTCTGGCCCAGACCTTGCGGCCGGAAACGCGCACCCTGTCGACCACACTGTTTCAGGATTTTACCTACGATATCAGCACGCTGATCGTGCAGAACCAGAACCTCAACCTGCGGCCGCGCCACCTGTCGACCTGGGCGCTGCTCACCCAGCCCGGGGCGATGGCCGCTTTGACCGATGTGCCGTTGGCGCGGATCAATGAAGAACTGCATGGCCGGTTCCAGCAGGCGCTTTTGGGACTCGTGTCCGCACTGATCGGGTTCTCTACACTGCTCACCGGCAGCTTCAGCCGCTTCGGTGTGGGGCGGCAGATCGTGGTTGCGATCTTCCTTTTGGTGGTCGTCAAGCTGGTGGAAAGTGCAGTCACCGATCCGACGCGCAACAATGCCGCGCTCTGGCCGTTGATCTACCTGCCATCGGTGGTCGGCTTCGCGCTGGCAATGGGCATGCTGCACCTTGCGGCACGTCCGTTCCGGCAACCGCGCAAGACAGCGGCGTTGGAGGTGTCGGCATGACCCTTCACCTGTATTTTGCACGCCGTTTCTTTTGGACCTTTCTGGCCATTTTTGGGATTTTCTTTCTGTTTCAGATACTTCTCGACCTTGTTGAACAGATCAGACGATTTGACGACTCGGTCAGCTTTGGTGAAGTTGTGAAGCTGACGCTGCTCAACACCCCCGAAGGCATGTACCAGATCCTGCCTTTGGTGATGATCCTTTCCTCTATCGCGCTGTTCGTGGCGTTGGCGCGGTCGTCGGAACTTGTTGTGGCGCGGGCGGCGGGGCGGTCAGGGCTGACAGCGCTGGTGGGACCGATCGTGGTGGCGGCGGTGATTGGCGGGCTTACGGTGGCGATGGGCAACCCGATCGTGGCGGCCACGTCGAAAGCCTATTCCGATCTGCGCGACACCTACCGCAATGGCGGCACCTCGGCGCTGTCCATCGGGGCCGAAGGGTTGTGGCTGCGCCAGTCCGACCCGCGCGGCCAAACGGTGATCCGGGCGGCGCGGGCCAATGCAAACGGGACCGTCCTCTATGACGTGATGTTCGTGGCCTATGCAGAAGGTGGCGGCCCGGTGCGCCGGATCGAGGCGGAAGAGGCGGAACTGGCCGACGGCGCGTGGACATTGCGCCAGGCCAAGGTCTGGCCTTTGGTGGCTGGCGTGAACCCGGAAACCAATTCGGTAATGCACGGCGAATTGCGCTTGGCCTCAACCCTCACCGAGGACAGCATCAAGGACAGGTTCGGGCGGCCTTCGGCCATCTCGGTGTGGGAATTGCAGGGGTTCATCACCGATCTCGAGGACGCAGGTTTTTCGGCGCGGCGCCATTCCGTGTGGTTGCAGATGGAATTGGCGCGGCCGGTGTTTCTGATTTCGATGGTGCTGATCGGCGCGGCCTTCACCATGCGGCACAGCAGGATGGGCGGCACTGGAGTTGCTGTCCTTTCGGCAGTTCTTCTTGGTTTTTCGCTATATTACGTGCGGAACTTCGCGCAGATTCTGGGTGAGAACGGCCAATTGAACCCGCTGGCTGCGGCATGGGTGCCACCGCTTGCCTCGGTGCTGTTAGCGCTGGGTTTGATCCTGCACAGGGAAGACGGATGATGCGCCGCTCTGCCCTTGCCCTGATCCTCGCGGCGTTGCTGTGGTCCGCCCCGCTGCATGCTCAATCCGGCGATGTGATGCTGCTGGCCGATCAGGTGTTGGTCGAACAGGGCGGCGACACGCTGGTCGCCACCGGCAACGTCGAAGCGCTGCATGAGGGCACGCGCCTGACCGCGTCGTCGATCATCTATAACCGCGCGACCAATACGCTTGAAATCCAAGGGCCGATCCGGATTACGCAGCCCAATGGCGACGTGTTGACCGCAACACAGGCTCAACTCGATCAGGGTTTTCAGAACGGCCTCTTGGAAAGCGCCCGGTTCGTGCTGGACGAGCAGCTTCAGATCGCCTCGGCCCGCGCGGCACGGGTGCAAGGGCGGTACACCGCGATGAGCCAAGTCGCCGCGACCTCCTGCCAGGTCTGCGGCAGCGACCGACCGCCGCTTTGGGCGATCCGCGCCAGCCGCGTGGTGCATGACGCCGAGGAACGGCAGATCTACTTTGACAATGCGCAGTTGCAGGTTTTGGGGGTGCCAGTCTTCTACATTCCGCGCATGCGGCTGCCCGATCCGACACTTGAGCGGGCGCGCGGTTTCATGATTCCCGAACTCAAGACAACGACACTGTTGGGCTTCGGGATCAAGCTGCCGTATTTCATCCCTATCGGAGATCATGCCGACCTTAGGCTGACGCCCTATGTGTCGCCGATCACGCGAACGCTCGAGATGCGGTACAGGCAGGCGTTCCGCACCGGGAACATCACGGTCAATGGCGCCATCAGCCAGGACAACCTGAAGCGCGGCGAGGCGCGCGGGCTGTTCTTTGCAGATGGGACTTTTGCCCTGCCGCGGAATTTCCGACTGTCTTTCGACATCGAAGCTGTCAGCGACGATGCGTATCTCAACGATTACAACAGCGACTTCAAGAAAGACCGACTGGATAGCGCCGTGACCCTGACGCGCGCGCAGCGAGACAGCTTCTTTTCTCTCGGCCTGATCCATTACGAAAGCCTGACCGACGGCGAGAACAATGCGACGCAGCCCACGATCATCGGCGATCTGCGTTACAACCGTCGGTACTTCCCCAAACAGATCGGTGGAGAAGTGCGGCTGGGTTTCCAGTTGCATGGACATTATCGCTATTCGGACGCCGACATCGACGGTAGCGATGCCGATACCGTCGTCGACGGGCGCGATGTGGGGCGCGCCAATCTTGACCTGAGCTGGCGCGACCGTTGGACCCTGCCGGGTGGTCTGCGGGCCGGTGCTGTCACGCAAATCTGGGTCGATCATTTCATCGTTGAACAGGATGCGGTGGCCGAGGGCGATTACACCGAAGTGACCCCTGCGGCTTCGCTCGAACTGCGCTGGCCTGTGGTGAAAAAAACCTCAAATGGTGGCCGCGTCCTGATCGAACCCATCGCCCAGGTAGGCTGGATCGGAGGCGAACGTTCAGAGGTGCCCAATGACGAAAGCACCCGCGCCGAATTCGACGAAGGCAACCTGTTGTCGCTGTCGCGCTTCCCTTCCCCGGATCGGCGCGAACGCGGGTTGATTGGCGCCGCCGGCCTGCGCTGGATGCGTGAGGACCCCGAAGGCTGGCGCGCATCATTGGTTCTGGGCCGGGTGTGGCGCGACGATGAGGACGAGGCGTTTTCTCGATCTTCCGGACAGGACAGCATCGCATCCGACTGGCTGGTCGCCGGGCAATTCACCCATCAGAATGGTTTACAGCTTTTGGCGCGGGGATTGTACGACACCACCGTGTCGCGGTTCACGAAAGCCGAGATGCGCGCCAATGTGACCCTCGACCGGTATGCACTGGGCGCGTCTTACATTCTGCTGACCACGGATCCTGCCGAAGACCGCGAAGACGCGCAATCCCAATGGCGAGTCGACGGGCGCTACAACATCGACCGCAATTGGACCGCAAAAGGATCAACGCGGTACGACATCGCCGAAGGGCAGTTTCTGAACGCAGGCATTGGTGCGGAATACCGCAATGAATGCGTCGCGGTGGACTTTTCGGTCTCGCGCAGCTTTGCCTCTTCCACTAACCTTGAACCATCTACCGATTTCGGCCTGACCGTCGCGCTGACTGGCTTCAGCACAGGCGGCAGCGGCAAGGAGTACCGACGTTCATGCAGCTACTGAACACGTCCATCCGCAAACTGAGTGCGCTGGCTCTTGGCATAACGCTGGCCTTTGGCCCTGTGCAGGTCTCGGCGCAAAACCTGTTTGCCCCGGTCATCCGCGTCAACGACAGCGTTGTCACCGCCTACGAGCTGGATCAGCGCGCCCGCATGCTCACGCTGCTGCGTGCGCCGGGCGATCCTCAGGAAGTGGCCCGCGAACAGCTCATCGACGACAGGCTGCGGCTTCAGGCGGCCGAAGCGGCGGGGATTGTTCCGTCACCCGAAGAGGTTTTGGACGGAATGGCCGAATTCGCAGGACGCGCCAATCTGAGCCGTGACGAGTTCATTCAGGCGCTCGAAGCCAGCGGCGTATCGGCCCAGACCTTCCGCGATTTCGTGCGTGCGGGTCTGAGCTGGCGTCTTCTTGTCCAGTCGCGTTTTGTTGGCCGGGTGAACCTGTCCGAAGCGGAGATCGACCGGGCCTTGGGCGCGTCAGGTGGATCTTCGGTGCGCGTGTTGCTGTCGGAAATCATCATGCCAGCGCCGCCGCCGCAGGCAGAAGCCGTGCAGGCACGGGCTCAGCGGATCAGCCAGATCACGTCGGAAGCCGAATTCTCGGCGCAGGCGCGTCAGTTCTCGGCCACCGCATCGCGCGGAGCCGGAGGCCGCTTGCCTTGGCAGAACCTTGAAGACCTGCCGCCGGTGCTGCGCCCAATGGTTCTGGCCCTTGCGCCAGGCGAAGTGACCGATCCGATCCCGATCCCCAACGCTGTGGCGCTGTTCCAACTGCGCGCGGTCGAAGAAACCGACTACACGCCGCCGACCTATTCGGCGATCGAATACGCCGCGTATTACATGCCCGGTGGCCGGTCCGATGCGTCGTTGGCGCAGGCGCGTGTGCTCGCCAGCAAGGTTGATCGCTGCGATGATCTTTACGGTGTGGCAAAGGGACAGCCCGAAGACGTGCTTGACCGCCACACCTTGCCGCCTGCAGACATTCCAACCGATATCGCCTTTGAATTGTCCAAGCTCGATCCCGGTGAGGTGTCCACGGCGCTGACCCGCTCGAACGGGCAGACGCTTGTCTTCCTGATGCTGTGCGGACGCACCGCTGAGGTGAATGACGATGTCGATCGGGATCAGTTTGCCTTGGGCTTGCGCAATCAGCGGCTTCAGTCGCTGGCGGAAAGCTTTTTGGCCCAATTGCGCGCCGACGCCCGCATCGTCACGCAATGACCGCAGCGCCGATTGCCCTGACCATCGGGGAGCCAGCCGGGATTGGGCCTGAACTGGCCGGGATGGCGTGGGAGGCGTTGCATGGCGAGGTGCCGTTTTTCCTGATCGGTGATCCGGCGCATTTGCCAGAGGGTATGGACTGGGTTGAGATCGCGGCACCGGACGAAGTGTCGGCGCGCGGTACCGCCCTACCCGTTCTGCCGCATCGGTTCGAAGGGCCGCGCACACCCGGTCGCCCGCAGCCTGCACAGGCGAAAGGCGTTGTCGCGGTGATCGAGCGTGCGGTGGCTTTGGCCGCCAGCGGCAAGGCAGGCGGCGTCTGCACCTTGCCGATCCACAAGCAGGCGCTGCAGGAAGGGGCGGGTTTCGGCTTTCCGGGCCACACCGAATTTCTCGCGCATCTTTGCGAAACAAGCGATGTGGTGATGATGCTGGCCGGGCCACAGTTGCGGGTCGTGCCGGTGACGATCCATATCCCGCTGTCAGAGGTGAAGCTGGCGCTGACGCCAGAGCTCCTGGAGACCCGCATTCGGATCACGAACCGGGCACTTGTGACGCAGTTCGGGATTGCACAGCCCCGACTGGCGGTGGCTGGTCTGAATCCTCATGCGGGCGAAGGCGGGCGCATGGGGCGCGAAGAGATCGACGTGATCGCCCCGGTCTTGGACCGGTTGCGGTCAGAAGGGATGCGCATCGCCGGGCCCTTGTCGGCGGACACGATGTTTCATGCGGCTGCACGGTCTGGCTACGACGCGGCGATCTGCATGTATCACGATCAGGCGCTGATCCCGATCAAGACGCTGGATTTCGACAGGGGTGTGAACGTCACGCTGGGTCTGCCGATCATTCGCACGTCGCCGGATCACGGCACGGCGTTCGACATCGCGGGAACTGGACAGGCCAACCCGACATCGACCATTGAGGCGTTGCGCTTGGCTTGGCAGCTTGCAGGCGCTCGATCCTGAGCCACGCACCTACGGATGGGACGGAATTTGCATATTTATAAACAGAAGAAGCAGGGGTTTGCGCAATGAACAGTCGGTGTCATGGCGGCAATTGATGGATTGCCGCCGCTGCGTGAGGTCATTGCGACCCACGGGCTGAGCGCCAAAAAGGCGCTGGGGCAGAACTTTCTGCTGGACCTGAATCTGACCGCCAAGATCGCGCGGCAGGCAGGCGATCTGAGCGGAACCGATGTGCTTGAAGTCGGCCCGGGTCCCGGAGGGTTGACGCGGGGATTGCTGGTCGAGGGCGCGCGCAAGGTCCTGGCGGTCGAGAAGGACGCACGTTGTCTGCCTGCGCTGGCCGAGATCTCAGACGCGTATCCGGGTCGGCTCGAGGTGATCGGCGGTGACGCGCTTGAAGTGGACGCGCTGGCGCATCTGACGCCTCCCATAGCGATCTGCGCCAACCTGCCCTACAATGTCGGAACCGAGCTGCTGGTGCGCTGGCTGACGCCGCCCACATGGCCACCGGTCTGGACCAGCCTGACGCTCATGTTCCAGAAGGAGGTTGCGCAGCGGATCGTCGCCAAACCGGGGGACAAGGCTTACGGTCGTTTGGCGGTGTTGGCGCAATGGCGCTGCGACGCGCATATCGCGATGCACCTGCCGCCCGAGGCGTTCAGCCCACCGCCCAAGGTGAGTTCAGCAGTGGTGCATCTGCGCGCCCTGCCCGCGCCGCGCTTTGAGGCGGATGCGAAAGTGTTGGAGCGGGTTGTGGCCGCCGGCTTCAACCAGAGGCGCAAGATGCTGCGCGCCTCTTTGAAGGGGTTGTCGCCCGATATCGAGGATCATCTGAACGCGGTTGGCATTGCCCCAACCGAGCGGGCGGAACGGGTGTCGCTGGAAGCATTCTGCGCCTTGGCGCGTCAACTGGCCTGATCCATACGCTGACATTTCAGAAAGAAAAAAGCCGGGGCTGATCCCCGGCTTTCTGTCCTATTCTGCGGCGTCTGGCGTCGCCTGCGCCTCTTCGGCTTTTGGCTCTGGCTTTTTGCGTGGCTTGCGAGGAGCGCGTGGTTTCTTCGGCTTTTCCTCGGCCTTGGCTTCGGGCGTTTCGACCAGACCGCTGTCATTGCTGTCGTCATTGGTGTCGATGACATCGGGCTGAGGCGCATCTGCAGGATCGTTCGAGAACTGGCTCGGCTCGTCCTGATCCTGACGCTGCGGACGGTCTGCATCGCGCTGCGCCTGCCGGTCGCGGTTTTCGCGTTCCTGCTGTTCGCGGCGCGCGTCCTGTTCGCGCTCCTGCTGTTCGCGGCGGGCATCCTGTTCGCGCTGTGCCTCGCTCAGCAGACGCATATAATGTTCGGCATGCTGCTGGAAGTTTTCCGCGTTCACCCGATCATTGCTGAGTTGGGCGTCGCGTGCGAGCTGGTTGTACTTGTCAATGATCTGCTGCGGCGTACCGCGCACCTTGCCCTCGGGGCCGGAGCTGTCGAACACACGGTTGACGACATTACCAACGGTGTTCGGACGGTTGCGGTTATTCTTGTTCCGCGAACGTTTGTTTGAAGAACGCATCTGTAACTTTCCAGCCTTCTTTCAGCTGTTTTGCGATTGCTGTGTGCGCTTTGTGCGCGGGTCCTGTGCAAAAGCATTCATGTTTGGGCTTACAATCGCGCGAGAGGGGTGCAAACCAGCCTCGACCGCTGCAATGTGTCTGAGTAATCACGTCCTCCCCCAGCTTACAAGCAGAATTTACATCAAAGAGTTCGGTTTTTCGCGCTTATTGGTCGGTGCGTGGCAGGTTTGCGCCGGAAACGACCCGATCGCGCCCATCAAGGTCTTGATGAACGTGCAAATCGACCAAACCAGCCCTAGCGAACAAGTCCGATACAGCAGCAGCTTGGGTTGGTCCGATTTCGACCAACAGGCGGCCTTGAGGATTGAGGTGACGCATCGCATCTTGGGTGATGGCGCGATACGCGGACAGACCATCCTGTTCGTCTGTGAGCGCCATGCGCGGCTCGTAATCGAGTTCGGGAGCAAGACCTGCCATTTCATCAAGCGCGATATAGGGCGGGTTTGACACGATGAGATCATAAGTGCCGGTCACCGAAGAGAACCAGTCGGACACTGCCCAGGAAACCCGATCCGCGACCCCGACCCTGTCGGCGTTGCGTTTGGCGACGGCCAGCGCTGCCTCAGATAGGTCAGTGCCAATCCCAAGTGCAGCCGGGCGTTCATGCAAAAGCGACAGCAGGATGCAGCCTGATCCGGTACCAAGGTCGAGCACCGTGTCGAACCTGTGTTTGAGCGCTACTTCCAAAAGCGTTTCGGTATCGGGGCGCGGGTCAAGCACGTCCGGTGTGACTTCAAACTCGTGCATCCAGAACGCGCGTTTGCCAGAGATGTGGCTGATCGGTTCACGCCGCGCGCGCCGCGCGATCAGGCGTTGTAAATGCGCCACCTGGTCATCGCTTAGCTCTGTCCACGGAGGGGCGTCGCCCTGCACGATATCCATAAGCGCGCTTGCGTCGCGAGCGGCACTTGGAGAGCCTGCCGCCTCAAGCTGACGAAGTGCGGCCTGCAAGGCGTCCTTGGGGTCGTGGGTCACGTCATCTCGGCCAACAGAGTGGCCTGTGCATCCGCGGTGAGCGCGTCGATGATTTCGTCCAGATCGCCAGCCATGACCGCGTCGAGCTTGTAAAGCGTCAGGCCGATCCGGTGATCGGTCAGACGCCCCTGCGGGAAGTTGTAGGTGCGGATGCGTTCAGAGCGGTCGCCGGTGCCGACCTGTGACTTGCGGTCGGCAGAGCGTACCGCATCGACTTTTTGCCGTTCCATATCAAACAGGCGGGTGCGCAGGACCTGCATCGCGATCTCGCGGTTGCGGTGCTGGGACTTCTCGGAACTGGTGACGACGATCCCGCTGGGAATATGGGTGATCCGCACTGCCGAATCGGTGGTGTTGACGTGCTGACCACCCGCGCCAGAACTGCGCATCGTGTCGATGCGCAGGTCGTTTGCGTTGATCTGGATGTCCACATCCTCGGCCTCGGGCAGAACGGCCACGGTTGCGGCGGATGTGTGGATGCGACCACCCGACTCGGTCTCGGGCACGCGCTGGACGCGGTGAACGCCGGATTCGTATTTCAGCCGGGCGAAAACGTTGTCGCCGGTGATATGGGCGACCACTTCCTTGATGCCGCCAATCTCGGTCGATTGTTCCTCGATGATCTCGAACCTCCAACCGCGCGCCTCGGAATAGCGCTGGTACATGCGAAGAAGGTCACCCGCAAAAAGCGCAGCCTCCTCGCCACCTGTACCGGGACGGATTTCGAGCATGGCCGGGCGCGCATCAGCCTTATCGCGCGGGAGCAGCGCCAGTTGCAACGCCCGCTCCACCTCGGGCAGGCGCGCCTTGAGCGCGGGCAGTTCATCCTGCGCCAGTTCCCGCATTTCGGGATCGGACAGCATCGCCTCGGCCTCGGCGATGTCGGCACGGACCTGTTTCCACTCGGTAATCTGTTCGACGACGGGCCGCAGGTCAGAATATTCCTTGCCGATGGCCGCAATGTCGCCGGACCCTTCGGCCATCTGGGCCTCAAGGTATTCGAAACGCGACAGGATCTGGTGCAGGCGGTCTTCGGGGATCATGCGGTTCTGTCGGGCATCCACGCGGTGTGGTCAAGGGTTATTGACCCAGCCGCTCCAACCAGCCATCCACGCGGGCCTTGTTTACACCCATGTCGGACTGGCCGAAGCGAAGACGGCCGAAGAGTTCCAGCACGTCCTCGTTCTGCATCACGGTGGTGTAGTCGGGAAAGCCCATCCATTGCGAGCGGGTGATGTAAGTCACCTTGCCCTCTTCCACGCTACCCGCCAGCACCTCGGTGCGGGGGGTGGCGAGGATGATGCGGTCGAGTTGGGCAAAGGTGCCCTCTTGCGCCGGGATGCGCCGCCGCACGCCACCTGCGAGATCCTGATCGGACGTCACCTTTGGGTCGACATGCCAGACCGCCGGATCGGACGGTGCGAGCCGAATCCAGGCCAGCCCCCCCACAACGATCAATACCAGCGTCCAGAAAAACACTTTCACGACGTCCTTATCCTTGCCTCAACGGGGCACCTGCCCCTTGATCACGGGTACGTACTTTCAGGCGCGGCGGGTCCACCCCCACAAAGACAGAATCTCTGTCGCGACATGGGCGCCCGCAATCGCCGTGGTCCCCGTAGTATCGAAAGGCGGGCTGACTTCAACCACATCGCCGCCCATCAGTTCGATCCCGGCGATATTCCGCAGGATGACCGCGATGTCCGCACTGGACGGGCCGCCCCAAACGGGGGTGCCGGTGCCGGGGGCGAAGGCCGGGTCGAGACAGTCGATGTCGAAGGTGAGGTAGGTCGGGTAATCCTTGAGAATCTCGCAGATTCGTTCCGCCACGGCCTCGGGTCCGATGCGGTGCATCTCGCGCGCGTCGATGATGTTGAAGCCCAGCGTGTCGGGGTTGTCGGTGCGGATGCCCACCTGAACCGAGCGCGTCGGGTCCACCAGACCCAGCTTGACCGCCTTGTAGAGGAACGTGCCGTGGTCGATCCGTTCCATATCGTCATCGGCCCAGGTGTCGGTATGGGCGTCGAACTGCAACAGGCTCAGGGGCCCGTATTTCTCGGCATAGGCTTCGAGGATCGGCAGGGTGATGGAGTGATCGCCCCCCAGCGTGACCGTCGCGGTATCCTGCGCCAGAATTCCGGCGATGTGATTTTTCAGCGTGTCGGGGAATTCGGACACTTTGGCATAGTCGAAGGCCAGATCTCCGTAATCGGCAATCGCGAAGTCTTCGAGCACGTTGTAATCCCAGCCATAGGGTTTGTCATAGGGCTGCAGGCTCGATGCCTCGCGGATGGCGCGGGGGCCGAAACGGGTGCCGGTGCGGTGGGTCACTGCCTGGTCAAACGGCACGCCGGTTATAGCGATGTCCACATCGGTCAGGTCCTTGGTGTAGCGCCGCCGCAGGAAGGACGTGGCCCCGGCGAAAGCGTTCTCAAAACTGGCGCCTTTCAGGTCGTCGCGGGTGAAGGCGTGGTCGATCTGGGTTTTCGCGTCTTCAAGCGCCATGGGTCACACTCCGTGCCGGGTTTCGATCAGACGGGCAAAGAAGGACGCGCCGATGGTCGCCACCTCATCGTTGAAATCGAAGGCCGGGTGATGGCAGGACGGGCCAATCCCTTGCCCCAGAAACAGGAACGCGCCGGGTCGTGCTTCGAGCATGTAGGAAAAGTCCTCGGCCCCCATTTCCGGGCGCAGGTCGGTGACCGTCTTCGATGCGCCAACGACCTCTTCGGCGATGCGCCCGGCGAATTCAGCCTGCGCCGCGTGATTGACCGTTGCGGGGTAGTTGCGGACATAGTCCACCTCGACCGCAACGCCGTAGCTGGCGGCCTGCCCTTCAGCAATCTCGGTGATGCGCCGTTCCACCATGTCGCGCAGATCGGGGTCAAAGCTGCGGACGGTGCCGGACATGCTTATGGTTTCGGGGATGATGTTGGTCGCGGTCCCGCCCGAGATCATCGTCAACGAGACCACAAGCGGCAAGAGCGGGTCGGCATTGCGCGACACGATGGTCTGCAAGGCCTGCCCGATGGCCAAGGCGCAGGGCATGGGGTCTTTGCAAGCGGACGGATAGGCTCCATGACCCCCGACACCGCGCACGGTGATGTGGAAGTCATCCACTGCTGCCATGATCGGGCCGGGCGTGGTGCGCAACTGGCCTTCCTCGGCAAAAGGGTCGGTGTGCAGCGCATACACCTCTTCGATGCCGAAGCGCTCCATGATGCCTTCCTCGACCATGATGCGGGCACCACCCACGGTTTCCTCGGCCGGCTGGAAGATCAGCGCGACGCTGCCTTTGAACCTGCGGGTCTCGGCCAGATACCGGGCCGCACCCAGCAGCATCGTCGTATGCCCGTCATGGCCGCAGGCGTGCATCTTGCCGGGGATGGTCGACGTCCAGTCCGCACCGGTCGTTTCCTCGATCGGCAGCGCATCCATATCGGCGCGGAGACCGGTAACGGGGCCGTCGCCCTGCCCGTGGATCAGCGCCACGACACCGGACTGCGCGATGCCCTCGTGGATTTCGTCCACCCCGAAGTCCCGGAGCCGTTCAACAACGAAGGCCGCTGTTTCGTGGCAATCAAGGCTCAGCTCGGGGTGCATGTGCAGATGCCGCCGCCATGTCTTCATGTCCTCGGCGTAATCCCCGATCCGGTTGATGATGGCCATGGGTGGACTCCCTCGCGCTGATGCCGCATCCCTGCATCAGAGCAGCATTTCACGGGGGCCGCAATGAGTGACGATCTGATCCATGACCCAAAGGGCGGGATGCCCCGGTTGCTTGAGATCATGCGCCGCCTGCGCGACCCCGAGACGGGCTGCCCTTGGGACATCGAACAGGATTTCGCGTCAATCGCCCCCTACACCATCGAGGAAGCCTACGAAGTGGCCGATGCGATCGAGCGTGAGGCTTGGGACGAGTTGAAGGGCGAATTGGGCGATCTGCTGCTCCAGTCGGTCTATCACACCCAGATGGCCGAAGAGGCCGGCATGTTCAGCTTTAACGACGTGGCCAACGCGATTTCGGACAAGATGGTGGCGCGGCATCCGCATGTCTTCGGCGACGAGAGCCGGGACAAATCGGCCGAGCAGCAGGTGCAGGACTGGGAAAAGATCAAAGCGGCGGAACGCGCGGGCAAGAAGGAGACCGGCGTGCTCGACGGTGTCGCCAAGGGTCTACCTGCCCTGACGCGGGCGTTGAAGCTGCAGAACCGCGCGGCGCGGGTCGGGTTCGACTGGCCGTCCACGGACGAGGTCCTGGACAAGATCGTCGAGGAGGCGCAGGAATTGCGCGAGGTGCAGAACGCGGATGAACGGTTCGAGGAATTCGGCGATCTGCTTTTCGTGATGGTCAATCTGGGCCGCCACATGGGACTGGACCCCGAAGCCGCCCTGCGGGCAACCAATGCCAAGTTCACCCGCCGGTTCGAAAGTATTGAGGCGGCGCTGGCCGCAGACGGGCGGACGCCAAAGGACAGCGATCTGGCCGAGATGGACGCGCTGTGGGATGCGGCAAAGGCGGATGAGAAGGTGAAAAAGAAAAACGCGCCCTGATCGCAGAGCGCGTTTTCCAAAAAATCCGAAAGTTCAGACGCTTACTGCGCTTCGTTGATGAACTTCACCGCGTCGCCGAAGGTCTGGATGGTCTCGGCTGCGTCGTCCGGGATCTCGATGCCGAACTCTTCTTCGAAAGCCATCACCAGCTCGACGGTGTCGAGGCTGTCAGCGCCGAGATCGTCGATGAACGACGCGTTCTCAACGACTTTGTCCTCTTCGACACCAAGGTGCTCGACAACAATTTTCTTAACGCGATCTGCGACGTCGCTCATGTTTTCTTCCTCACAGTTTCGTCGGCGCGGTGGCCGGGTTAGCCCGCGCCCGGGCGGAATTGATCATGCCCTTGCGGGCGGTGGTTTGTGTCCCGGTCGAGCGCCGAAGACAAACTTCCCCCGAAAGTCACGGGGTTGGTCCAAAACCTGCGCCGCTATAGCACATGGAATCGCGATGGCAAACGCTTTCAATGCAATCGCCCACGCGAAGAAATCCATGCATTTTCAGGGATTTCTGCACTTGCACAATGCATGTTTCCCCTGTGAAATCAGAGCATTGCCATGCCACCATTCACGTGCAGAGTGGTTCCCGTGACATATCCCGCCTCGGGGCTGGCGAGATAAAGAACGGCTGCGGCGATCTCTTCCGGGGTACCCATACGGCCCGAGGGAATCTGTGTCAGGATGGCGGATTTCTGGTCATCGGT
This sequence comes from Marivita sp., assembly GCF_017643905.1. Classification (GTDB taxonomy): domain Bacteria; phylum Pseudomonadota; class Alphaproteobacteria; order Rhodobacterales; family Rhodobacteraceae; genus Marivita. Next base: position 25,775 of record NZ_JAEPMO010000016.1, read on the forward strand.
CAGTTTGTCGGTCATCGCGGTGGCAATAAAGCCGGGCGCGACGACGTTCACAGTGATGCCGCGCGAGGCGACTTCATAGGCCAGCGACTTCGACATCCCCACCATACCTGCCTTGGCCGCAGCATAGTTGCCCTGCCCCGGATTGCCGGTGGCCCCCACGACAGACGAGATGTTCACGATGCGGCCCCAACGCGCCTTCATCATGCCGCGCAGCACGCCTTTGCAGAGCTTGAAAGTGGCTGTCAGGTTCACGTCAATGACCGACTGCCATTCGTCATCCGACATGCGCATGAACAGGTTGTCACGGGTGATGCCTGCGTTGTTGACGAGAATGTCGACGCTGCCCATCGCATCTGCTGCCTGTTTCGGCAGGGCTGCGACCGCTTCGGGATCGCTCAGATTGCAGGGCAGCACATGCGTGCGGTCGCCAAGATCAGCCGCCAGCGCCTCGAGCGGTTCAGTGCGGGTGCCGGACAAACCGACGGTGGCCCCTGCTGCGTGCAGCGCGCGGGCGATTTCGCCACCGATGCCGCCCGACGCGCCAGTGATCAGCGCGGTTTTGCCTGTCAGATCGAACATGTCATGGTCCCTTTCATCTCATATTAACCTCGCGCGCGACGAATCTTCTGCGAAGATTCGGGACGCAGGCACAAAAAATCTGGCGGATCAGCCCGCTTGTGTTGCAGCCTGAACGTCAGCCGTGGAGCCGACGGCGCGCGTGGCCGCGGATTTCTCGATCCGCCGCACCATCCCGATCAGCGCCTTGCCCGCTCCTATTTCCCAGAAGTCGTCGACCCCCTGCGCCACCATCCAGCTGACGGACTCGCGCCAGCGCACGGCGCCTGTGATCTGTTCGACCAGAAGCGCGCGGATGGTTTCGGGGTCGCTGACCGCTTCGGCGCGCACATTTGCCACAACCGGGACCAGCGGCGCATTGATCGTCACGCTGCCAAGAACGCCTGCCATCGCGTCGGCTGCAGGTGCCATCAGTGCACAGTGGAACGGGGCGCTGACAGGAAGCAGAACGGCGCGTTTCGCACCCGCCTCTTTCGCGAGATCAACGGCGCGTTCGACAGCCGCCTTATGGCCCGAGACCACGACCTGCCCCGGATCGTTGTCGTTTGCAGCAGCACAGACGTCCCCTTGCGCGGCGGCTTCTGCCACTTTGCGCACATCCTCAAGACCCAGACCAAGGATCGCGGCCATTGCGCCCACACCGACGGGGACTGCATCTTGCATCGCTGTCCCGCGGGCGCGCAACAAACGCGCTGCGTCGGCGACGGACAGCGCACCTGCGGCAGTCAGGGCCGAGTATTCCCCGAGCGAATGACCGGCGACAAAAGACCCAGTATCTATGCCAACCCCTTCGGCCTCCAATGCACGCATCGCAGCAATCGACGTGGCCATCAGCGCAGGCTGTGCATTTGCCGTCAGGGTCAGGGTTTCGATGTCACCTTCCCAGATCAGTGCGCTGAGCTTTTCCCCAAGCGCGTCGTCCACTTCTTCAAACACGGCGCGGGCGGTCGGATAGGCATCCGCCAGGTCCTTGCCCATGCCAATGGTTTGCGCCCCCTGTCCCGGAAATAGAAAAGCTCGGCTCACGGCACCCCTCCTGTCTTGTTTGACATGCCATTACAGCCCGTGCTCCAGCGACGCAACGCTGCTGCACTCCTTCTGTGCATTGGTGAAGATTGCGCCGCGATCATTTTGACGTAGCTCTCACAGCATCGTTTCCCTCCGGAGTGGCCCAAATGTCTGTCTCAAATTCCACCGCTCAATACGGTGCTGTCGCCAAAACGTTTCACTGGCTGACCGCGTTGGGTATCGCCGCGGTGATCCCGCTGGGGATCATCGCCAATGACATGCCCTATGACACGGCAGAGCAATTGGCCGACAAGGCGTGGCTGTTCTCGCTGCACAAGACGGTGGGGGTGACGCTGTTTTTCATCGCCCTCGCCCGTATTCTCTGGGCGATAAGCCAACCGAAACCCGCGCCGCTCCACCCCGACCGCAGGGTCGAAACGCTGCTGGCCGATATCGTGCATTGGCTGCTTTACGGTTCATTGGTGATGGTGCCATTGTCCGGCTGGGTGCATCACGCTGCAACAGAGGGGTTTGCGCCGATCTGGTGGCCTTTCGGGCAAAATCTGCCGCTGGTGCCAGAGAGCGTGCCTCTGTCGGAAACTGCGGCGGGTCTGCATATCGTGTTCGAACGGGTGCTGATCCTGTCACTGGTCCTGCACATCGCGGGCGCCATCAAACATGCGCTGATCGACAAGGACGACACCTTGGCGCGCATGCTGCCGGGCCGTCGTGTGACGTCGGCACCGAAATCGCAGACCCATCGCAAGCTTCTTCCCCCTGTCCTTGCCGGGATCGTCTGGGCCACTGCGATTGGGGTCGGAAGCGTACTCGGTGTCTACCAGAAAGGCGCCGCCATCGCCGCCGAGGTACCTGCGCTGCAACAGGTCGAAAGCGATTGGACGGTGACCGACGGTACGCTGGGGATCACCGTGCGCCAGATGGGTTCTGAGGTAACGGGCCGTTTCGCTGACTGGACAGCCGACATCACCTTCGACGAGACCGTCGCCTCCGGTGTTGCAGGGTCGGTAGATGTTGAAATCGCGATCACCTCGCTGACGCTCGGGTCCGTCACGCAACAGGCGATGGGGCCGGATTATTTTGCCAGCAGCGAATTCCCGACGGCGCGATTCACGGCGGACCTTATCGCGCGCGATACGGGCTATCTGGCCGAGGGTATCCTTACCCTGCGCGGGGTAGAACAGCCGGTGTCTCTGCTCTTCGATCTGACTTTGGACGGCGAGACCGCCCGTGTTGAAGGTTCGACCGAATTGGACCGTCGCAGTTTCGACATTGGCGCAGGGATGACGGATGACGGTCAGCTTGGTTTTGCTGTCAGTGTTTCGGTCAACCTCACCGCACTGCGCGGCGGTGCAAACGCAAATTGAGAGCAGACGCATCTCCGGACAACAAAAAACCCCGGGCGGAAGGCCCGGGGTTATTGATTCAACGCTCGGCCCGGATCAGGAATCGGTTTCCATGACCTTCATCGCTTCGAGCGAAATTTGAAGCTTCACCTCGTCGCTGACGAAGGGAGCGAACATGCCCAGTTCGAAGTCGCTGCGCACCAGCGTGGCGGTCGCATCGAAGCCGGCCCACGGCTTACCTTCCATCGGGTGATCGCCTGCCTGGTTCAGCGTCGCGGCCAAGGTCACCGGCTTCGTGATGCCGTTCAGGGTCAAATCGCCCGTAATATTGGCGGTGGTCTCACCGGTCACTTCGATCGCGGTGGAGGTGAACGTCACCATCTCGTCTTCTGCCGCGCCGAAGAAGTCAGCGGACATGAAATGCTCGAAACGGCCTTCCCAGCCTGTGAACATCGACCGCACCGGGAAGGAAACGGTCACAGAGGAATTGGCCGGATTTTCCTGATCGAACTGGATGTCGCCTTCGAAGCCAGAGAACATGCCCCAGGTCGTGGAGTAGCCGAGGTGGTTGTAGGAAAACAGAATTTGGCTGTGGCTGGCGTCCAGTTTATATGCTTCCGGTTCAGCCATAGCTGCGAACGGCAGCGACATCAAAGCGGCAGCGAGGAGTGTCTTTTTCATGGGTCAGTCCTGTGTATGTGTTACGATGACTGACAAATTGCTGCGATGCCGCGCAGTCTCAATTCTTTGAAATTCAACAGGGTCTGTGTCGGAATAAACAGTCAGCGGCCAAACAGGCACAGGCCGGCAAGTCCCATCACGATCACGGAAAGTCCAAGCCCCATCAAACGGGCTTCTGGCAATGCGCCCTGTAGTGCGATCCAGATCCCGGGCACGGCGATCAAACAGGCGATACCGCAGACGCGGCGGATCAGCTTTCCGACCGAACCGTGGCCGTGTACATAATTTTCGTCATAGTGAACCATTTTGCTTCTCCTCGACCGGCTGACACCCGGTCGTCATACCGTTTACCATCTGGAAACAGTATGTTCAGAGAATCTGCCGAATTCAGGGTCGCTGCGCGACGGTGCCAAGGCATGTTCTGGGCGAGATTGTGACGCCTTGCCAAAAGCCGCGCAGGACCACTTGATCCCACGCGCAATCCGTGTATACGGAGCGCTCCTTTCGCAAGACGATTTTTACCGCGCAGTCTCTCGTGGGCAGGAGCGAAAGGGTTCAGTCCCTGTCCTTTGAAATGCGCCAGAACAGAAACGGAGTGCACATGCCGCTTTACGAGCATGTTTTTATCTCGCGTCAGGATTTGTCCAACGCGCAGGCTGAAGGCCTCATCGAACATTTCGGTACAGTTCTTTCGGACAACGGCGGCAAGCTGGTTGATCACGAATACTGGGGCGTCAAAACGATGGCCTACAAGATCAACAAGAACCGCAAAGGCCATTACGCCTTCCTGCGCACCGACGCACCGTCGGAAGCCGTGCAGGAAATGGAGCGCCTGATGCGTCTGCATGACGACGTGATGCGTATCCTCACCATCAAGGTGGACGCGCATGAAGAAGGTCCGTCGGTCCAGATGCAAAAGCGTGACGACCGTGGTGATCGCGGAGACCGTGGCGACCGCGGAGATCGTGGCGACCGTGGTGATCGTGGCGAACGCCGCGAACGTCGCAACTGATCGCCTGAAGAAAGGACGCTAATCCATGGCTACGAAACCATTTTTCCGCCGTCGTAAGGTGTGCCCCTTCTCGGGAGATGGCGCACCCAAGATCGACTATAAAGACACCAAGCTGCTGCAGCGCTACATCTCTGAGCGTGGCAAGATCGTGCCGTCGCGCATCACAGCCGTGTCTGCAAAGAAACAGCGTGAGCTGGCCCGTGCAATCAAGCGCGCCCGCTTCCTCGCCCTCCTGCCCTACGCAGTGAAGTAAGGAGAGACTGACATGCAAGTTATCCTTCTGGAACGCGTGGCCAAGCTTGGCCAGATGGGCGACGTCGTTGACGTAAAGCCCGGTTTTGCGCGCAACTACCTGCTGCTGCAGGGCAAGGCGCTGACCGCCTCGAAAGAGAACATCGCGTCGTTCGAAAACCAGAAAGCGCAGCTCGAAGCACAGAACCTGGAAACCAAGAAAGAGGCCGAAGCAATGGCCGACCGTCTTGGCGGCCAGCAGTTCGTCGTGATTCGTCAGGCATCCGATGGCGGCAACCTTTATGGCTCCGTCACAACCCGCGACGCGGCTGAAGTGGCAACCGAAGAAGGCTACACGCTCGACCGCAAGCAGGTCATCATCCGCAAGCCGATCAAGGTTCTTGGTCTGCACGAGGTTGAAGTCCACCTGCACCCCGAGGTGATGGTAACCATCAGCCTGAACGTTGCACGTTCGCCCGAAGAAGCAGAGCTTCAGGCCTCCGGCAAGTCCATTCAGGAACTGGCCGCCGAGGAAGAAGCACAGGCAGAATTCGAAATCGCCGAACTGTTCGATGATATCGGCGCTGCGGCATCCGATGACGATGATCTGGCACCTTCCGCGTCGTCCCAGGACGAAGCCAAGTCGGAAGACTGAACTTTACTTCGAGCAAGAATTAAAAAGCCCCGCCAGTCTGGCGGGGCTTTTTTGTTGGGTCATCTGAGCGCTGGCTGTCTGTCGAAAATTAAGGACGCGACAGACCTCACCCTTGCTCATCGCCGACCACGAGGAGGCTAAGCCTCCCTGCTGATGGCAACACAATCGGCGAAATACTGAACCTGATTGTTCTCGTCCACCTCTTGCACCAGCCCATGAATGTCGATCTCGAACCCCGGACATTCGCGCGCGAAGGTTCTGTTGAATTTGAGATATTCGACGATCTTCTTGTTGAACACCTCACCTGGGATCAAAAGCGGAATGCCCGGCGGGTACGGTGTCACAAGGCTTGTTGTGATACGTCCTTCAAGATCATCAATCGGCACGCGTTCGGTCGTGCGCGCAGCAATGTGCGAAAACGCATCTGTTGGCTTCATCGCGGGTACAAGATCGCTAAGATACATGTCCGTCGACAGAACAGCCACGTCGGATTTGGCATAGAGCGAATGGACGTGTTGGCACATGTCGCCCAGACCCATCTGTTCATAACGCGGTTGTTTGGCGCAGAATTTCGGCATGCAACGCCACATCGGGACGTTCTTGTCATAGTCGTCCTTGAATTGCTGCAACGCGGTTAAAAGCGAATTCCAGCGGCCCTTGGTGATGCCGATCGTGAACATGATGAAAAAGCTGTAGAGACCGGTTTTCTCAACAACGACGCCATGTTCCGCCAGATACTTTGTCACGATGGACGCCGGGATGCCGGAAAAGTCGAACTTCCCATCCAGGTTCATCCCCGGCGTGATGACTGTGGCCTTGATCGGGTCCAGCATGTTGAAGCCGGGGGCCATGTCGCCGAAGGCATGCCAGGACTCTTCGCCGTCCGACGGCTGCACTCCTTCGGCATCGGTCTTTTTCAGCACCCAGTTGGTTGGACTGTCGATGCCTTCTTCGTCCAACTCTTCCGGTCCCCAAACCTGGAACCACCAGTCGTTGCCGTATTCTTCATCCACCTTTCGCATCGCGCGCCGGAAATCGAGCGACTCGAGCAGGCTTTCTTCGACCAAAGCGCGCCCGCCCGGAGGCTCCATCATCGCTGCCGCGACGTCGCAACTGGCGATGATGCTGTATTGCGGGCTGGTCGAGGTGTGCATCAAATACGCCTCGTTGAACAGGTGCCGGTCCAGTTTGGTATTCTTGCTGTCCTGCACCAAGACATGGCTTGCCTGCGAAATCCCCGCCAGAAGCTTGTGAATGGACTGGGTTGAATAGGTCACCGAATGGCTCGGGCGCTCGCGATTGCGCCCCATGGCGTGGAAGGTCCCATAAAACGGATGAAAAGCCGCATGCGGCAACCACGCCTCGTCGAAATGCAGGTTTTCGACATAGCCGTCGAGCATGTCCTTGATCGTCTCGGTGTTGTACAGAACACCGTCATAGGTTGATTGCGTCAGGGTGATGATCCGTGGCTTGACGGTATCCGCATCCACATGCGCCAAGAGCGGGTTTGAGCGGATCTTCTCCTTGATCGACTCGATTGAAAACTCGGCCTTCGGAATGGGCCCGATGATGCCGTAGTGGTTGCGCGTCGGCTTCATGAAAACCGGGATGGCACCGGTCATGATGATGCTGTGCAGGATGGACTTGTGGCAGTTTCGGTCAACGACCACCACATCGCCGGGGGCAACGGTATGGTGCCAGACCATCTTGTTCGATGTGCTCGTCCCATTGGTCACGAAGAAGCAGTGATCGGCGTTGAAAATTCGTGCCGCATTGCGTTCGGACGCGCCGATTGCGCCGTTGTGGTCAAGCAGTTGGCCCAGTTCCTCGACCGAGTTGCACACATCGGCGCGCAGCATGTTTTCGCCGTAGAACTGGTGGTACATCTGCCCAATGGGGCTTTTCAGAAAGGCGACTCCGCCAGAATGTCCGGGACAGTGCCATGAGTAAGAACCATCTTCGGCATAATCGAGCAGCGCCTTGAAGAACGGCGGCTGGATGCCTTCGATATAGGCCTTGGCGTCACGGACGATGTGGCGGGCCACGAATTCCGGCGTGTCCTCAAAGGTGTGAATGAACCCATGCAGTTCGCGCAGGATGTCGTTGGGCAGATGGCGGCTCGTCTTGGTTTCACCGTAGATGTAAATCGGCACTTCGTTGTTTTTCCGACGGACTTCTTCGATAAAGGACCGCAGGTTCAACACGGCGGGATCAAGATCGGGTCCGGGTGTGAATTCCTCGTCATCGATGGACAACACAAAGGCGCTTGCGCGGGATTGCTGCTGTGCGAATTGCGATAGGTCTCCGTAGCTGGTTGTGCCCAGCACCTCGAAGCCTTCGCTCTCGATGGCACCGGCAATGGCACGGATGCCCAGGCCGGACGAGTTGTCTGAACGGAAATCCTCGTCAATGATGACGATGGGAAAGCGGAATTTCATAGAGAGCTCCAGTAAGGAAGGTTCAGGCTGTGCTGTCTGCCTGGCGATGCGCTTTTTCGACACCCGTCCGAGTCAAAGACCATGAGGTCATGCCTGATTGATATGACGGTCTTCGCGGTCCAAGCGCAAGTTGCTTTCGGCAATTCTGTGCCAGCGCGCTTGCCTTTGAGGCATCTTCCTGCTGTGCTGACCCAATGCCAATTACCCTTTCCCGCATCACCGTCACCGCATACCGCGTACCGATTTCGTCACCAGTGGCGACGTCCTTTGGCGTCATGCAGAACCGTCCCGCCGTCTTCGTTCGGGTTGAGGACAGCGACGGAGCCTTCGGCTGGGGCGAGATTTTCGCCAATTGGCCCGCCGCAGGGGCCGAACATCGTGCCCGGCTGGTGGTCGAGGACATGGCTGACCTGCTTCTGGGAACGTCGTTCAACAGCGCGCATGACCTCTTCATGCAACTTACGGACAAGACCCATATCCGCGCCCTGCAATGCGGCGAATGGGGACCGTTCCGTCAGGTCATCGCGGGTCTGGACACCGCCATGACTGACCTTGAGGCGCGCCGCGCAGGAGTTTCGGTGGCGCGGTTTCTGAACCCTGAAGCTGCACAAACCGTCCCGTGCTACGCCAGCGGGATCGCCATTGCCCAAGCCGCACGACAAATCGCCGAAAGCCGAAAGGCCGGCTTTTCCGCCTTCAAGGTCAAAGTCGGCTTTGATCTGACACGTGACACGGATCTGTTGACCCAACTCACCTCGACACTCAGGGCGGGCGAAATCCTCTGCGCTGACGCCAACCAGGCTTGGGCGCTTCCCGAGGCCGAACGCTTCGTGGCCTCCTGCCGCGACCTGCCCTTGGGATGGCTGGAAGAGCCCCTGCCCGCAGATGCGCCCCTGACCCATTGGCAGGCGCTGGCGGATCAAAGCCCGATGCCGCTGGCCGGAGGCGAAAACATCACCGGCACCGGTGGTTTTGCCGATGCCATCGCCACTGGCGTCTTTGGTGTCTTGCAACCCGACATCGCCAAATGGGGCGGGTTCAGCGGATGCTGGCCCGTGGCACAGGCGATCCGAAGCGCCGGACTACGCTACTGCCCGCACTTCCTCGGCGGCGGCATCGGCCTCATTGCGTCGGCCCATCTGCTCGCCGCTGCGGGAGGCGATGGCCTGCTCGAAGTGGACGTGAACCCCAACCCCTTACGCGATGCGTTCGACCCATGGCGGGGAGCGGCAGATCGCGGCACGCTCACCTTGTCCGATGCGCCCGGTCTCGGGATCACCAGCCTTCCCCACGAGATTGCACAATTCGCAAGCTATTCCCGCGATCTGCATATCTGAAAAACGTCAGCTTTCCTTCGCGGGTGGCAAATTCATGCCACTGCCACGAAACTGCTACCCGGCTGTGCGCTTTCCATCCTAACCTGTCCTCAGAACCAATCCAGATCAGGGGGACACGATCATGGCTCTGTCGCTGAACCGTCGAGGTTTTCTGGCCAGTACGGCTGGCTTTCTCGCGCTGCACCCGTTTTCGGTGCGCGCCATGTCCAATCAGGCGCATCTGCGGATCATGGAAACAACGGACCTGCACGTGCATGTGCATCCCTATGACTATTACGGCGATCGCCCAACCGACACAGTGGGCCTGAGCCGTGTCGCCACCATCATCCAGAACATCCGGGCCGAGGCCACGAATTCGATCCTGCTCGACAATGGCGATTTCTTGCAGGGCAACCCGATGGGCGATTACATCGCCTATGAACGCGGGATGAAAGAAGGTGACATGCACCCGATCATCACCGCGATGAACACGCTGGGCTTTGACGGCTCCACCCTGGGCAATCACGAATTCAACTACGGCCTCGATTTTCTGATGAAAGCGCTGGCGGGCGCGGATTTCCCTGTCGTTTCGGCCAACGTGGTCAAGACCGCAGGCGCCACGCCGCGTGAAGACACCACGCTGGTGCCGCCCTATGTGATCCTCGACCGCGAGATCACCGACGGAGGCGGAAACACCCACCCGATCCGCATCGGCCTCATCGGATTTGTGCCGCCGCAGATCATGACATGGGATCGCCGCCACCTCGAAGGCAACGTCACCGCCCGCGATATTCTCGAAGCCGCCCGCGCCTATGTCCCGCAGATCCGCGAACAGGGTGCGGACATCGTGATCGCGCTGTCGCATTCCGGCATCGGCGCGGCTGAGGCCGAGGACATGATGGAGAACGCCTCCATCCCGCTGGCAGGTGTGGATGGAATCGACGTGATCCTGACCGGGCATTCGCATCTGGTCTTCCCCTCCTCCACCTATGACACCCTCCCCGGCCTCGACACCGCCAAAGGCACGATCATGGGCAAACCCGGCGTCATGGCAGGGTTCTGGGGCAGCCATATGGGCCTTGTCGATCTGATGCTCGAACGTGACGGCGACAGGTGGCGCGTGCTCAACCACCAGTCCGAAGCGCGACCGATTTCGCAGCGCAACGAGGACCGGTCCGTCACAGCACTGGTGCAGGATTATCAGCCGGTGATTAAGGCCACGCAAAAAGACCACGAGGAAACGCTCGCCTATGTCCGCCGCGCTGTGGGAAAGACAGCCGCGCCCCTGCACAGCTATTTCGCGCTGGTGGCCGACGATCCGTCTGTCCAGATCGTGTCCAACGCCCAAACCTGGTACATCGCACAGATGATGCAGGGCACGCCGAATGAAGGTCTGCCGATCCTGTCCGCCGCCGCACCCTTCAAGGCAGGCGGTCGGGGTGGGCCGGAGTATTACACCGACGTGCCGGTGGGCGATGTGGCGATCAAGAACGTCGCCGATCTTTACCTCTACCCCAACACCGTGCGCGCCGTGCGGGTGACGGGGGCGCAGGTGAAAGACTGGCTGGAACGCTCGGCGGGCATGTTCAATCAGGTGGAACCCGGTTCGACCGACGCGCCGCTCCTGAACCCCAACTTCCCCAGCTACAATTTCGATGTCATCGACGGGGTCAGCTACCAGATCGACCTCAGCCAGCCATCGAAATTCGACCGCGACGGCGCTGTCATCAACCCCGACGCCAACCGCATCGTGAACCTGACCTATCAGGGCGCACCGATCGACCCGGCGGCAGAGTTCATCATTGCTACGAACAATTACCGCGCGGGCGGCGGCGGCAGCTTCCCCGGCACCGGCGACACCATCGTGTTCGAAGGCCCGGATACCAACCGCGACGTGATTGTCCGATACATCGTGGAGCAAGGCACCATCGATCCCAAGGCCGATTTCAACTGGCGTTTTGCACCGTTGGCGGGCACCAGCGTGATTTTTGAGACCGGCCCCGCCGGCGCGAAATACGCAGGCTCTCTCGACGGCATGACACTCGAAGAAGCCGGCACAAACGCGGATGGCTTTGCGCTCTTCCGTATGACGCTCTGACGAAAGCCAGCTTCTCTGGTTCACAAATACTTCGGGGGAGTCCGCCTTTGGCGGACGGGGGCAGAGCCCCCGCCCCGGTCGGAGCGGCAAAGCCGATCCGATCCTCAAACGGAAAAGGCCGCCCAACCGGGCGGCCTTTGGATTTCAAAACCCGAAGGTCTTATTCGGCGTCAAGCGCCTCGATGGCTTTTTCCAGCTCGTCCTTCGAAACTTGTTTCTCGGTCACGGTCGCCTGTTCGGCCACGTGATCGACAACCTTGTCCTCGAAGATGGGCGCACGCAGCTGCTGCTGCATCTGCTGGTTCTGGCGCACGAAGTCGAAGAACGCACGTTCCTGACCCGGGTATTGACGTGCCTGGGCCATGATCGCTTGAGTCATCTCCGCGTCCGTCACGGTGACCTCGGCTTTTTGACCCAGTTCGGCCAGCAAGAGGCCCAGCTTGACGCGGCGTTCTGCCAGCTTGGTGTGCTCATCGGTCGGCGTGATCTCGGGGTGATCGTGGCCATGCACATCCGGGTTTTCTTCGTGCCAAAGCTGATGCGCGATCTGCTTGGCTTCGGCATCAACCAGCGACGGCGGCAGGTCGACAGACACCTTCTCGTCCAGCTGATCCAGCAACGCACGCTTCATCACCTGACGCGCGGCGCCCGTGTATTCGACTTCCAGACGCTCGGCGATCTGCGCCTTCAGGGCGGCCAGATCCTCTGCACCGAACTTCTTTGCCAGCTCGTCGTCGATCTCGGCGGCCACAGGTTCCTTGACGGCTTTGACGGTGCATTCGAACACCGCGTCCTTGCCGGCAAGATTTTCGGCACCGTACTCGTCCGGGAACTTGACCTCTACGTTCTTTTCTTCGCCGACCTTCACACCGACCAGTTGGTCTTCGAAACCGGGAATGAAGGAACCGGAGCCCAGGACGAGCGGGTAATCTTCGGCCGCACCACCGTCAAAGGCTTCGCCATCCACTTTGCCAAGGAAGTCGATTACAACCTGATCGCCCTCTTTCGACTTGGAGCCTTTCTTGCGATCCTTGAAGTTCTGTGCCGTCTCGGCAAGGTTCTTGAGCGCCTCGTCCACTTCCGCGTCGCCGGCCTTGACGACCAACTTCTCAAGCTTCAGCGACGTAAGATCGACCTCGGGCATTTCCGGCAGTTTTTCATAATACATCGCGACTTCGATATCGTCGCCTTCTTTCCAGTCCTCATTGGTCATCTTGACCTCGGGCTGGAGCGCCGGGCGGTCGCCACTGTCTTCAAAGTGCTTGGCCATCGCGCCGTCGATGGTTTCCTGCATGGCTTCGCCCAAAAGGCGCTGGCCAAACTGCTTCTTCAGAAGCGGCATCGGCACCTTGCCTTTGCGGAAGCCCTTCATTTCGATTTCGGGCTGCGCTTCCTTGAGCTTTTCATTCACCTTTGCGTCCAATTCGCCCGCCGTGACGGTGATCGAATAGCTGCGCTTGAGGCCTTCATTGAGAGTTTCGGTGACCTGCATGTCGTCCTTATCCATTGCATGGGGGCCGCGGAGGCGTCCGCGGCGGTCAAAATCCACAGCCTCTTAGAGGGGCGACCGAGAGTCCGCAAGCAGGAAATGTGGCCGCCCGGTCAGGCGTCTGCGGGAAGCTGCGCTTCGCCATCGCCCTGACGTCGCACCCGTGCGTTTGGTCCGCCCGCGGCAACGCAAAACCCGTGCACATCCATACCACGGTCCTTGCGCAAGATCACATCGCGTATCTCGATCGCGCCGAATCCTGCTGTCTGCAGAAGGTCGGTTACATATTCCCGCCCATGGGCAAAACGCCGGGTTTCGCGCAGCGTCATGTCGCTGTCCCTGGCCCGCTCGACCGTGAAGATGAGCGTGCCGTCAGCAGACAGGCTGGCCGCGCACCAAGCGATGATCCGCTCCAGGGCTCCGAGGTAGTTGAACACATCCGATGCCACGATCAGACCATACTGCCCGGCCAGGATCGGCAACTCCTGGATATCGGCCTTCTCGAGCGTGTCATAACGACCCTTGGCGTGCGCCTCGTCGAGCATCGCCTGTGACAGGTCGATCCCGGTCAGATGATCGCAATACGGGCGCAACACAGGGCCGATCAACCCTGTGCCGCACCCGAGATCAAGCGCCCGTTGCACGGTCGCTCCGGACCTGACCTGCAATGCCTCTGAAATGAGCGTCGGCCCCTGATAGTCCAAGTGGTCCAGCAAAGATGCCTCGAAGCGGGGAGCATACTGATCGAAAAGCATCTCGACAAATGCCGGAGGCATGGTGTCGCTCAGCGGCTGATCGCGCAGCAAGTCCCGGCGCAGCCCCGCGCCGAACGGATCATCTGGTTGAAGCTCGACCGCACGGTCCCATGCGCGCGCAGCCCCTTTGGGATCGCCCGCACGCTCCAGATACTCGCCCAGTCGGAACCATCCGGCGGCCCATGACGGAACAAGATCAAGTGCGCCTTGCAAGACGTCCACCGCTCCATCGAGATCCCCGTGATCTGCCAAGGTCTCGGAAAATTCAGCACGCCGGTCGGCATGCAGATCACCGGAGGCAAACAGCTTTCCCACCATTTTCATCTGTCCAAGAAGCCCGCTCATTTGCCTGCGGGAACAGGCCACGCGACGGGCGACACGCTGCACCTGAAATCCGGTGCCGGACGGTGCGATAGCGTGACGAAGAGCGGTCTGTCAACGGGGATCGCTATTCGGCAGGATGGCGCGACTGGACAGATGGCGAGATGGATGTCGATGGTGCGGGTGAAGGGACTCGAACCCCCACGCCAAAGGCGCCAGAACCTAAATCTGGTGCGTCTACCAATTCCGCCACACCCGCATTGCGCCGGTGAGTAGCAAAGCTCTCGGGCTGATGCGAGCAGAATTTTCATACGAAAATTCTGTTATACCCGGAGTCACTGAAGACCCGAGATTTGAAGGGTTGACGTGCAAGCAGGTCGCGATTCAGGTTACGGCATGATCCGTCCCGGTTTTCTTACCTCTTCAGAGCGGCGTGAGCTTGTTGCG
>NZ_JAEPMO010000236.1 GCF_017643905.1 Marivita sp.
ATAACGCTTGTGATGCACTGCAGCAGACCCGAAATCCCAGACATAGGGGGAGTCGTCGCCTGTCAGCAGGCAGAACCGGCACATCTTGTCCCGTTCCCACTCGCCGATTTTGGTCGCGCTGACATAACGGATGTTGTTGACATCAAACAGCAGCAGCGATCCGGCATTGGAGTTCTGCAAGGATTGCCGGGTGCGCGCGAGGCGATAGCGGCGCAAGCGGTCATGGTCGACGCGCTTTTCGAAATCGACCGAGGTGTGACCCCAGGCCGGGATCTTGTCACGCCATTCCCAATTGGTTTCAAGATCCTGCGGTGTGAGCAGGTTGGGCATCAGTGCATTGCCGGGGCGTTCAGACATGGGACTACTCCTTTCGGGTGCAGCCATGTGCACCCGGTGTATTGTGAAAACGTCTGGATAAGTTGAGGCGGTCTACTTGGTGACCCAGCCCCCATCGATTGAGATCATCTGACCCGTCATGTAATCGCTGTCATCACTGGCGAGAAACGATGCGGTGCCGATGATGTCGTTGGGGTAGGACACCCGCTTGATCACAAGGGCAGTGTCCACGATATCCTCGTAAGCCTGACCTTCGCGTTCCTTGAAACCGATTTCGACGAGATCCTTGTCCAGCTGTTCCCAAAGTGGTGTGACGACGACGCCGGGTGCGTAGCCGTTGACGGTGATATTGTGCTCGGCCAGCCCCAGAGCGCCACACTCGGTCAGCGCAAGGCAGCCATATTTCGACGTGCAATAGACTGTCACATCCACCAGCGGCTTCTTCGACGCGATAGAGCCGACATTGATCAGCTTGTACGGGTGATCCTCCATTGGGCCCTGCTTGATCATCTGGCGGGCGGTTTCCTGCATGCCCAGCCACATCGCCTTGGTGTTGACGTTCATGATCATGTCCCAGTTGTCTTCGTCGATATCCATGAAGAAACGGGGCTTGTTCAGACCTGCGTTGAACAGGCCCACATTGATGGAACCGAAAGCCTCAACGGTTGCTGCCACGGCGGCCGCGTTGTCTTCGCGCTTTGTCACGTCCATTCGGACCGCAATCGCCTTGCCATTGCCTTCAGCGTTGATGGCGTCGGCAACCTGCTGCGCGGTGTCGCCGTCCAGATCACCAAGGCAGACATTTGCACCTTGCGCCGCAAAAGCGCGTGCGTTGGCCTCACCCATGCCGCGTGCGGCTCCGGTGATCAGGATGTTTTTACCTTTCAGGCGGTTCGGGTCCATGGTCTCTCCTCCACTGTCGCGTCTATTCGCGGGGTTTTATCAAAGCGTCTGCACGGGCCTGTGCACGTCGCAGAGTGTCGCGCGGTGACGAGATCCCGCGCAGCATGTCGTGAAATTCTTCACCGCAGATCTGAAAGATATCGGCGATCTCGGGCACAGGCGGGCGCGGCCAGAATTGCAGCTCGTCGCGCCAGGACATTCCGTCGACCGCCTCAAAGATCGGAGAGGCGCGTCGCACCTCCGGATCCGATCCGACGGAGTAGCGCGGGTTGGTGCGGCTTCCATTCTGGACATACAGCTTTTGCGCCTCCGGCGAGGTGAAAACCTGCAGGGCCTCGACCGCTGCGGGAATACGCTCCGGCGCCAGGTTGGCTGGAATGCCCATGGCGTAGCCGCCTACCGGCGCCACCGGCGTTGCGCCCGGCCCTGGGGGATGCGGCAAATACCCAGTCTGCCCATGCGCGGGTGAGGTTTCGTCCAGTTCGAAATACGGCGCGAGCAAGGTATAGCCATAAGCCATCGCCACTGTGCCTGCTGCATAGGGGCGGACGCGCTCATACCAGGACATCGACAGGATGTCGGGCGGCGAATACTTGAGCAGGTCCAGCAGGTATTCCGCCGCCTCCAAACCGGCCTCGGTGTCGATGGTCGGGCGGTAGCGACGCTGGCTCAGATGATCCGTGTCAAAGCCGCCCGCGAATTCCGGCAAGTCCAGCACCGGCTGGCCGAAATCCGCCATGGTCATCAACACGGTATGTCCCAGTGCCGTGCCGCGTGCGGCGTTCCAGGCGATACCATAGCGGCCGCGTTTGGGATCATGCAGCAGGCTGGCGGCATGCAGCAGCATTTCCGTGGTCGTGGGCGGCTCCAGTCCAGCTTCAGCAAACTGATCACGGCGGTAGAACAATAACTCGGGTGTTGTTTGCGCAGGTACACCGTAAGCGCGAGCACCCCAGTGGGTGGCCTTCCAGCCCGCAGTGTGAAAATCGGCCGGATCAAGGCGCGACACGTCCATCGCCTCGTCCAGCGGCATGAGCACACCCTTTTCGGCGAATTCACCGATCCAAGGCAGGTCCACTGCGATAATGTCATAGCGACTTGTTGGGCGTTCTGCATTGCGCAGCGCCTCTTCACGCAGCCTGTCGATAGAAAATGCACGCTGATTGATCTGCGTACCGACAACCTGCTCGAACTGCCGCTTGAGATGGTCCATGACCATGAAGGTCGGGTCGCCGTGGACCAGCACACGGACACCGCCCGAAACCCTGATCGGTTCGCTGCGAACAGTCAGCGGCGGAATAGACTGCGCAGAGGCGTAACTGCCTCCATAATAGTAGTCGCGTGCATCATCCGAACGGTCCTCGCCACCAAACCGCTGTTCTGCAAGCCGGCGGACACGAGCAGATACTTGCATCCACTGTGCCAGCAGTTTGTCGCTGGGATGCATGGAATAGCTCTTGCCGGACCGGGTGCGCGGGCGCTGTTCAATGAGGCCAGCGTCAACCATGTCCTTGAGCCTGCGGGTCGCTGTTGCATAGGGGACCCGGCTTGCCCCAATAAGCGATGTGGGGGTGATCACCTTGGCGCCGAAGTGCCCTTGCATCAGGTGCAGCGCCATACGCAGGTTTGGATTGGGGGCGACAAGATCAATGGTGTCTTCCACCTCGTCACTGAGCTTTTCAAGGAAAGTTACCATATCCAGCAGTTCCGGTGCGCGGTTGGCACCGGTCGGATGAGGATGGCTTTTTCCCAGGAGAGCGTTCATCAAGGGGCCTTTGTCCTTGTGTGTGGCGGGTGCGGCGGGTTTATCCGTTCTGGATTTCTCTGAGCGCGGCATCAGTTCCCCTTTAAAAATGTCCAAAGTGGCACTCGGAGCATACGTAGAAAGTATCCAAAATGGATATCAATTTATCCAATACGGATATTTTAGATGAATGACGGAGGCTGTGCCGCGGTCAGATTGATTGCAGTCGTTCAGCGAAGGCGGCTCTGCGCCGTGGAGCGGTGAAGAGCACCATCTTTGCCAGGCTGAAGACAAAAGGTTTAACGGGAGGACCCAAATATGACACTTCGCAAGACACTTGCCATGACAACCGCGGCGACGCTGGCCTTTACAGGCGCGGCCTTCGCCGAAGGTCACGGAGTCATGAAGATCGGCATCACGCAGAACAACGTCGGTGTCGACAGCTACCAGACCACCTACGAAAAGGCATTCATTGCCGCCGCAGAGGCCAACGACAAAGTTGAAGCTGTCGTGCTTGACGCGGGCGGCGACGTGGCACGCCAAATTGCCCAGATGGAAGACCTTATCCAGCAGGAAGTCGACGCAATCATCATCTGGCCGACCAATGGTGAAGCGGTGATTCCCGCGGTGCGCAAGGCCCACAACGCCGGCATTCCGGTCATCGTCACCAACTCCAACATCGCCGAAGCCGGGTTTGACTTTGTTAAATCCTTCTCCGGTCCGGACAACATCACTCAAGGGTCACGTTCGGCCGAGATCATGTGTGATCGCTTCAAGGCGTTGGGCATCGAGAACGAAGCAAAGGTTGTGCACATCACCGGCCAGCCGGGCTACACTACGGCAATCGAACGGGCCAAGGGGTTCAACGACCGTCTGCCCGAGGTCTGCCCGAATGTCGAACAAATCGACGAGCAGCCAGGTGACTGGAACCGTGAAAAGTCCCAGCAGGTGATGGAAGCATTCCTTGTCAAGTATGATGACATCGACGGTGTGTATTCCGGCGATGACAACATGGGTGTTGGCGCAATGAACGCAGCGATCGCCGCTGGCCGCGAAGGCATCACCTTTGTTGGCGCGACCAACTTTGCCGTGGGCTACGAGGCGATGGAAGCCGGGACCTATTGGGGTTCGATCTATCAGTCGCCGGTCGATGACGCCGAAGCGGCGCTCAAGACCGCAATTGATGTGCTGAACGGCGAGGACGTACCCTTCCTGAACTATTTCGATACGCCGAAGATTAC
>NZ_JAEPMO010000203.1 GCF_017643905.1 Marivita sp.
ATGGGCATGGTCTTCCCGGTGTCGACCCACAATTATGAACTGCGCTATTGGCTGGCAGCGGGCGGGATCAATCCCGGATATTACAGCCCGGAGAACATCTCGGGTCAGATCGGCGCTGAAGTATTTCTTTCGGTGACGCCGCCGCCGCAAATGCCGGCCACGTTGGAGGCGGGAACGATCCACGGCTATTGCGTGGGCGAGCCGTGGAACCAGCAGGCGGTGTTCAAAGGCATCGGCGTGCCGGTCATCACCGATTATCAGCTGTGGAAGAACAACCCCGAAAAAGTGTTCGGCCTGGCCAAGGAATTCACCGAACAGAACCCAAACACCACGCTTGCCATCACCAAAGCGCTGATCCGCGCGGCAATCTGGCTGGACGAGAACGACAACGCCAATCGCCCTGCAGCGGTGGAGATCCTGAGCCGTCCTGAATACGTGGGCGCGGATTACGAGGTGATTGCCAACTCGATGACCGGGTTCTTCGAATTCGAAAAGGGCGACAAGCGCGACATTCCCGATTTCAACGTCTTCTTCCGCTACAACGCGACGTATCCGTTCTATTCGGACGCGGTGTGGTATCTGACGCAGATGCGCCGCTGGGGCCAGATCGACGAGGCCAAACCGGACAGCTGGTACGACGAGGTCGCGAAATCGGTCTACAAGCCCGAGATCTACCTGCAGGCCGCACGTTTTCTGGTGGATCAGGGGCTTGCGAATGAAGCGGACTTTCCGTGGGACAGCGATGGCTACAAGGAGCCGACGCCTGCTGCGGATATCATCGACGGCATTCCCTATGATGGCCGCGCACCCAATGCCTATCTCGAAAGCCTGCCCATCGGCCTGAAAGCCGAACAGATGGTCGTCGGCAACGAGGTCAAAGGCTGACGAGACGGGTCCGGGCTTCGGCCCGGACCCATCCTTCCGTGAAATCCAGGCTCCGGGTCCAGCCCTGAGCATTTCGCTCCCGCCGATGAGGACGTGCAAGACATGACAACCGTCGATCCCAATTTCGCTGAAACAGAAGACCGCGCCGCGCGCCGCGCCCGGCTTTTCACTCGCATCAATGCGGCCGACAAATGGTTCCAGGTTCTGGGCTTGTCGTGGCTGACACCGGTTCTGAAGGCGGCGGCTGGCGACAACCCGGCGGCGCAGATGAAGGAAATCTGGCGTCTTCTGGCGGTGCCAGTCATTGCCATTCTCGCGTTCC
Organism: Marivita sp.; assembly: GCF_017643905.1. Taxonomy (GTDB): domain Bacteria; phylum Pseudomonadota; class Alphaproteobacteria; order Rhodobacterales; family Rhodobacteraceae; genus Marivita. The sequence continues at coordinate 1,208 of NZ_JAEPMO010000203.1, forward strand.
TGATGCTCTGGGGTGTACTGGCCCCAAAGGTGCAGACGTCGCTGGGTGCGGTTCCCGGACCGGCGCAAGTCTGGGCCGAAGCCATCACCCTGCATGAAGACGCGCAGGCCAAAGCCGAGAGCAAGGCCAAGTTCGAAGCGCAGGTGGCCAAATTGAACGAACGCCGCATCGAACAGGGTCAAGAGGCGGTGGCCCGCGCCTATACCGGGGCGCCGACCTATTACCAGCAGATCTGGACCTCGATCCAGACGGTGTTCTTTGGCTTCCTGATTGCCACCGTGGTTGCGGTGCCGCTTGGGATCGCTGCAGGTCTGTCGCCCATCGCGAATGCGGCGTTGAACCCGCTTATCCAGATCTTCAAACCGGTTTCGCCGCTGGCCTGGTTGCCGATCGTCACGATGATCGTATCGGCGCTTGCCGCCTCGAATGACGGTCTTTTGCCGAAAAGCTTTGTGATCTCGGCTGTCACCGTCACGTTGTGTTCGCTCTGGCCGACGCTCATCAACACCGCGCTGGGTGTCGCGAGCATCGACAAGGATCTCGTGAACGTCTCCAAGGTTCTCAAGATGAACACCTGGACCAAGATCACCAAACTGGTCCTGCCCTCGGCGCTTCCGCTGATTTTTACCGGGCTGCGTTTGTCGCTGGGTGTGGGCTGGATGGTTCTGATCGCGGCGGAAATGCTGGCGCAGAACCCGGGTCTTGGCAAATTCGTCTGGGACGAGTTCCAAAACGGTTCGAGTTCGAGCCTCGCCCGGATCATGGTTGCCGTGCTGACCATCGGGGTCATCGGCTTCCTGCTGGACCGCGTGATGTATGCTCTGCAGTCGCTCTTCACTTTCACGAACACCCGATGATCCGCGTTCAAGCAGCGAAGCAGTCGCGCGAAAGGACAAATCCATGGGTATTTTGACACTCAACTCCGTGAGCAAGAGCTTTGGGACTGGCACCCATGCCACCCATGTTCTCAAGGATATCACCCTTGATGTGCAGGAGGGCGAGTTCCTTGTCCTTCTTGGGTTCTCCGGCACGGGCAAGACAACTCTGATCAACCTGATGGTCGGTCTTGAGAAACCCTCCAAGGGAACGGTCACTTTCAAGGGTGCGCCGATTACCGAACCAAGCCCGGAACGAGGCGTGATCTTTCAAAGCTATTCGCTGATGCCGTGGCTTACGGTGAATGGGAATGTCGGACTGGCCGTGGATACGGTGTTTCCCGATCTGAGCAAAGCCGAGAAGGCCGAAAAGGTCGCGCATTACGTCAAGATGGTGGGTCTGAGCCATGCCGCGACGCGCCGTCCGGCGGAATTGTCGGGCGGTATGCGGCAGCGGGTCAACGTGGCCCGTGCTTTGGCGATGAACCCCGAGATGCTGCTCTTGGACGAACCGCTTTCTGCGCTGGATGCACTGACACGGGCCAATCTGGCCGATGAGATCGAAGGCATCTGGGAATCCGACAAGAAAACCTGCGTCTTGATCACAAACGATGTGGACGAGGCGATCATTCTTGCCGACCGCATCATCGCGCTGAACCCGGACGGTACATTGGGCGAAGAGTTCAAGGTCAGCATCCCGCGTCCGCGCGACCGGATCGAGATGAACACCAACGTCACGTTCAAGCGGTTGCGCGCGGATGTCACCAAATACCTGATGGATGTGGGGATCGAGGCCAAGATCGAGGGGACGCGGCACTTGCCGAATGTAACCCCGATCCACGGTTTGCCAGCGGCGGTGAAAGACGCACAGCAGGGTCTGATCGAAAGCCGGTTTCTGGATTTCTCGCAGTTGCACAAGGTCTACCCAACGCCAAAAGGGCCGCTGACCGTGGTCGAGGATTTCGATCTCAAGATTGATCGGGGCGAGTTTGTCAGCCTGATCGGCCATTCGGGGTGCGGCAAGTCCACGGTTCTGACAATGGCCGCCGGTCTGAATTCGATCTCGAAAGGCGCGATCAAGCTGGATGGTCGCCATGTCGAAGGCGCGGATCCCGAACGTGCGGTGGTGTTTCAGTCCCCGAACCTTTTTCCCTGGCTGTCCGCACGCGAAAACTGCGCCATCGGGGTCGACAAGGTGTACCCCAAAGCGTCTAGGGCCGAGCGGCAGGATGTGGTGGAATACTACCTCGAGCGTGTTGGTCTGGCGGATGCGATGGACAAGCCTGCAAGCGACATGTCGAACGGCATGCAGCAGCGGGTTGGCATTGCGCGGGCGTTTGCGCTGTCTCCGAAACTGCTGTTGCTGGACGAGCCGTTTGGCATGCTTGACAGTCTGACCCGCTGGGAATTGCAGGAAGTGCTGATGGAGGTCTGGTCCCGGACCAAGGTCACCGCGATCTGTGTGACCCATGACGTGGACGAGGCGATCCTGCTGGCCGACCGCGTTGTCATGATGACCAACGGACCGCAGGCCACCATTGGCAAGATCGTTCCGGTGGACCTGCCGCGCCCACGGACCCGCAAGGCGCTTCTCGAACATCCTGACTACTACAGTTACCGCCAGGAGGTACTCGATTTCCTTGAAGAGTATGAACACGGCGCAAAGCCCAAGTCCAAACTCGCGGCCCCCAAAGCGGTCGCGGCGGAGTGATCTCATGACCAAACAGAAGCTTATCGTGATCGGTGCGGGCATGGCGACAGGGCGGATGCTGGAGCATCTGACGGACGCAGCGCCTGACGCCTACGACATCACGCTGTTCAACGCGGAACCGCGTGGCAATTACAACCGGATCATGCTCAGCCCTGTGCTGGCGGGGGATAAGACCTACGACGAGATCATCACCCATGATGACGCGTGGTATGCCGCGCGCGGTATCACCTGCCGCTTTGGCGAGGCCGTGGCCGGGATCGACCGTTCGGCCAAGACCGTAACCGCAGCGAACGGCGATGTGCTGACTTATGACAAGTTGGTGTTCGGCACCGGGTCGACCCCGTTCATGATCCCGCTTCCGGGACATGATCTTGAGGGTGTCATCGCCTATCGCGATCTTGAAGACACCCAAGCCATGATGGCCATGGGTCCGGGCAAGAAGGTAGTGGTGATCGGCGGTGGTCTGCTGGGGCTGGAAGCCGCTGCTGGCATGGCGGCGCGCGGTGTGGAGGTCACGGTCGTCCACATCATGGGCCACCTGATGGAACGGCAGTTGGACGAAGCCGCAGGGTACCTGCTGAAATCCTCGCTTGAGGCCAAGGGCATCACCGTCAGGCTGCGTGCCAATTCCAAGGAAATTCTTGGTGCCGCTGGAAGGGTACGGGGTTTGTTGCTGGATGATGGGACGGAACTGCCCTGCGAACTGCTGGTGATGGCGGTGGGCATCCGACCAAATGTCGCGCTGGCGCAAGGTGCCGGTCTGGCTGTGGGCAAGGGCATCCATGTCGATGACCAGATGCTCACATCGGACGCAAATGTGCTGGCCATCGGAGAATGTGTCGAGCATGACGGCGCGCTGTTTGGGCTTGTCGCGCCGCTTTACGACCAAGCCAAGGTTGCGGCCCAGACGCTGTTGGGCGAAGCAGCGAATTTCAAGCAAAAGACGCTGTCGACGAAACTCAAGGTCACGGGGTGTGATCTGTTCTCCGCCGGGGATTTCGCTGACGGGGAGGGGCGCGAAGACATTGTGTTCCGTGACCCCGCCCGCGGCGTCTACAAGCGGTTGGTCATCGAAGGCACGCGGCTTGTCGGGGCTGTCCTGTATGGCGACACAGTCGACAGTACGTGGTTCTTTGGCCTGATCCAGTCGGGCCAAGACATCTCCGAGATGCGCGAGACGCTGATCTTTGGCCCTGCCTACCAGGGGGGTGCCTCTGTGGACCCTCTCTCAGCCGTTGCAGCATTGCCGCCTGAGGCGGAAATTTGCGGCTGCAACGGCATTTGCAAAGGGACCATCGTCACAGCAATTGAAGGGGGAGCGTCTGATCTGGGTGCCGTGCGCGCCACAACCAAGGCCAGCGCCTCCTGCGGCACCTGCACAGGGCTGGTGGAACAGCTGCTCCAGCTAACGCTGGGAGACCAGTTCCAGAAGCCCGCAGCACAGCCCATCTGCGGCTGCTGTGACCTGACCCACGAGGACGTGCGCCGTCTGATCAAGTCGCAAGAGCTGAAATCGCAGGAAGCCGTCTGGCAGGAGTTGGGCTGGAAGACCCGCAATGGCTGCCATGTCTGCCGCCCTGCGGTGAACTTCTACCTACTGGCCGACTGGCCGCTTGAGTATCAGGACGATCCGCAAAGCCGTTTCGTCAACGAACGCAAACACGCCAATATTCAGAAGGATGGCACTTTCAGCGTCGTGCCCCGGATGTGGGGCGGGATCACCACCCCGACCGAATTGCGCGCCATCGCGGATGCAGCGGACAAGTACAATGTGCCGACGGTCAAGGTGACGGGTGGGCAGCGGATCGACCTGCTGGGTGTGAAAGGCGAGGATCTGCCGTTTATCTGGGCCGACCTGAACAAGGCCGGTCTGGTGTCCGGGCACGCCTATTCCAAGGGGCTTCGCACGGTGAAAACCTGCGTGGGCACCGATCACTGCCGATTTGGTACGCAGGACAGCACCGGGCTTGGCATCAAGTTGGAGCAGACGCTTTGGGGGTCTTGGACACCGCACAAGGTCAAGCTGGCGGTCTCGGGCTGCCCGCGCAACTGTGCGGAGGCCACCTGCAAGGATGTGGGTATCGTCTGTGTGGACAGCGGGTACCAAGTCGGGGTTGCCGGTGCGGCTGGCATGGATGTGAAAGAGACCGAGCGGCTTTGCGACGTTCCAACCGAAGCCGAGGCCATCGATGTCACGGTCGCTTTCA
>NZ_JAEPMO010000237.1 GCF_017643905.1 Marivita sp.
CAACTCAGAGACAAACAACAAGACCAGTGCGCCCTAACTTCACGGCGCGCCCGCCCTCATATACCCCTGAATTATCCACCACCGTAAGCAACCAACGCCCCGTCCGATGTCCCAACATCCGCCTCAGCGCCGCCGGTGAAGGGGGTTCTACGGTTACTGCGCCGAGTCCGCAAGCGAAAAAATCAGGGAATTGAAGATTTTTCTTAGAGTTCGATTTCTCTATGAAAACAGGGTTTTGGCGCAATATTCGTGCACGCGGACGCCTGTCTGGGTAATTTTGGCAGGCGCCAGTCCAGATTTAGTAAGGCGCAGGCTCCACGCCCCTAGACCTACGAGTCACGCCTGCCGGAACTGCACGATTCCGGGTATGCGATCGGTGCGAATCCGGCTCAGAAGGAGACCTGCGATCACCGCGGCGTAGAGGATCGGCTCCCACTGAAAGCCCTTTACGAGCAGCAGGAAATGCAACGCCCCCAGAACAGCGATCGGATAGACGAGCTTGTGCAGCTTTCGCCATGTGAGGGCACCAAGGCGTTTGACGCTCCAATTGTTGGAGGTGAGAGCGAGCGGCAACATCAGGACAAATGCGGCCATTCCCACTGTGATATACCAGCGCTTGACGATATCGGCCCATACGTTCTGGAACTGCACATCGAGGACGAGCCATGTGAGCAGATGCACCAGCAGGTAGAAGAAGGTGATCACACCAATCGCCCTGCGAAACTTCAGCAGGTTCACTCCCGGCCAACGGCGCAACGGCGTGACGGCAAGTCCTGCGATCAGAAGCCATAGGCTCCAGAGACCGAGCTCGTGTTCGATCCGCTTGGCCGGGTCGATCCCAAGCTCTCCTGTGAGCCCAAGATAGAAGAGCGCGATCACCGGAATAGGTGCCAATGCATAAAGCACCCATGCCGGAATGCGACGAAGCGTGGTGTTGATCACTTCGACCATGGCTCAGAAGAACTCCCGCAGGTTCATGCCGTCATAAAGGCCGGCAACGTCGTCTGCATACCCGTTGAACATCAGGGTCGGTTCACGCTTGGCGAAAAGACCACTGCCGATGCGACGTTCCGTGGCCTGCGACCAACGCGGATGATCCACCTCGGGGTTCACATTGCTATAGAAGCCGTATTCACGCGGATTGGCGACGTTCCAGCTTGCAGGTGGTTCGTCTTCGACAAGAGAAATGCGAACCACGGACTTGATCGACTTGAAGCCGTATTTCCATGGCACGACCAAACGCATTGGTGCGCCATTCTGTTTCGGGATGTCGCGGCCATAAATGCCGGTGGCCATCATCGTCAGGGGGTGCATCGCCTCGTCAAGGCGCAGGCCTTCGACATAGGGCCAGTCGAGAACGCGGCTGGAGACCCCCGGCATTTCTTCAGGGCGCAGCGCGGTTTCGAAGGCGACGTATTTCGCACTGGACTGGACGCCGACCCAGTTCAGCAGATCGGCCAACTCAAACCCGTTCCACGGGATGACCATCGACCAAGCCTCGACACAGCGGAAGCGGTAGATGCGTTCCTCAACGGTCATCTGGGACAGGATGTCGGCAAAGCTGTAATCGCCGGGTTTGTCCACAAGGCCGTCGATCCGCACGGTCCAGGGATCAATGGTCAGCGCCTGCGCATAGCGTGCCGGGTCTTCCTTGCCGGTACCGAACTCATAATAGTTGCAGTAGTTGGTTATCTCCTCCCAGGCGTTCGGTTCCAGAGCCTCCTGCGCTTTTGCGCCGATTGGCAGCGCGCCGGCAATGCCACCCGCTGCGAGGCCTGCCATCAATTTCCGACGGTTCAGGAAAGCCGAGTACGGGGTCACGTCCTCTGCGCTGAGTGTGTTCTTCCAACGATATGCCATGGGATCCTCTTCGTCCGCGTTCCACATGGATATAGACGCAGAGGATCAATCGACCAAACCAACTTGTCTCACGTGTGCGTGGCCGTTTTGAAATGTTTTGAAACCGCGAAAACGGATACGTGACCGCGGCCTCAGACGTCAGGCTTCGATCATGTCGACACGCGTCGCGTGACGGCCGCCTTCGAATTCTGCGTTCAAAAAGGCATCCACGATGTCCATTGCCAGCCCTTCGCCAACGACCCGCGCGCCAAGGGACAGCATGTTGGCATCGTTGTGCTGTCGGATCATCCGCGCCGAGAACATGTCAGAGCAAACACCACAGCGAATGCCTTTGACCTTGTTCGCGGCCATCATGATGCCTTGCCCTGTGCCGCACAGAATAATGCCGAGGGTGCAGTCACCCGACGCCACACGTTCGGCGGCGGCCTTTCCATGCAAGGGATAATGGGTGCTTTCCGGTGTGGTGGGGCCGATATCGACCACATCCCAGCCCTGCGCTGCGATATGTTTGGCAACGGCCTGCCGCAGGTCGATTGCCGCGTGATCGCTGGAAAGAACGATGCGTTTGGTGTTGGTCATGGCAGGCGATCCCGATCAAGACTGTCGTTGATGGCCTTGGACCAGAAGCACGCGGTCGCGTCAATTGCCCCGTGAACTGACCCTCACCCGTCGCGGGCATCCGGCACGGCGGAAACCAGTTCCACGGTGTTCCCGTCTGGGTCACGCGTGAAAAGCCCGCGCCAACCAACCCAGTCGAAATCCTGAAACCGTGCGGGAAGGCCCTGCGTTTCCAACCAGAGCTTGGCAGCGTCCTGTTCCGCCCATGGAAGGCTCAGCGCAATGTGATGCAACGCGAATGTGTCACCGACCACGGGGGACGGGTCTGTGTCTTCGAACAGGGCAAGCACGGCAGTATGACCGCCGTAGCTTTCGCCAAGGTGAAAGAACGTGATCCTCTGCGGTGGACCGGCCCGCTGTCCGTCGGGAAGAACCTCGAGGCCGAGCACGGTCTCGTAGAACGCAACCATCGCCTCGTAGTCCCGGCAGCGGATCGCAATCTCGCCCAACGCACGGGGTGTGAACCCCCGCGTCACGCCTGCACCGCCTGCGGCCAAAGATCGGACATGAGAATACTGCGCCCATCGGGTTGAACCACGCGCACATGAATGCGGCGCATCAGTCGCGGTTCCGCCACACCGACGGAATGGGCGATGGTCTCAACCTCCTTGATGATCTCTTTGGCATAGGCGGCCACACGCAGCTCTTTGTCCTCGACCACCAAACCGGACTGGAAGCGCGGATTGTGGGTCGTGATCCCCGTGGGGCAGGTGTTGCGATTGCATTTGAGCGCCTGAATGCAGCCCAGTGCAAACATGAAACCGCGTGCCGAGGTCACGAAATCCGCGCCCGTCGCCAGCGCCCACGCCACATCGCCGGGATTGACCAGCTTGCCACTGGCGACCAGCGGGATGCGGTCCCGCAAACCATGCGCATTGCGCAGGTTGGCCACCATCGGCAGCGCCTCGCGGATGCTCATGCCCACGAGATCGATCAACGGCATAGGGGCTGCGCCGGTGCCGCCCTCTCCACCGTCCAGAGTGATGAAGTCCGGGGCCATATCAGCGCCCCGCGTCTTGATCGCATCGAAGAGACCGGCAATGCCCTCTTCCGACCCGACACACATCTTGATCCCGGTAGGCTTGCCAGTGATGTCGCGAACACGGGCGATCATGGTCAGCAGATCATCCCAATCGTCCACCTCTTCATGGCGGTTGGGCGAAATACTGTCCTTGCCCACGGGAATCCCCCGCACCTGCGCGATTTCGGGCGTCACCTTTTCGCCGGGCAAGATGCCCCCCTTGCCGGGCTTGGCACCTTGGCTCAGCTTGATCTCGAACATGCGCACCGTTTCATGCGCCGCGATATCTCGCAGCTTGCCCTCGTCCAGCCGCCCATCCGCATCGCGCACACCATACTTGGCTGTGCCGATCTGGAAGACGATGTCGCAACCGCCCTCCAGGTGATAGGGCGACAAACCGCCCTCGCCCGTGTTCATCCAGATGCCTGCCCGCTTTGCCCCGCGACTCAGGGCACGCACGGCAGGCTTGGAAATCGCGCCGTAGCTCATGCCGGACAGATTGAAGAAGGACGTGGCTGTATACGGGATACGCGCATTGGGCCCGATGACCTTGGGTTCCGACTTTGCGAACTGGTTGTCGATCGGCGGGAAGGGCGCATTCACGAAAATCGGCGTGCCGACAATCGCTGTGTTCCGGGTCGACCCGAAGGCGACAGTGTTGCCATGACCCTCGGCAGATCGTTTGACCCATTCGCGCTGCGCCCGGTTGAAG
>NZ_JAEPMO010000103.1 GCF_017643905.1 Marivita sp.
ACCACAGACATTGCCTATGACGGCGCGCCCGAAGCCGTGACGGTGGACCAGAGCGAGGTTGATTATTTGCTTGCTGCCGTAAACCGCTATTTCCGGCAGGAACTTACCCAAAAAGATGTGGTGCAAAGCTTTTCAGGCGTGCGGCCGCTTTATGATGACGGTGCGGGAAATCCGTCAGCCGTGACGCGCGATTATGTCTTCGACCTAGAAGCGCTGGGCGGTGCCCCTCTCTTGAACGTGTTTGGGGGTAAGATCACCACGTTTCGCAAGCTGGCCGAACACGCGATGCAAAAGATTGAGACCTATCTGCCCGGCATGGGGCCGGACTGGACCGCACAGGCGCCTTTGCCCGGTGGCGATATCGCGGGGGCTGATTTCGATGGGTTTCTGAACGACATCCAACATGAATACCCGTGGCTGCCGCATGAACTGGCGTTGCACTGGGGCAGGCTATATGGAACGCGAATGCGCATGATCCTTGGGGACGCTACCTCGCTTGAGGGCTTGGGGATGCACTTCGGCGCGCGGCTTTATGAGGCCGAAGTGCGCTATCTTGCGGCCCATGAGTGGGCGAGGTCCGCGCAGGATGTGCTGCACCGCCGTACGAAGGAAAACCTTCATATGACGAATGCTCAGATCGCGGAATTCACCGCATGGTGCGATGAAAATCTGGGACAGTTGGCATGATCATGCGTCCCGATGATCTGAAGGATTTGGCCAGCCTGTCGGCGAAAATCGGGTCTGATCCGATGCTGGTTCAGGGGGCGGGGGGCAATACGTCCATCAAGGATGGGGACGTGATGTGGATCAAGGCCTCGGGTACACTCCTGGCCGATGCTCTCCGGCACGAGATTTTTGTGGCCTGCGATTTGCCTGCGATGCGTGCCAGCCTTGCGAAGGGCGAAGCGCGGGCTGACCAACCCATGGAATTCGCGTTGGCAAAGGATGGTTTGCGCCCGTCGATCGAGACATCGCTGCACGGGGTCTTTCCCCAGCGCGTCGTGCTGCATGTCCATTGTATTCATACGCTGGTTCATGCGGTTCAAGCCGATCCGGTTGCTGCGATCGGCGCGAAACTGAATGGGTTCAACTGGGCAGTCGTGCCTTACGCGAAACCCGGCGCCAGTCTCGCCGTCCAAGTGCGCGGTGCTGTTGAGACGGGTTGTGATGTCATCGTCCTTGGCAATCACGGCGTGATTGTCGCAGCAGATACCGTCATTGCAGCAGGGGATCTTCTGCAAAATGTCGCTGAGGCGCTTCGCGTTGATGCGGTATCCCTGCAGGCGGAAAAAATGTGTGATCTGCCGTCGGGGTGGACCGCCGGGCCTGCTTCGCTGTCCCATGTTGCCTGCGCACCTGCGCTTTTGTCGATGGCAACCGGCGGCAGTCTGTATCCCGACCATGTCATTTTCTGTGGTATGGGGGCTTTGGCCTGCGACGTGCTACCTGTAGGCGACAGCCCGCCTTTTGTTCTGATCCCCGGCAAGGGTGCCGCGATGCGGGCGGATGCAACGCCCGGAGCCTGGGCTCTGGCCCAATGTCTGGGGGATGTCCTGATCCGAATGCCGGAAGATGCGGTATTGAACTATCTCACGCTGCAACAAAACGGGGAATTGCTTGATTGGGACGCCGAGAAGTATCGGCAGGCGCTGAATGGCTGAGCTATTCCTCGGTATCGATTTGGGCACATCCGGGGCGCGGGCGATCGTACTTGATCGCACAGGGCAGGTGGTCAGTACCGGGAAATCGGCGCTCTCGGACCATGTGGGTGGGCCCCGAAGTCCCGCTACATGGTGGGCGGCAACACAACACGCGATGCGCGCCGCATTGGCAGAGGTGGCGTCGCAGGATGTGGTCGCATTGGCGGTCGATGGTACATCGGGAACGATGGTGCCGATTGATGCCGCCGGTGTGCCCCTGTCCGAAGGGTTGATGTATAATGATGTCTGCACCGATGCTGGTCTACTGGATCGGATCACGGCAGCGTCGCCTGCGACAACAGCCGCCCGTGGGGCAACCAGCGGGCTGGCGCGGGCCGTGCAGCTTTTGGCAACGGCTCCGGCACGGATCATCCATCAGGCTGACTGGATCTCTGGTCAGTTCAGCGGACGCTGGGTCAGCGACGAGAACAATGCTCTCAAGACCGGGTATGACCCGGTCAGCGGTCACTGGCCGGACTGGATCTCGGACGTGATTGACCCAGAGGTCTTGCCGGATGTCATGGCGCCCGGAACGGTGGTGGGACAGGTCGGCAGGAACGATTTCGGCCTCAGTCCAGATTGCAAGGTGGTCGCCGGAACGACAGATGGCTGTGCTTCCTTTCTGGCAACCGGTGCCAAGCAGCCTGGGGGCGGAGTTTCTGCCCTTGGCAGCACTCTGACGATCAAGCTGTTGTCAGAGGAGCCGATATTTGCCCCCCAATTCGGTATCTACAGTCACAAAATACTGGGCTTGTGGTTGGCTGGCGGCGCGTCGAATACCGGCGGGCAGGCACTTTTGGTTGATTTTTCACCGGAACAGATCGCGGGATTGTCAGAGTTGATCGATCCCGAGACAGAGACCGGTTTGTCCTATTATCCTTTGGCCCGGGCAGGAGAGCGTTTTCCCATCAATGACCCCGATCTGGCACCGGTCATGGGGCCGCGTCCTGACACAGACAGCCTGCATCTTCAGGCGATGTTCGAAGGGATCGCAGCCATCGAAGCGCTTGCGTATCGCCGTCTGGCAGAACTGGGCGCACCTGTCTTGCGCAGCGTCAGGTCTGTGGGGGGCGGCGCTGCGAACCCTGTTTGGACGCGCATCCGAGAACGTCATTTGTCCGTTGCCATGCCGGAGCCGCTTTCCGGAGAGGCAGCCTACGGCACAGCACTTTTGGCAAGATCGGCGCTATGAAGACAGACCTGTCAAGCCTCGCCCATCAGTATGATGCCTTTTTGATCGACCAGTTCGGTGTCCTGCTCGATGGTACGGGCGCGTATGACGGTGCGCCGGCGGCCTTGTCGGCTCTTGCGCAGTTGGGCAAGAAGATTGTGCTTCTGTCCAACTCGGGAAAACGCGCCGCGCCGAACGTGGCGCGGTTGACACGGTTGGGGTTCGATCCGGACAGCTACCTGACGGTGATGTCTTCTGGGGAAGCCGCCTTTGCCGAGCTGAAGGGCAGGATCGGGAAAGAAATCCCGTTGGGGGCATCGGTTTGGGTCCATGCCAGAGATCACGATATGTCTCCCGTCGATGGGCTGGATCTTACCCCTGTTGAAGACGCGGCTGCGGCGGATTTACTGATCATCGCCGGGAGTCGCGCCGACGAGTTCGAGCTAGCGCAATTCCGCAGCTGGCTGGCCCCGGCAGCACAGCGTGGCGTGCCCGCGTTATGTACGAACCCCGACATGAAGATGCTGACGCCACTTGGAACGCGATTTGGGGCAGGGGCCATCGCCACGCTGTACGAAGAACTTGGTGGCAAAGTCGAATGGGTCGGTAAGCCATTTCCATTGATCTACAGGTTTGCCCGTGACGCATTGGGGCAGGCAGAGCGTGTGCTGTGCATCGGTGACAGCCCGGAGCATGATATCGCGGGAGGGCAGGCCGCCGGATTTGCGACAGCGCTTGTGCGCACTGGTCTGCATGCGGACCTGTCTGATACTGCGCTGCTTGAGCATTGCCGCTCTACTGCCGTCCCTGACTTCATCATACCGCGCTTCAGTCTGGAGGGACCGTGATGCCACTCTCGCTGTCACTGAACACCAATCCCCTGGTCAATCGGTATGCCGAGCCAGACGACCTGATCGAAACCGTCGCGCGGGATTTGCGCATCCGCGACCTGCAATTGACCCACGAGTTCATCAACCCAAGCTGGCCCGCAACCGTGATCGACCGGCTGACCAAATCCATGGCGGCTGCCTTGGCCCGCACGGGCGTGCGCGTCACCAGTGGCATGACGGGTCCGTATGGACGGCTCAATCATTTCGGCCATCCCGATGCAGAGGTGCGGCGCTACTATGTCGAGTGGTTCAAGACCTTTGCCGATATCACGGCTGCCTTGGGCGGGAGTTCTGTGGGCACGCAGTTTGCGATCTTCACCTACCGCGATTTCGACGACCCGATCCGCCGCGAAGCCTTGATCGAGCGTGCCATCGCGTGCTGGGCAGAGGTTGCGGAGCATGCGAAACGGGCGGGCCTGGACTTCGTCTTTTGGGAACCGATGAGCATCGGACGCGAATTTGGAGAAACCATTCCCGCAGCCTTGGCGCTGCAAGACCGTCTGAGCGCCGCAAATATGGCCATCCCGATGCTGATGATGGCTGACATCGACCATGGTGACGTAACCAGCCCGGACGCCAGCGATTATGATCCTTATGCATGGGCGCGCGCTGTGCCAAAAGTCAGCCCGATCATCCATATCAAGCAGAGCCTGATGGACAAGGGGGGCCACCGACCATTCACGGCAGAGTTCAATGCCAAAGGGCGCATTCACCCTGAAGCCCTGCTGAAGGCTTTGGCTGAGGGCGGTGCGATCGACAATGAAATATGTCTGGAATTGTCCTTCAAGGAACGTGAGCCGAATGACCGCGAGGTGATCGCTCAGATTGCCGAAAGCGTTGCCTTCTGGGCGCCTCACGTCGACAGCGGTGTGCAGGATTTGAATATATGACGGATGTGAAACGGTTTTCGGAAACGAGGTAGCAGCATGACGGACGCCTCCATTTGGATTGGCACCAGTTGGAAGATGAACAAAACCCTCGGAGAGGCACTGGCGTTTGCCCATGTCCTTGCCGCCGCCGACGGCATGCGAGACCCGCGCATCCAGCGTTTTGTCGTGCCTCCCTTCACAAGTGCGCGCGACGTCGCGGCTGTGCTTGCAGACACCTCGGTAAAGGTCGGTGCGCAAAACATGCATTGGGCCGACGCAGGTGCTTGGACCGGAGAAGTTTCTGCGCCGATGCTGGTGGATTGCGGTCTTGACTTGGTGGAACTCGGGCACTCAGAGCGGCGCGCGCATTTTGGTGAGACCGATGAGACCGTTGGGCTGAAAGTGGCGGCGGCTGTGCGCCACGGGCTGATCCCGTTGATCTGCATCGGCGAAACACTGGACGAACGTGAGGCTGGGCGTGCGACAGATGTGCTGGCGTCACAGGTCAAAGCCGCATTGGTCACGGTATCGGACGAAGCGCCCGTTTTGCTTGCCTATGAGCCGGTCTGGGCGATTGGCGATGGCGGTATTCCTGCGACTTCGGATTATGCGGATGCGCGACAGTCCGAAATCATTGCTGTCGCAGGTGACATCTTGGGGCGGCGCGTGCCGTGCCTCTACGGTGGGTCGGTCAATCCGGACAATTGCGAAGAGTTGATCCGCTGTCCGCATGTCGACGGGTTGTTCATCGGTCGGTCCGCCTGGGACGTCGCGGGATACCTCAACATACTTGAAAAATGCGCTGCAACTTTGGATTTGGGAGAAACGACATGAGAATTGCCGTCGCAGGCGATAGCGCTGGTGAAGAACTGGCAAAAATCCTCGCTGATCATCTGGCTCAAAGTTACGACGTGGTCGAGATGTCGCGCACGAGCGATGGGCCAGACGCGTTTTACGCTGACCTGTCCGACCGGGTTGCAAGCGCCGTCATCGCGGGCGAGGTCGACCGCGCCATTCTGATCTGTGGCACGGGTATCGGGGTCTGCCTTGCTGCAAACAAGGTGCCGGGAATTCGCGCGGCGCAGTGCCACGATACCTATTCCGCGGGAAAGGCCGCGACGTCGAACAACGCGCAGATCATCACCATGGGTGCGCGTGTGATTGGTGTGGAACTGGCCAAAGACATCGCCGGTGCCTTTTTGACCAGCAGTTTTGATCCCAATGGACGCTCGGCCGGAAATGTCCGTGCGATTGATGCGGTTGATGCCAAGTACAAAAAGCGCTGACAGCGTCAAAGATCGCGGACGGCCTCGGACCAGGCTGCAAGGAGGATGGCTGTAGAGGCAGCGCCCGGATCCTGGTGACCGATGGATCGCGCCCCAAGCTTCTTTGACCGTCCGCGGTTGCTTTGCATCTGCGTGGTGCCTCTCGCCCCGTTGGATGCGGCCTCGGCCGCTGCCGCCAGGCAGGTCTTGACGGTCGCGTCTTGCGCGGCTGCAGAAGTCGCCGCATCGATTGCCGGGAGCCACGCATCAAGCATGGTTTTGTCGCCGGAAGCAGCACCTCCACGATCCTTGATCCCGTGACACATGCCATGAAGCCACGCGACCATCGCCGCGCTGTCCAGATTGAGCCGATCGGAAACGGCTGCTCCGGCCCTTTGAAACCCCGTCGCATACAGTGGACCGGCAGAGGCCCCGACAGCGTCAAGAAAAGCCGCCGCTATGGCCTCGCTCAACTCTGAAATGGTGGCCGTTTCAGGTGCGTGATCCAACGCGGCCAGAGCGGCTTTCCAGCCGATTTCCATCGTGATGCCGTGGTCTCCGTCCCCGATAGCGCCATCCAGTTCGCAAAGCCAGTTGCGCGCCGCGAAAATGGCTGCGGCCGAGGCTGCCATCATCTGGCGGAACACGTCAGGCGTTATCGGTCCTGTCGCCACAAGTTCAGTGCGTGGGGTGACGCTCAAAGGTTTGTCGGCGAATTGGCTTCTTGGCTTCTTGGGTTCGGGATATTCGGGGCAGAGGCGATCAGCGGATCGCGCGGCGCGCCGATCTGAAGGGCGGGCGTATCGCAGGGATGGTCCAGCCAGGCTTGCAGATCGTCGTCCAGCTTCATCAGCGAAACCGATGCTCCGCCCATTTCGAGGGACGTGCAGTATTCACCAACCCAACTGTTGTGGATTTCGACCCGCCGGTCAGACAGCATCTCGGCGACCCGGCGATGCAGCAGATAGAGTTCAAGCAGGGTGGTTGATCCAAGCCCATTGACAAGAACCGCGACCTTGTCACCCACCATCAAACCGAGCTCGCTGTGGATTGGGGTCATCAAACGATCTGTCACGGCGTCCGCTGACTCTGCCGGAATGCGGGCAATGCCCGGCTCACCATGAATGCCCATTCCGATTTCCATCTCGCCGTCCGGGATCTCGAAATTTGCCTTTCCGGTTTGCGGCATGGAACAGGCTGATAGGGCAACCCCCATGGTGCGCGTTGCGGCATTGGCACGACGCGCTGCCTCTTCGACTTCTTGTAGGGACGCATTCTGGTCAGCGGCGGCGCCGGCCACTTTGAAGACGAAGAAATTACCGGCAATCCCGCGTCGTTCGTCAATCTGATCTGGTGGCGCCGATGCGACATCGTCTGTGGTCACGAAGGAGCGCGCGGTGACGCCATGTTTTGCCATTTCCTCCTCAGCCATGGCAAAATTCATTACGTCGCCGGTATAATTACCGAACAGGAACAGTACCCCGGCAACACCATTGGCCGCCAGACCCGCATCCACGATTTGGGCCGGAGAAGGAGAGGCAAAGATGCTTCCCAGCGGTGCCGCGTCCGCCAGACCCTGACCGACATAGCCCGCAAATGCCGGTTCATGCCCGGAGCCCCCTCCGATCACGATACCGACCTTGCCCTCGCGCGGACCATTGCGCGCTACAATCGCACGCCCGGTTACGCCTTGAGTGGTCAAATGTTTCGGATGTGCCGAGAGCATCCCTGCGATCAATTCAGAGATCAGATTGTCGGGGTCATTTATGAGTTTTTTGCTCAAGGGGCTTTGCCTGATATGAAGTTATTTTTCGTCCGGCTACAGGGCGCTGTTCTTGGGGGAAGTCTTTGCGCAAAAGACATCCTGCCTTGATGTGAGCCTCAGCAATATTGAATTCGATTATGTGGAATTCCAGGTGTTCATCAAGCGTTGGTTGAACTACGCACTTTGCTGGTCTTGTCGGCTCTTGGTACCGGAACCTTGGAGCGGACGTGACTTTGACAGGGGCTATCGGGCCCTGTTCCCCAACTGCGGTGCGCGCCAACGGCTTCGCTAATCGAAACCACATGCGATGCGTAAGGATAGGCGCGCTCCCATGGGGTGGCCTTGGATTAGTCTATCCAGTGGTCACGTTCGAAATGATGCATCGTCTCGAACGTACAGAATTCCACAGGGCCAAGCACGATCCTCGGCACCCTCTCGAGAAGTTCTGCGCCCACCCTGTCCGAAAGTGCGATGATGGATCGGGCTTCTTCCGGTGAAAACCAGCGCAGGTTGTAGGCCAGCGTAATGTGGAACTCGTAGGCATCGTGGTCGGGGCGCACGAGGTTGGTTGCGGCCTGCAATTGATCACGGGTCAACCTGAGCAGTGCTTCCTCGCTTTTGTCGGCACCGGACATCCGCACGCTGAAGCCTCCGAAAATTCCGGTGGGGCGGGCAATGACGGTGCGGGTCAGGCCGATATCCTGAAGCCGATCTGCGAAATCCATGGTCACAGTATCCACCGAAGCCTCGTTCGGCAGATGCCCCGGCCAGCGATCAGATGTGCGGTCATAGTCGATGACGCCTTCGAAGATCGTCATGTGAAAACTCTCGGGCGGCAAAAAGGTGAACTCATCCGCCAATGGCCCTGCCTTGAGCTGATCCTGTGCGTCCACCAGTGCGGCAAAAGGTTTTGATCCTGGATCGACATGACAGATCGTCGTATTGCCGCGACAGGTCAGCGGCTGTCCATCCGGTGTGAATTTGAGGCCTACCGCACTGGGCGCCGCGCCACCCGTCAATGCGCCAGTCAGGTAGTCAAACGCGCGCTCATGGTCGGTCATGGAGCTGGTTCCTCGGTTTCAGAATGAACAGAGCAAGCCCTCCGGTCGCAAACAATCCTGCAAGGGCAAAGCTGACCCCGGTCGTCATCAGGCTGGTCGCCTCGGCAGTCACCCCGAAGAGAAACGCGCCGAGGGCCGGGCCGACCCGGAAAATGATCGTGTAGAGGCTCAGGATGCGACCAAGCCGATCCTGTGGCGCTTCAAGTTGAACATAGGCCAATGCGGCGATGTTCGACGATGACATGGTTGCGCCATGCAGCAGCAGGATGGCCAGCGCCAACCAGAAAATCTCTGTAACCGCAAAGACCAGAAGGGACAGGGCGAAGACAGCCGATGTGGTCAGAATTTGCACCAAGACTCCGCGCCCGTCCTGTGCTTTGGACATCGTGAGCGCCCCGAGGATCGCGCCAACCCCAAGGGTGGCGTTCAGTAGGCCCAGCCCAACCTCACCCCGGCCAAAGGCGACTTCGGCATAGGCGGGGAACAGCTCGCTGGCCGGTCGGATCAGCAATCCCTGCGCCAGTTGCAACATCAGGACCCCGAGGATGAGCGGTGTGTGCATGAGATCGCGCATCACGCCCGCCATGTTCACGGGCTGAGCCGAGACAACGCGGTTTGTCTGTGCCGGGACGTTGCGGATGCGGTAGAGCGCCACGGACAGCGCAAGGAAACCCGCAGCCGACACCGTGAAGACGAGACCCGCAGACCCGACCACCAACAGGCCCGCGGCAAGCGCCGGGCCAAGGAACCGCGACAGGTTGAAGCCGGTCGAATTGACCGCCAGCGCCGAAGACAGCAGTTTCGGTGGTGCCAGATGCCGCGCCATCGACAGCCGCGCGGGCAGCAGCACACCGGACACCGCGCCAAGCACCGCCATCATGCCTGCCATCGCCCAGGGTGTCAGGCTGCCGGTGAAATAGAGCAGCGCCAGAGAAACCGACACGGCCGCGCTGGCGATCTGTCCCCAATACATGATCTTGGGGGCTGCGTGCCGGTCGGCCAGCGAACCGCCCCACAACGCCGTCAACAGCGACGGAAAGAGTTCCGCAAAAGCCACCGTGCCGAGCCATGCCTCGGACCCGGTCAGTTCCCAAGTGACCCAGCCCACCGCGATGCGTTGCATCCAGAAGCCAGTGGTCATGATAAGGTTGCCCGCCTGATAGGTGGCGAAGGCGGGGATGGCGAATACGGCTTTGAAATCGGCGATGCGTGCACGAACAGCTTCAAGCGGATGCGCACGCATCAGAGCCTCATGAATCGAGTGTCACGAAAATCGGCTGATGATCGGATCCTTGGGCGTCGTTCCCGATCTCCATCGACTGCACCCTGTGTGCCAAATCCGTGGTGACGAAACAATGGTCGATGCGGCGCGCTCCGCGTCCTTCGCGCGGGATCGTGTCGCCTTCGTTTTCCGCATGACCGGCCAAAGTCCAAGCGTCTGCAAGCCCGTGTGCCCGTATTGTGCGGCCGTGGTTCTGTGACAGGTCGCCGACCACGCGGGTGTATTCCGGGCTGCCGGGTTCGAAATTCATGTCGCCCATGATGATCGCTGTCATCGGCTGAGGTGGCATCGGGCGGTCGTTCCAGTCAGGGTCTTTGACCATGCCGCCTGCACTGGCACCGCGTTCATGGCCTCGTAACAGCAGGTCACACATATACTCGACCTGATCCCGGCGCGTGTCGGTCGAGACATGATCCAGATGCACCGAGCAGAACCGCAGCGGGCCTGAGGGCGCATCGATCACGCACTCCACCAGCGTGCGCTGCAGATGGAAGGTGTTGAGCAGCGCGATTTTGGGCAGGGTATGGTTGATCATCGACAGGATCGGCCAACGCGACAGCACCATATTGCCGAACTGGCGGCGACGGTGCACCGGCTTGCCGTCCAGGATCTCGGAGGCGTCGAGGTCGATCCCCGGACCATAGACCCAATGAATGTGGGGCAGGCGGGAAGCAATCTCTTCACCCTGATGCACCATGCCGGATCGCGCGGTAAAGGTTTCGACCTCTTGCAGAGCGATCAGGTCTGGGTCGCCCAGTTCGGACACGATGCGGTCCAGATCGAATTGGCCGTCTTTGCCTTTGCCGTATTGAATGTTGTAGCTGGCGAGTTTCATTCCGCCGGCTCCATCTGACGGATCACCTGTTCATCCATGTCGATTCGCACACCATCCTTGGCTCCGAACACATGCAGTTTGCTCAGATCAGCCAGAACACCCACCTGATCGCCATGCTGAAAACGCGGCTTGATCGAGGACAGAACCGTGAAGGGCACATCTTCGATCATCAGGTGATAAAGGCCCGACGAGCCCAGTTCCTCGTAGAAATCAAAAGAACCGGTCAGGTGCCCGGCGCCGGGTGCGCAGAGCGTCATGTCTTCTGGCCGCAGACCCAATTGCACCAGGGCGCCTGCATGTCTGCGGGCTGCGTCGCTGGCAATCTCGATACGACTGTCATCCGCCAGCAGAATGACGCTTTGTTCGGCCGAAATCTGACCGGAAAGGAAATTCATCGCGGGTGAGCCGATGAAGCCAGCCACATAGACGGTGGCGGGGCGGTTATAGACCTCTTCCGGTGTGCCGACCTGGTCGATCGTGCCTTTGTTCATGATCACCATCCGGTCGGCGAGCGTCATGCCTTCGTGCTGGTCATGGGTCACAAACACTGATGTCGCCTTGATCCGGTTGTGGATGCGGCGGATCTCGTGGCGCATCTGAACCCGGAGCTTCGCATCGAGGTTGGACAGCGGTTCATCGAACAGGAAAACCTTGGGTTCGCGGATGATGGCGCGTGCCATGGCAACACGCTGGCGCTGACCGCCCGACAATTGCCCGGGCTTGCGATCCATGAACTCTTCAAGCCCGACGGATTTCGCAACTGCGCGGACTTTCTCCAGCCGTTCGGGTTTCTTCATGCCCGCGACCTTGAGCGCGTAACCGATGTTTTCGGCCACGGTCATGTGGGGGTAGAGCCCGTAGTTCTGGAACACCATCGCGCAACCCCGCTGGCGCGGTTCAAGATCATTCACGACCGTGCCCGCGATGGAAATCTCGCCACCCGAGATGTCTTCGAGGCCGGCAATCATGCGCAGAAGCGTGGACTTGCCACAGCCGGATGGGCCGAGGATGACAACAAATTCGCCAATGTTCACGGTCAGGTCGACGCCGTGAATGACCTCGTCCTTGCCATAGGATTTGCGGACCTGGCGGATGTCGATGTTGGCCATTGGGATGCCCTCATTTATCGGTGTTGATCAGGCCGCGCACGAACCAGCGCTGCATGAAGATGACGACGATCACAGGTGGGACCGTCACGATCAGCGTTCCCGCCATGGCGATATGCCAGTTGGGGATAGCACCACCTGTGGTGTTGGTGTCCGGAACCAGCTTGCCGAGCTCCACCGCGACCACGCCGTAATTCGGGTCAGTGATGATCAGAAGCGGCCAGAGATACTGGTTCCAGCTGAAGACGAACATGATGGTCGCCAGTGCCGCGATATTGGTGCGGGACAGCGGGACAAGGATTTCGGCCAGAAACCGCAGCGGACCTGCGCAATCCATCTTGGCCGCTTCGACCAACTCGTCCGGGATGGTCAGAAAGAACTGACGATAGAGGAAGGTCCCGGTAGCCGTGGCGACCAGCGGTACGATCAACCCCGTATAGGAGTTCAGCATGTTCCATTCGAGCGCGACCTCAATCCCGGACACCGTCTGGATGAACCAGCTGATCCCGGTCCAGTCGAGGATGGTCTGGAAGGGCTGCAGCGCGTTCGCTGCGACTGCATAGGTCGGCACGATCCGCACTTCGAGGGGCAGCATCAGCGTGATGAACACCGCCCAGAAGATCGGCATGCGCAGGCGGTGGTCAAAGAATACCAACCCGAAGGCGGTGATGCAGGCGATGAAGATCTTGCCTGTGACCACACCCACGGCAACGATCAGGGAGTTGAGGAATTTCTGCCCGAAATCCCGCGTCACCCACGCCTCTTTAATGTTGTTCCAGAATTGGTCGCCTGGCAGCAATCGGGCGGGCTGCGCGTTGACCTCTTGCAAGGACAGCGTGGCGGCGTTGAACACAAGATACATCGGGAAAAGCAGGATGATCATGCCTGTCAGCAGGATCAGATGCGTCAGGATGTTCAGAACAGGCGTGTTCTCGACCATGCCGGGCGCACGCCGTCTGCGCAGCGGGTTTGTGATTCGGGCCTCCGGGTCGCGCACCGCAGACGCAAGGGGAAGATCGGCTTGTGTCATGTGTAATGAACCTTGCGTTCGATGTAGCGGAACTGGATCACGGTGAGGGCGATCACGAGGAACATCAGGATGATCGACTGTGCTGCGGCACCCGAGTAGTCGAGCCCCTGAAACCCATCGACATAGATCTTGTAGACCATCAGGTTGGTCGCGCGGGCAGGACCGCCGCCTGTCATCGTGTCGACGATGCCAAAACTGTCGGTGAAGCTGTCGGTGATGTTGATCACGAGGACGAAGAAGAACGTCGGTGCAAGCAGGGGCAGTTGGATGTCGCGCATCCGGCGCAGAACGGTGGCACCGTCCATCGCGCCCGCCTCGATCAGCGATCGTGGGATCGACTGCAAGCCCGCGAGGAAGAAGATAAAGTTGTAGGCCACCTGCTTCCACGCGCCCGCGATGATCACCATCAACAGAGCATGATCCCCGTTCAGGATCGGATCCCAGAAGCCGGGGAAGGCCGCGTTCACGTAGGACATGATCCCGGCGGAGGAGTTGAAGATAAAGCGAAACGCAAGGCCCACGGCAGGGGCCGCAACCGCGTAGGGCCAGATCGCGCCGATGCGGTAATACTTGTAGCCGCGCAATTGACGGTCTGCGAAAACGGCGAGGATCAGGGCCATGCCCATCGACAGGACGGTCGCCCCGGCGGCGTAGATGATCGAAATCTTGATCGAGTCCCAATACCGCCCGTCGGTCAGGATGGCGCGGAAATTCTCGAACCCGGCCCATTCATTGCCGCCACCCCAGGGCTGTTCGAAGGTGAACGCCCAATAAAGTGCTTGGCTGGTGGGCCAATAGAAAAAGACGAAGATGATCAGAAGCTGCGGTGCCACGACCAGCGCGGCGATCCAGTTGTTCTTGAAATAGGCGCGTCGCATGTCGTTCCCCCGTCAGGACGTCTCCGCCCCGAAGGTTTTGGGACGGAGAGAGTGTCACAACCCGCAAGGCAGGCGGGATCGCAAGGATCAGGGCAGGGTCTTGCCGCGATAGGTGCGTTCGAACTTCCGCAGTACGTCGTTCGAGCGGGCTGCAGCGGTGTCCAGCGCCTCTTTCATCGACTTCTGGCCAGCAAGTGCAGCTTCGACTTCGGCAACCCACTCGGCACGGGCCTGGATGAAACCACCCAGACGGATGCCACGGGTCAGCGGGGTCGGATCGGTATAGGTCAGCGACTTCATTGCGACTTCGCGGCCTTTGTACGGCGGGTTGTCATAGAAACCCTCTGCTGTCAGCTGCTCGAATGCGGCCTTGGTCACCGGGATGTAGCCCGTGTTGGACACCCAGAACTTTTCGCTTTCCGGCGTTGCGAGGAACTTCAGGTACTCGGCAGCACCGCGGTATTCTTCTTCGGTCTTGCCGGAAAGAACCCAGAGCGATGCGCCGCCCACGACGGTGTTTGTCCGCTCAAAGCCTTCGTAGACCGGGATCATTGCGACGTCCCAGTTCAGGCCGTCGACAGCCGACGCATGCACGGTGGCGTGCGACGCGATGGAGCCGAAAAAGATCGAACATTGGTTCTGTGCGAAGGCATCGCGCGAGTTGATACCGCCCTGGCTGGTCTTGATTTCAAGAAGACCTTCATCAAGCCAGCGCTTGACGTCTTCCATGTATTTGACGTGCTGGGTCGTGTTGTAGACGTATTCCGCGTCCAGACCGTCATAGCCATTGTTCCGGGAGGCAACCGGGATACCGTGTGCCATCGAGAACTGCTCGAGATCGACCCATGTCGAGGGCGCATAGCCGTAGTTGCATTTCTCCGGCTGGGCCGCTTCAAGCGCGCGCAGCGCCTCTTCGAAGGCTTCCCATGTGGCAGGAGGGGTGTCGATGCCCGCAACTGCGAAATCGTCGACGTTGTAGTACATGACCGGTGTTGACGAGTTGAACGGCATCGAGAACAGCTCGCCATTGGAGGCGGCATAGTAGTTCGAAATGCCGGGGAAATAGTTGTCCCAGTCGATGTCGATGTTGAAATCGGCCATCATCTTCTGCACGGGGTAGAACTCGCCCGACATCATCAGGTCGGCGGTGCCGGCATCATAGGCCTGAACGATGGTCGGGTGCTTGCCCGCGCGGAAGGCGGCGATGGTGTTCTGTACGGCGGTGGCATAGCCGTCCTGACCGACACATGTGATCTGATACGTGTTCTGGCTTTCGTTGAAGCGGTCGCATGTCTGCTGAACGACATCGCCCAGATAGCCGCCAAGGCCATACCAGTATTCGAAAGTGATCTTGTCCTGCGCGGACGCGGCGCCGCCAAGGGCAGCCGCGACAGCAAAGACGCTGATGAAGGTGGATTTCATGATTGTCCCCATTGAGAAATCTGTGTCGCGCTCCCGGCGCACCATCATCGTCTAAGTGCGTCTGGCGACGTTCTTCTGACGCTTTGATGAAGCTTCTTGGAACCTTTGGACTCGGATTCGAGACAGTTGTGATTCAATTCCGTGACGCTGATTTTGGTCGCGGAAAAGATGATCCTTGCCCGACGGGGCAAGGACCGGTCGGGCGGTCAGCCGAGAACGGCGTTGCCTTCGAGGTAATTGTCGAAATGGACAAGGGTTTGGGCCTCATCACCCAGAACGACGGCCATCTGTGCCGGTCCCCAGATCCGCTCGACTTTGGCATCTGCTTTTAGCGGGACTGTGACGTTGTAATGGTTGCCTGCCAGCGTGGTGAACGGGATGCCATGCCAAAGACCGCAGGACGTGAAATGGACATGACCCGCGATCACCTGGCGGACATCGTTGTGGGTCTTGAGTACCTGCGCAAACTTTTCGCCGTCTTCGAGGATGATACGATCAACCTTGACGTGCAGCGGGTTGGCATGGTGGTGCAACACGACGGCCACAGGGCCATCATGTTCGGTCAGTCGCGCTTCCAACCAGTCCAACTGGCGCTGCGAGAGCTGCCCGCCATGGGTATGGTCGTCGCCCTCGACAACGCTGTCGAGAAGGATTACGCGGTAGCCCTTCGCATCGATGACCTTGTCGACGCAGCCGGTCTCGGCGCGAAGATCTTCACCGAAGACCGTCAGGAATGTGTCGCGATTGTCATGGTTGCCGATGGTGATATGGCAAGGCACGGCCATCTGATCCACCAGAGCCTTGAGCCTGTGATAGGGATCAACCGCGCCTTTGAAGCCGATATCGGCCAGATCCCCGGCCAGCACGCAGAAGTCCGCATCCGCGTGATGTGCATTGATCCAATCGATGGCCTTTTGCATCCGTAGATGCGTGTCCAGACCATGGGATGTCTCGTTTTCGTCAACCAGATGCAGGTCACTCAGGACCAGAAACTTGAGCATATGCTTTTCCTCGAGATGCGCTGAGAGGGGATTTGGCCCGGAGGCCATGTGCTCGTCGCGCATACCGAAGAGTTGCAAATGCGGCGTGATGCTAATGCGAAAGTTTTACGAAATCGGGACAGGCAGGACGCCGTTTCCATGGCACGTGTCGACCCTAAAGCTGCAGGCTCCATTCCGAGTATTCCGCCATACATTCAGAGAAATGTGTGCTGTCGCCTGAAGTGCCGCGCGCAATCGGGGGGTGGTGCTCACCTTTTCCAGGGCATCATTACTTTTTGCAGCCAGTGCAGCAGCCCGGTCAGCGTCACACCAAGGATCATCACGACGACGAGGCCCGCATACATCTTTTCTGGCACCAGAACTTCCCAGTAATAGAAAGTCATGTAGCCGACACCCTGTTTCGCGCGCAGGAATTCCACCGAAATGATGACGATCATCGCCGTGCCCAAAGCGATGCGAAGTCCTGCGAAAATCACCGGCATCGCGCCGGGCAGGATGACGTGGCGCAGCATCTGAAGGGGGCCCGCGCCGTAGTTGCGTCCGGCCATCAGGTAGACTGGGTCGATGGTTCGCACGCCGGTCATTGTGTTGATTGTCATGAGGATGAAGACCGCGAGTGCGACGACCACAATTTTCGGCCCCTCGCCGAAAGGATCGGCGAACATCAGCATGACGACTGGAAAAATGGCGATCTTGGGCAGGACGTAGATGGCCGAGAGTGTCGTATCCAGCATCAAGCGGACGGTCTGATTGATGCCCATCACGACACCCAGAAGAATGCCCGGGATCGCGCCGAGCAGGAAACCGGCAAAGACCCGCCCGAGCGTTGCCAGAAGGTGGCTCTCGGACAGAAGTGTGCCCACGGCGGCCCAACTGCCTTCTGCGTAAACCTGCGGGATCAGCCAGGGGCGGCCCAGTAGACTGGTTTCAGAGAAACGGTCATAGGTGACGCTGACATCCCAGAGCGCTTTGCCGATGGCAGATGGAGGTGGAAACCAGATCGGAGAAATCAGGTTCATGCTGCCCGCCATTTCCCAGACCAACAACAGCAGGACCGGGAAACCAAGCGCCAGTGTGC
>NZ_JAEPMO010000112.1 GCF_017643905.1 Marivita sp.
CATATCATCTTCCACGAGGAAGATGACGGCTATTTTCCGGGGCCTGATGTCTGGGGCACCGGACGCCCGGTGCCGACCTCGGGCATCACGCAGCCGCCGGTTGCAGGGTTTGCCGTGCGTCGTATCCATGACCGGGCGACCGACAAGGCATTGGCAACACAGAAAGCAAAGGCGCTTTTGCCCAAGATCCATGCGTGGCATCAGTGGTTCTATCGGTGCCGCGACCCGCAGGGCACCGGGTTGATCGCGCTGCTGCACCCGTGGGAATCCGGTCGCGACAATTCTGTCGACTGGGACGATGCATTCGAACGTGTGCCGACCGATGGCGTGGGCGATTTTGTCCGGCGCGACACCTCGCATGCCAACCCGGCACACCGCCCGACGGATTAGCAATACAAACGCTATATCTGGCTTGTGCAGACCTTCCGGAGTCTGCGCTGGGACAACACCAGATTGCACGATGCCTCGCCGTTCCGGATTGTGGATCCGGGGTTTAATGCGATCCTGATCCGGTCCTGTCAGGATGTGGCAGATTTGGCCGGTCGGCTTGGCATGTCCGACATCGCCTCCGAGGCGCGCGCTATGGCGGACAAGGGAATTGCTGCGATGGACAGCCTCTGGAGCGATGCGCTTGGTCAGTATCAGTGCTATGACCGCGCCGTGGGCAGACCCGTCGACAGTGCCTCGATCGGGGGCATTCTTGCGGCTTTTGCGCCAATCCCCAAAGAGCGCGCGGCCGCGCTTGCCACCCGCATCGAGAAGCTGGCCAAAGCCTGCAACTACCTTGTCGCCAATCACGACCCGACCGCGCCCGAGTTCGATGGCCTGCGGTATTGGCGGGGACCGGTGTGGCTGATCGTGAACTACATGATCGCTGACGGCCTCGAACGCGCGGGGGAAGTGGCGATGGCTGAAAGGATTCTGGCGGATTCTGTTCGCCTGATTGAAAAGAGCGGCTTTGCTGAGTATCACCATCCCATCACCGCCGAACCCTGCGGTGGTGCGCATTTCACATGGACCGCTGCCATGGTGATCGAAATCTTCAGCACGTGCGAGGTTGCCGCATGAAAAGGTCGCGTATCAATGAAATCATGAGCGCCGCGGGCGACATGATCCATGAATTCGGCTTTACCCTTCCGCCCTTTGCCTATTGGACGCCGGAAGAGTTCAAGGCCCGAAAGGACGACGCGCGGCACGTGATCGACGCGCGCTGCGGTTGGGACATCACCGATTACGGGGCCGGTCGTTATGACGAACTCGGTCTGTTCCTGTTCACCTTGCGCAATGGTCTGCTCGCCGATCTGCAACGTGGTGGCGGCATGTGCTATGCAGAAAAGCTGCTGATTTCCCGGCAGGATCAGCTCAGCCCGATGCATACCCATGCATTGAAGGCCGAGGATATCATCAATCGTGGCGGTGCCACGCTGGTGGTGGAGCTTTTCGGCTCCGACGACAACGGAAACTTTGCCGAGGACAAGGGCGGCACGGTCTGGCTTGATGGCATCCGCCACGAATACCGCCCCGGCGAAAAGCTATGCTTGGCTCCGGGCGAAAGCGTCACGCTGCGGCCCGGTGACTGGCATGCGTTCTGGGGCGAAGGCGGCGATGTTCTGATCGGAGAGGTGTCGACGGTCAACGACGACGAGACCGACAACATCTTCCGCGAACCGATTGGACGCTTCGCCAATGTCGAAGAGGACGAGGCCCCGAAGCACCTGCTGGTCAGCGATTACCGGTCCTGGCTGGGCTGAACCGCAAATATGGGTCGCCAAGCGTGTCGGCGATTGCGCCATAGGACCGTCTGTCTTATCACCGACGCATGACCCATGCCTTCACTATCGACAGGGCCGAATTGCGCCTTGTGAATCTGCCGCTTCTGAACCCGTTTGTCATCTCCACCGGGACGATGACGCACAAGACCTTTCCGCTTCTTATTCTGCAAAGCGATGGCATCACCGGGATCGCCGAAGCGGTGATGGACCCGCTGCCGGATTGGCTCGAGGAAACCACCGCTGGCGCGCTTGACCTGTTGCGCAGCGCCATTTTGCCAAAGCTGGTGGGGATGCGCATCGCCAACCCTTCCGACATCGACCCGCTGCTGGCCCCGTGGCGTGGCAACCGGATGGCCAAGGCAGTGGCGGAAATGGCGGTCTGGGACCTTTGGGCGCGGTCTTTGGACCTACCTCTGTGCCACCTCATTGGCGGTGTCCGCGACAAGATCGAAGTAGGGGTGAGCCTTGGCATCGCGCCACTCGACAAGACGCTCGACCGGATCGCCGAGGCGCAGGCGCATTGCTATCGGCGCACCAAGCTGAAAATCAAACAGGGGCATGATTTGGGACTCCTGGAAGGCGTCCGCGAAACGTTTCCCGACATCAAACTGACGGTGGATGCCAATACCGATTACACTCTGACGGACCTTGCCACGCTGCGTTCGATGGATGCGTTCCACCTCGACTATATCGAACAACCCTTGGCCTATGACGACATCCTTGACCATGCGCAGGTCCAGTCGGCGCTGCAAACCGCGATCTGTCTGGATGAAAGCATCCGAAGTGCCAAGGATGCGCGGATCGCACTTCAGATGAATGCTGCGCGGGTGATCAACATCAAGGTGGGCCGCGTCGGCGGCATTGCCGAGGCGCGCAGGGTCCATGATGTCTGCGCCGCGTTTGGTGCGCCTGTCTGGTGTGGTGGCATGCTCGAAAGCGGGGTGGGGCGGGCGCATAACATCCACCTCGCCACCATGCCGAACTTCACCAAACCGGGCGACACCTCCAGCGCCAGCCGCTATTTCGCGCGGGACATCGTGAACGAACCGCTCGAGGCGACGGGTGGCCTGATGCCCGTGCCGCCGGGGCCGGGGATCGGCGTGACGCTCGATATGGATTACCTTGAGACGGTGTCAGAACTGGTCGAGGTCTGGACGGCATGACCGGCCTCGTTCTGCGCGACCTTGCCTCGCTCGCCGAGATGAAGGCGGCTGAGGATTTCCAGCGGAGCGTCTGGGGCAAAGACGATCCTGCAGACAATGCAGACCTGATGATGGCGATCCAGCACGAGGGTGGGCTGGTCGCGGGCGCGTTTGACGGCGACCGGATGCTGGCCTTCCTCTTTGCCTTTCCCACCAGCGATCCCACCGCGCAGCATTCGCACCGTCTGGGAGTGCATCCCGATGCGCAGGGGCAGGGATTGGGCGTGCGCATGAAACTCTATCAGAAAGACTGGTGCCTTGAGCGCGGCATCACCTGCGTGCGTTGGACTTTTGATCCGGCGCGGCGCGCCAATGCGGTGCTGAACATCCACCGGCTGGGGGCAACGTCCAACACCTACTACCGCGATTACTACGGCGCGATGGAGGGGATCAACGCAGGCATGCCCTCGGACCGGTTGCTGGCCGATTGGGACCTGACGCGGCCAGTAGGCGGATCGGTGACTTTCGTGGACACCGTTCCGATCCCCGCCGATTTCGCCCGTCTTGTCCTAGATGACCCCGCCAAAGCGCTCGCCGAAAGGCTGCGCATCTGCGATGCCTTGGAAGCCGCCTTCGCAAAGGGCTTTCACATCGCGGGTTTCGACCGCGATGCGAACCGCTACCTGTTGGCGCGCGCCGCTTAAAGACTGTCGCGGAACGTGGTGAGGAAAGCCTCGGCATTAATGCGCAGTGATGGACCAAGATAACCGCCTTCCTGGATCAGAACGGTCGGCACCCCCATGGCGGCGATCCGGCGGGCCATTTCGGCAAATCCTTCGGCATAGACATTGACCGCTGCCAACGGATCATCTGCCGCCATGTCAAAACCCAGCGACACCACCAGCGCTTCGGCACCGAAATCCCCGATGGCGGCGATGCCCCGGTCGAGGGCCGCCAGAACCTCGGCCTCGCCATCTTCCATGTTCAGCACCTCGTTGCGGGTAAAGCCAAGACCCGCGCCTTCGCCGGTCTCGTCGGGGTAGCCCAGATAGAAGGTGGGATAGACCGCCGGATCGGGATGCAGCGAACAGAAGTACACGTCGTCGCGGTCATAGAAGATATCAAGACTGCCATTGCCGGTATGCACGTCTACATCCAGAAGCGCGACCTTGTCCCACGTGCCCCGCATGTGATGCGCCGCGATGGCGGCGTTGTTGAAGAAACAGAACCCGTTGGAACAATCGGTCATCGCATGATGGCCCGGCGGGCGGCTCAGCCCATAAGCCGCGCGTGCGCCGTCCATCACGTCTGCCGCTGCAGAAAGCGCCGTCTGCGCCGACCAGTAGATTGCCTCGTACGTGTTCTCTGTCAGCGGGGTCGAGGTGTCGGTCATCCACCACCCCATCGCACCGTTGATGTCCTTGGGGCAGCGCCCACGCCGCGTGCCTGGGTGGCGTGTCGGAATGCCCATCGCGCCTTCGGGGGCTTCGGCCAGGAACCGTGCATAGGCATCGGCAAAGAAATCGACATAGGCGGGATCATGCACCGCCTTGATCGGCCCAACTCCAAAATCCTGCGGTTTTTCGACACTAAACCCGTTATCCAGCAGCATATCCCGGATCAGGATGGCGCGTTCGGGCTGTTCGGGATGCTGCATCGGCGCCCCGCCGCGATAATAGACCTCGGGTTTGTGGCCCAGTTGCCGTTCATCAAAATAGGTTCTCATGCTGGCTCTCTCTTGTAGGTCTGGGGCGATCTGTCAGGGCTAGCATGCCCTGTGCCCCCTTGCCACGCCAGTCCTGAACCTTTTAGCTGGTGCACAAGACTCACCGACATTGCGAAAGATGTGCCCCATGGACCTGCGCCCGAATTCCGACGAAGCCCGCGATATCGCGTACCACTTCCACAGCTACACCAATCCCCGGGTGCACGAACAGAATGGTCCGCTGATCATGGATCGGGGTGAGGGTGTTCATGTGTTCGACACCCATGGCAACAAATATATCGAAGGCATGTCAGGCCTCTGGAGCGTCGCTGTCGGGTTCAACGAACAGCGCTTGATTGATGCCGCGACCCGCCAGATGAGCAAGCTGCCCTATTACCACAACTTCGCGCACCGCTCGCACGGGCCTGCGATTGATCTGGCAGAAAAGCTGGTCAGCATGGCCCCGGTGCCTATGAGCAAGGTGTTCTTCACCAATTCCGGCTCCGAGGCAAATGACACGATCCTCAAGATGCTCTGGTATCGCTCGAACGCGCTGGGCAAGCCGGAAAAGAAAAAGGTGATCTCGCGCATCCGGGGCTATCACGGGGTGACGATTGCCTCGGCCTCGATGACCGGACTGCCCTACAACCACAAATCCTTCGACCTGCCGCTGCCCGGTATCCTGCACACCACCTGCCCGCATTACTGGCGCGAAGGGCATGATGGCGAGAGCGAAGAACAATTCGCCACCCGCTGCGCCGAAGACCTCGATGCGATGATCCAGGCTGAAGGGCCGGACACGATTGCCGCCTTCATCGCCGAACCGGTGATGGGCGCGGGTGGTGTGGTTGTCCCGCCCAAGACCTATTGGGAGAAAATTCAGGCGGTTCTGGGCAAATACGACATCCTGCTGATCGCCGATGAGGTGATCTGCGGTTTCGGTCGGACAGGCAAGATGTTCGGCTGCGAGACCTTCGGCATCAAGCCCGACATCATGACCATGTCGAAACAGATCACGTCGTCCTATTTCCCGTTCTCGGCCTTCATGATGACCGAAGAGGTCTATGCCCCCATCGCAGATGAAGCCGGGCGCATTGGTGTGCTGGGTCATGGCTATACCGGCGGTGCGCATCCCGTGGGCGCTGCTGTGGCATTGGAAAACCTCAAGATCATTGAAGAGCGTGATCTTGTAGCAAACGCCGCAGAGCGTGGTGCGGAATTGCAGGCTGGTCTTGCCAAATTCGTGGATCACCCGCTGGTGGGCGAGGCGCGGGGCGTTGGACTTATCGCGGCGCTGGAAATCGTCGCACCCGAAGGCCGTGCCGAAGAGTTTGCGCCGGGCAAGATGGGTGCTGGGATGGGCGCGCATTTCCTCAAGAACGGCCTCATTTCGCGCAATATGACCGATGCCATGGCCTTCTGCCCGCCGATGATCATCAAGGCGCCGCAGATCCGCGAAATCCTGTCGGCTGTTGAGAAAAGCCTCGACGGGTTTGCGGCGGAACTTGCCGCCTGATCGCGTCGATGCCCCTGTCGACATCTTGCGTCAGGGGCATCCGGATCACGGGTAAGGCAGCGTCACCTTGCGTCATTTCGCAAAGGAAACGCAGTTTGGCGTTGACTTGAGGCATGTCCGCTCTGTTCAGTTGGCAAAGCAAAAAGCGGCATAAAATCGCCGACGGGAGGACAACCTATGACGTTCAAGACACTCGCCCTTGCGAGCACCATGCTGACAGGGCTTGCGGGCCTCGCCACCGCTGAAGAGCTTCGGTTTGATGATGTGTTCATCATCGGCGACTCGCTGAGCGACGCTGGAGCCTATTCGCAGTCTGTGATCGCAGGTGGCATGGGCGCGCTGCCGGTCATCAACTACAAGTTCTTGACCAACGCGCCGGATGGATCGGCACTGACCTATGGCGAGGTGCTGGGCCGCGAGCTTGGTCTGACCCTTGGTCCAAATGTCTATTCGGCGGTTCCCTTGGCCGGGCAGGGCGAAGTTGCGCTGGGCGGCACGATCTATGCCGAGGGCGGATCCCGAGTGACCGATCCACAGGGGATTGGGTTCAACCCGGACTTGGGCATCACGACTCGGTCGCTGGCGGAACAGGTCGATCGCTTGTTGGCGGATCGGCCGAGCTTGGGCGAAAACGATCTGGTCATCCTTTGGGGCGGTGCGAACGACGTGTTTGCGCAGGCGGGCGCTGTTGGCGGTGGCCTCATCGCACCAGAGGCTGCAGCCGCGAACATGGCGCAGGCTGCGACCGAGATCGTCGGATTGGTGGATCGCGTGCGCGCCGCTGGGGCCGAGTCGGTCATCGTTGTCACAATCCCGGATATCGGCACCACACCCTTTGGCATTTCGTCGGGCCCGCAAGGTGCCGGGCTTCAAACCGCGCTGACCAATGCGTTCAACAGCACTCTGCTGGCCTCCATCGGCGACCGCGCGGTGATCGTGGACAGCCAAAAGCTCTTGGGTGCGGTTCAGGCTGACCCGGTGAAATACGGCTTCACCGCTCCGAATGCCGCTGCGATCCCGGCCTGCCCGGACACATCACTGAGCTGTCTGCAGGGCCTCAACGCCAGCGCCGACAGCGAAGAACGCGTCTTTGCCGATGGTGTCCACCCGACCACATCTGCCCACGAGCTGTTCGGTGAGGCCGCCTTTGCCGGTCTTCAGGCGGCCACGCAGACCGGTGCGATTTCCGTGGCGACCATGACCGCGCTGCGTCAGCACGGGCTGTCCATCGAAAACCGCATGAACCCGACCGTTCTGTTCACCACCGATGAGGACGGCAACCGGCGTCGCCGCGAAGTGGGCGAGATCGATGTCTACGCAAGCCTCGACTTCGGCAGCTTCGAAGGCGATGCGCAGCAGGTTACACCGGGTCTTGAAGGGTCGACCAAGGTGCTCAAGGCCGGTGCAGATATCACCGTGGCACCCAACGCCACCATTGGTGCGGGCATCAGTCTTGATTACGGCCAGGTCGATTTCGACGACAACGCGGGCGGGTTCGACAGTGATCTGATGATCGGCGTCGTGTTCGGGCAGATTGCCCTGTCGCCCAAGTATTACCTGAACGCGGCCTTCGGGGGCGGTCGGATCAATGTCGATGACATCACCCGCAGCTTTACCCTTGGACCGGCGACCGAGACTTATACCGCTGACACCACGGGCAGTTATCGGTTTGCGCGGATTGGCGGCGGCGCCATTTATGCTCTGAATGATCAGGTGCGGTTGAACCCGTTTGCCCATTACACATGGGAAAAGGTGTCGATCGACGGGTTCACGGAATCCGACGGTGCCGCAAGCCTGTCTTACGGGGACAGCGAGTACGAGTCCCAGCGCCTGACCGCAGGTCTGTCGGCGATCTTCGCACCTGCCAATATGGATGGTGTGGTGTTCAACCTGCGCGGCTCGATTGAACATGATTTCAACGACGACCTGCTGGTTGTGTCACTTGGGCCGACGGCCGACACGTTGGGCAGCGTATCCGCACCGCGTCCGGACCAGACATGGGGCTACATCTCAGGTTCCATGGTCAAGGAAATGGGATCGGGCGCGTTCCTGAGCCTGACCGGCACAAGCTCTATCGGCCTTGATGGATCGCGCGGCTTTACGGGTGCGGTGACGTACAAGATGACATTCTGATCGGGCAGGGGGCGACAGGCCCCCGTCCACTCGAAACAACAAAGGCTGCCGGATCGGCAGCCTTTTGTCATTTGTAACAATCTGTAAGAGCGTGTTATCCGCCCCAGGTCCGCACCGGGCCACAATCCATGTGGACGAAATTCGATCCGGAATAGCGCCCGACGCCGCCGGCCTTGCAGGCTGCTGCGGCACGATACATCTGATTCACCGAGCGCGAATTCAGCCGCAGGTCTGCCGCCTGACCCTTGAGATGAAGCGAGTTGCGTGCAACGCCGCTGGACTTGCTCCGCAGCATCGCGTTGGTCTGCGGGCTGCGATAGCCGCTCAGCAACATGTAGGGTTCAGACACGTCCAGCAGATTATGTGCCGCTGCCATGATGTCGATGGTGCGCAGGTCGATGGATTTCACGTCATCCGTCCGCCAATCCCGCATGAAATGGTGCACTTCCTTGATGGCATCGCCGATGTAGTCGCCTTCGATCCAGTAGATCATGTCGATCCGTTCGCCGGTACGACCGGAATACATCTTGATCCGTCGGATGTCCCCCCCGCCGCGCAGGAACCCTGCTGCATTTGCGAAGGTGGGCGCCGCAGTGATTGTCGTAGCCGCGAAGGCGGCCAGCAAACCACGGCGCGTGAAGCCGCCGGATTTCGTGTCAGTCATTTGAAAGTGCCTGTCCCGTTTTTCACTTTGCCAGTCGTCCGCGTCGTTCCGCGAACCTGCCGAATGCCTATCGTGCGCAGACTATGACACATCCCGAATCTCAAAAAAACCGAAAGTTCCCAAAAAAATCCAGATCAAGGTTTTTCGGCAAAATTCTGCTTAAATCGCCCAACTGTGTTAAAGTTACGCTACACCTGCGCGGGGCGATGCAGCGGTGCCGCATGTCGCCTTTAAAACGCAAAAACAAACTTTTTGTGAATGGACACGGCGAATGGGCGGCAAGAGCATGGAACAAACAGGCGGAACAATCCGTTTGGACTGCATGACTTGGGAGTAGTGATTGATGATCCACCGGACGTTCTTGCGCGGCGCAGCTGTGATTGCTCTCGTGGCAGCAAGCTATCTGGCACCGCAAAGCGCCGGTGCTGTCCAGGTGACAGCGTTCCAGCAGGCAGTGGCCGAAAGCGTGTCCAGCGACGACCAGATCGCCGCTTTCTATCGCGACCGCGGGTTCGAGCCGATCTGGACCGGCGGCACGGAGGCCGATCTTGAACGCCGGACTGCCCTGCTCGAAGCGCTAAGCATGGCGCATTACCACGGTTTGCCGACGTCGAAATACAACGCCGAAGCGCTTCTGTCGCGGATGGCCTCAGTGCGCAGCGGCTTTGACCGCGGATCGCTCGAAGTGGCGCTGACGGATCTGTACCTTGATTTTGCACGAGATCTTCAGACAGGCGTGATCGACAACCCCCGTCAGGTGAGCAGCCACATCGTACGCGAAATTCCACGGCGCGAGACCAGCTATTATTTGGAAGGTTTGTTGTCCGAGACGCCGCGCGCATTTCTCGCGTCGCTTGCACCGCAGTCGCAGGAATATGCGCGGCTGATGAAAGCCAAGATGCGGCTGGAACACAGCATTTCGCATGGTGGCTGGGGGGCGACGGTGCCGTCCGGCAAATACGAACCCGGTGACACGGGCGCGGGCGTCGTGGCTCTGCGCGACCGGCTGATCGCCATGGGATACCTCGATCGTACCGTGACCGCCCGGTATGACACGTCGATCACGGAAGCCGTGCGCGTCTTCCAGGAAAGCCATGGGTTGACCGTTGATGGTGTCGCGGGGGGCGCAACTCTCGAAGAGATCAACGCCGCACCGCAGGATCGGCTGAAATCGGTGATCGTCGCAATGGAGCGCGAACGCTGGATCAATCTGCCCGGTGGGCTGGGGCAGCGTCATATCCTTGTCAACCTGACGGATTTCAACGCGCGCATCTTCGATGACGGCAAACTGACATTCGAGACCCGGTCGGTCGTGGGGCATCAGGATGACGACCGCCAGACGCCCGAATTCTCGGACGAAATGGATCACATGGTCATCAACCCAAGCTGGTATGTGCCACGCTCCATCATCGTCGGGGAATACCTGCCGAAGCTGCGCAGCAACTCCGGCGCCGTGTCACATCTCGAGATCATCGATAGCCGGGGCCGCGTTGTCAGCCGGGGGCAAAGCTTTGCCGGCTATACCGAACGCAGCTTTCCGTTTTCCATGCGGCAGAAGCCGGGGCCTAAGAACGCGCTGGGCACGGTCAAGTTCATGTTCCCCAACAAATACAATATCTATCTGCATGATACGCCCGCGAAAAACCTGTTCTCGCGCGAGGTTCGCACCTACAGCCACGGCTGTGTCCGTCTGAATGATCCGCATGATTTTGCCTATGCGCTTCTGGCGCGTCAGACCGATGACCCGGTTGGGTTTTTCCAGTCGCGTCTGCGCACGGGTGCGGAAACGCGGGTCAATCTGGATCAACCTGTCCCGGTCCACCTGATCTACCGCACCGCCTTCACAACCGCTAAGGGCGACACGCAGTATCGTCGCGACGTTTATGGACGCGATGCCACCATCTGGAACGCCCTCAGCGCGGCAGGGGTGGAGATCGCCGGAATTCGCAGCTAAACCTCTGGCCAGTCAGGCCGGAGGCAGGCATGCCCTACACCATTGCAGAAATTGCGACCGCTCTTGGCATTCGTGCCGAAGGGGACACGACGCTTAACGTAAGCGCCGTCGCGGAACCGGGCTCGGCGCGGGCGTCGGATCTGGCCCTTGCGATGAAACCGGAATTTGCGGACCAGCTGTCTCAGGGAGGCGCGCGGGCCGCGATGCTGTGGGACGGGGCGGATTGGCAGGCGATGGGCCTTGATGCGGCGCTGATGGCTCCGCGACCCCGCTATGCCATGTCGGGCCTGTCCGCGATGATGGATGCGGGGGCGGGCTATGCGCCGGGTCTGCATGAAACCGCGTTGATCCATCCGACCGCCAAATTGGCAGACGACGTCTCTGTCGGTCCCTTTGCCGTCATCGGCGCCGATGCAGAGATCGGCGCGGGCTCCGTCATCGGGACGCAGGTCTTTGTCGGGCAAGGCACGCGGATCGGGGAACGGGCACTGCTGCATCCGGGAGTGAAGATCGGCCACGGGGTCACCATCGGCGACCGCTTCATCGCGCATTTCGGCGCAACCGTCGGTGCCGATGGCTTCTCCTTCGTCACACCCGAACCCTCCGCCGCCGAAAAGGTGCGCGAGACGCTGGGCGATCAGGCGGGGGCGACCGCGCAAAGCTATGCGCGCATCCATTCGCTGGGCGGCGTCGTCATCGGGGATGATGTGGAGCTGGGGGCCAATTCCTGCATCGACCGGGGTACCGTTCGGGCAACGCAGGTCGGCAACGGGTGCAAGTTCGACAACCTTGCACAGATCGGCCACAACGTGGTGATCGGCAATGACTGCCTGATCTGCGCCCAGGTGGGGATCGCCGGGTCAAGCCGCATCGGCAACAACGTGGTGTTGGGGGGGCAGACCGGGGTCAGCGACAACCTCTTCATCGGGGACAACGTGATCACCGGCGGGGCCACCAAGGTGCTGTCGAACGTGCCGTCGGGCCGCGTCATGCTCGGCTATCCAGCGATGAAGATGGACGCGCAGCTTGAGCTCTACAAACAATTGCGTCGTCTGCCGCGCCTGATTGCGGATGTCGCCCTCCTCAAGAAATCGGTTTCAAAGGCCGACCCGAGCGACTAAATCACGGGCGCAGACGAAACAGCCTCCGGGGGACGCAGATGAGCGTGCAAGACAGGGTCATTCGCATCATAGCAGATCAAGCCATGATCGAGCCGTCTGATGTGGCCGTGACGGACACGATGCAGGATCTCGGCATTGACAGCATGGGCCTCGTGGAATGCATCTTCGCGCTGGAAGAAGAGTTCGACATCGAAGTGCCCTTCAACGCGAATGAGCCGGAGAAAAGCGATTTCGACATCTCTTCGGTGGCGTCGGTTGTGGCTGGGGTCGAAGGGTTGATTGCCCGGCAAATGGACTGAGCGCCGATGAAGCGCGTGGTCATCACCGGGGCGGGCACCGTCAACGCACTCGGGCTGAACGTGCCCGACACGCTTGAAGCGATGCGGGAGGGGCGCTGCGGGATCAGCGCTTTGCAGTTCCGAGATGTGGAGCGGTTGGCCATCCAGATCGGCGCGCAGGTGCATGATTTCGACGAGACCGCGCATTTCAACCGCCAGCAATTGTCGCTCTATGACCGGTTCACCCAATTCACCCTGTTCGCAGCCCGCGAAGCGCTGGCGCAGGCGGGGCTGGAGTTTTCCGGCGAACTGGCGGCGCGCTCTGGTGTCGTCCTCGGCAATTCCGGCGGCGGGATGACGACGCTCGATGACAATTATCGGAGCGTTTACGAAGAGGGCAAGAACCGGGTCCATCCGTTTGTCGTGCCCAAGCTGATGAACAACGCCGCGGCAAGCCATGTGTCGATGGAGTTCAACCTCAAAGGCCCAAGCTTTACGGTCTCCACCGCCTGCGCCTCGTCGAACCACGCGATGTCTCAGGCGTTCCAGATGGTGCATGGCGGGCTGTCCCCGGTGATGATCACGGGCGGGTCGGAATCCATGTTGTGCTTTGGAGGCGTCAAGGCATGGGAAGGGCTGCGCGTCATGTCCAAGGACGCCTGCCGCCCCTTCAGCGCCAACCGCAACGGCATGGTGCAGGGCGAAGGGGCTGGCGTTTTCGTGTTCGAGGAATACGAACACGCCCGCAAACGCGGGGCCGAGATCCTGGCCGAGGTGGTGGGCTTTGCCATGACCTCGGACGCGTCGGACATCGTCATGCCGTCCAAGAACGGCGCCGCACGCGCCATTGCCGGGGCGCTGCATGATGCCAAGCTGAACCCTCAGGACGTGGGCTATATCAACGCCCACGGCACCGGCACCGCTGCCAACGATAAGACCGAATGCGCCGCAGTGGCGGATGTGTTCGGGGCACATGCCGACCGCCTGATGATCTCGTCCACCAAGTCGATGCACGGGCATTGCATTGGTGGCACCGGCGCGATCGAGCTTCTGGCCTGCATTATGGCCCTGCGCGACGGGGTGATCGCGCCCACCATCGGTTACGAGGAACCTGACCCCGAATGTGCGCTGGACGTGGTGCCGAACGTGGCGCGCGAGGCGAAGGTCGATGTGGCCCT
Organism: Marivita sp.; assembly: GCF_017643905.1. Lineage (GTDB taxonomy): Bacteria > Pseudomonadota > Alphaproteobacteria > Rhodobacterales > Rhodobacteraceae > Marivita. Next base: position 13,464 of record NZ_JAEPMO010000112.1, read on the forward strand.
GTCGAACGCCTTTGCCTTCGGTGGTCTGAATTCTGTGTTGGCGCTGCGGCGGGTCTGAGGCGGCAGGCGCGATCACGCCTTCCGTGCTTTTGACAACTCTTGGTCCTTTTGGTGGAAGCTGGCACTGTCATTGCCGCTGGGATACGGCACCTCGGGAATGTCCATGTCGAGAAATCGGCAAAGTGGTTCCCAACCCGATCCAAGCTGATAGGTCAGCAAACGCTCCGGTCCGAACGCGCTTTGCACGTCAGCAACATTCCGATTTTAAAACGCGATCACGTGGTCCTTGTCGGAGACGTCTCCTTCAAAAACAGTGTTCCGGAGCCGAGGCGCCATGCCTTCGGTTTTTTCCGGATCGCGAAGAAAGGTAAGAATGGTCTTTTCCATACTGGCGTACCAGCTTTCCGCATCGCGATAGGTCAACAGGGTCTTTGCGTCGGGAAAATGGGCTGCCAATTCGCGCCAGTAGCGGGCCGCCGGCCAATCCACAGTGGCCCTGAATCCGTCGAACACCGCGTCCCAATCCGGCGTGACTGTGCCGTCGTAAATACCCTGCCACATCTCGAAACGGTTCTTGTTCGGGATGACCTCGTACATGTGGTAGCACGGGCCGTAGCCCAGGATTTCGAGTGCGCGTTTCATCGACTCCGTGCCGGTCCGCCCAAAACCTGCGCCGATTATGTCCAAAGCCATGTTTGCACCGCTCCAAATGATTATGCGCTAAGGTCAAACCCTGCATGACTCTCTTTGGGCTGTCACGGTTTTTTGTAGCGCTGCGGTTTGTTTTACGGCGTCAGCCGTGTCCAACGCACGCGGGCTTTCCAAATCCTTAACGTCTGGCACCGCATACCCCCGCCCACGATGCGCATCGAGCGGGAAGGGTCACTCCCAGGCCGCGATATTTGAACTGATCTTCTCTCAGATGCCCATATGGGCCGACCCTGAGAAACCGGTTTCAGAAGGCCCCGACAGGGGTACAGGTCACGGGGGAAGCCCCGGTGGAATGAGAGTACGGTCAGGCCAAAGGGCGGCGCCGCTTCTGCTCCGATATTGAGGTCATCCTCGGGCTTGGCCCGAGGACCTCCATCCAAGAGAGATCCTCGGGTCATGCCCAAGGATGACGTTACCGCATGTCTCACAGATCCTTGGGTCAAACCCGAGGATGGCGCAGAGGTATGTCCCCCGTCGCGCCCCATTGCACTTCCCCTAAACCCGTGGCCATCATGGGTCCATGACTTTTTCCGACCGCATCACCCGACTTCCCCACGCGTACGAGCCCGAACAGGGTGCCGATGCGCTGACCGCCGCACCTTGGGCGACCGGGGATGTGGCAAAGCTGATCCATGGGGCGGGCGGGTGCAGCCCTTACCTCAAATCGCTGATCGAAAAGGAAAGCGGCTGGCTCGAAACTGCGCTTGCCGATCCCGAGGCGTCGCTTCTTCAAGAGCATGACACCCTGCGGGCCACCGCGCCCGACGCGCTACCCGCAAGGCTCCGCCAAGCCAAACGGCGCATCGCACTTCTGACCGGGCTGGCCGATCTGGCCGCGGTCTGGCCGCTGGAAACCGTGACGCAGGCGCTCACAGATTTCGCCGATCTTTCGGTGCATCTGGCCATGCGGGCCACCAGCCTGCACGAGATCAAACGCGGCAAGTTACCCGGCCAGACCGAAGACGACGCGGAGCTGGCGGGGGGCATGGTGGCGCTGGCGATGGGCAAGATGGGCGCGGGAGAGCTGAACTACAGCTCGGACGTGGACCTGATCTGCCTCTTCGACGAAACGCGCTTTGATCCAGACGACTACCACGAGGCGCGATCCGCGCTGGTGCGGGCGACACGCAAGATGTGCGCGATGCTCAGCGATCTGACGGGCGAGGGCTACGTGTTTCGGACCGATCTGCGGCTGCGCCCCGATCCGTCGGTCACGCCGGTCTGCCTGGCCATGGAGGCCGCCGAGCGCTATTACGAAAGCCTTGGCCGGACATGGGAACGCGCGGCATATATCAAGGCGCGGGCATGTGCGGGCGATATCGCGGCGGGCGAGACATTCCTCAAGACACTGACGCCCTTTGTCTGGCGCAAGCATCTGGATTTCGCGGCCATCGAAGACGCCCACGACATGGTGCGCAAGATCCGCGATCACAAAGGGCTGGCCGGACCGATCACGCTGCCGGGGCACAACATGAAACTGGGGCGCG
>NZ_JAEPMO010000181.1 GCF_017643905.1 Marivita sp.
GCCCAGAACCTCCGCAAACTGGCAAAGATCTTTCCTGCACCGCAGCAACCGCGAAACGCCTGACAGAAAAGGTGCTCGCGCAACGTTCAGCCGTCGATATTCTGCGCCAGCGAACGCCTGTTTTTCCACAGAATCGGCGGCAAGACAAAGTCCCAGCACCATGCCAAGGCGAATGCCCCGACACAGAACGAACAGATCGGTCTGGCGGCATTCAAAATCGCTGGATACCTGATACAGCGCAACGATCACAACCGCTTCGATCAGCAAAAGGACTTGTGAAAAGATCAGTCTGGACATCGTTTCTCTTTGCTTCTCAGCTAGGGAACGGCGCAAAACCTCGTTCTTTCAGTGGGCCATTTTATGACCCCGCTGTGGTCATTTCCCGGTCCGCCCCCCCTCAGGCAGCTTCGTCCTCTTGCATCTGACGGTTCCAGAGCGACGCATACCGACCCTGACTTGCCAGAAGGCTGTCATGGGTGCCCTCTTCGACCACCTGCCCGTTTTCAAGAACGACGATCCGGTCCGCATCGGCGATGGTGGACAGGCGGTGCGCGATGGTGATCACCGTGCGGCCTTCACCAGCCAGTTTCAATGCCCCTTGGATCGACGCCTCGGTTTCGGAATCGAGCGCGGATGTCGCCTCGTCCAGAATGAGGATCGGCGGGTTCTTGAGCAGTGTGCGGGCGATGCCGACGCGTTGTTTTTCGCCACCCGACAGTTTCAATCCGCGTTCGCCCACCATCGTGTCGTACCCTTCGGGCAGTGACAGGATGAAGTCGTGGATCTGCGCGGCGCGGGCTGCGGCAATGATGTCGTCCTCGGTGGCACCGGCCCGGCCATAGGCGATGTTGTAACGGATCGTGTCGTTGAAGAGCACTGTGTCCTGCGGCACCACGCCGATGGCGTCATGCAGGCTGGTCTGCGTGACGTCGCGCACATCCTGCCCGTCGATCCGCACCGCGCCATCCGTCACGTCATAGAAGCGGAACAACAGTCGTCCGATGGTGGATTTGCCGGACCCGGAAGGGCCGACCAAGGCCACGTTCTCGCCTGAGCGGACGTGCAGCGATACTCCCTTCAGGATCGGCCGGGCGGGGTCGTATCCGAATTTCACGTTGTCGAACTGCACGGCGCCTTTCGACACCTGCACATCCGGTGCGCCGGGTTTGTCGGACACCTCCTGAGGCTGTTCGAGAAGGTCGAACATTTCGCCCATATCGACAAGCGCCTGACGGATCTCGCGGTAGACCGTGCCAAGGAAGTTGAGCGGCATGGTGATCTGGATCATGTAGGCGTTGACCATGACGAAATCGCCAACCGTGATCGTGCCCGCCTGAACGCCAAGCGCCGCCATCACCATGACGGCAACAAGCCCTGAGGTGATGATGAAGCTTTGACCAAAGTTCAGGAAGGCAAGCGAGGTCGCCGTCTTGATGGCAGCGCCTTCGTAGGCCTCCATGGATTTGTCGTAGCGGGCGGCCTCGCGGGCTTCGGCGCCGAAATACTTGACGGTTTCGAAATTGAGCAGGCTGTCGATGGCCTTTTGGTTGGCATCCGTGTCTTGCGCGTTCATTTCGCGGCGCAGACGGACACGCCATTCGGTGACCTTGAAGGTGAACCAGACGTAAATGGCGATGGTGAACAGCACCACCAGCATGTAGCGGATGTCGAGCAGCCAAAGCAGCACGAGGCAGATCAGCAGCAGTTCAAGGATCAACGGACCTACGCTGAACAGCATGAACCGCAGGAGGAAGTCGACGCCCTTGACCCCGCGTTCGATGATCCGGCTCAACCCACCCGTCTTGCGCGTGATGTGATAGCGCATCGACAGACGGTGGATATGGGTAAAGGTTTCCAGCGCCAGCGACCGCAAGGCGCGCTGGCCGACGCGGGCAAAAACACCGTCGCGCAATTGCTGAAAGCCCACGTTCATCAGGCGGGCAAAGCCATAAGCCAGCGTGAGCCCGACGCCGCCCAGAACAAGATCAGACGCCTGCCCGGACAGCGCATCGACCGCTTTACCAAAGAGCAATGGTGCCAGCATGTTGACGATCTTGGCCAGCACAAGGCTGACAAGCGCGATCACGACACGGCGTTTGACCCACGGCTTGTCATCGGGCCAAAGATATGGCCCGACCTTGCGGATGGTCCGCAGACCGGAACGGCGCTCATCGGCGGCCATTTCTGCGTCGGTTGTGGTATCGGCGGGCATAGATGCGTCTTTCGTCCTGTTCGACGCCCTGACTTAGCCCGCCCTGCCCGGAAGGACCAGTGCTCAGCGGGCTTTGAACAGGCCTCCAAGGATACCCCGGACGATCCGCCGCCCGGTTGTGCCCTTGAGTTCCTTGACGACCACATTTGCGATCGCCTCGCCAAAGCTTTCGTCCTTGCGACTGGTTCGGCTGGTCCGCGTTGGTTGCGAGGTGGAGCGCCCGACGCGGGTACCGGTATAGCGCCGACCGGCGGTGTATTCCCGCATTGCCGCATCAAGCTCGGCTTCCTTCTGTTCCGCCTGCTCGGCGGCGGCGGCAGCCTCGGCCGTGCGTTGCGCGAGGATTTCGAAGGCGGACTGGCGGTCAAGGCGCTGCGTGTATTTATCGCCAAGATCGCTCGCGCCCATGATGCCCCCCCTCTCTGCTGGGGTGATCGGGCCAAGCTGCGAGGATGGCGGACGGATCAAGGTACGTTCAACCATGCCCGGAATGCCCTTGCGTTCGAGCATCGACGTCACCGCCTCACCGACTCCGACTTCGCGGATCGCCTGTTCCGTGTCGAAAGCCGGGTTTTCGCGGTAGGTTTCCGCCGCCATGCGCAGTGCCTTGCGATCGCGCGCGGTGAACGCGCGCAGGGCATGCTGCACGCGGTTGCCCAGCTGACCAAGGATGTCTTCGGGGATGTCGTCGGGATTCTGGGTGATGAAATAGACGCCGACGCCTTTGGACCGGATCAGGCGCGCGACCTGTTCCACCTTGTCGACCAGCGCTTTCGGGGCATCGTCGAAGAGCAGATGCGCCTCATCAAAGAAGAAGACCAGTTTGGGTTTCTCGGGATCGCCCACTTCGGGCAGTTCTTCGAAAAGCTCGGACAGAAGCCACAGCAGGAAGGTCGCGTAGAGCCGTGGCGACCCCATCAACTTGTCCGCGGCAAGAATGTTGATCTGCCCCTGACCGCTCGGGTCCGTGCGCATCAGGTCGCGCAGTTCCAGTGCTGGTTCGCCAAAGAAATCCGCACCACCCTGATTTTCGAGCACCAGCAAACGTCGCTGAATCGCACCGACGGACTGGATGGCGATGTTGCCATAGCGGAGCGACACCGTGCTTGCGTTCTCGCCCAGCCAGACCAGCATGGACTGCAGGTCCTTGAGGTCGAGCAGCGGCAGTCCCTCTTCATCGGCCACGCGGAAGGCGATGTTCAGGATACCCTCCTGCGCCTCGGAGAGTTCGAGAAGGCGAGAGATCAGCAGCGGCCCCATTTCGGCGACCGTTGTACGGATCGGATGCCCCTGAACGCCGAAGAGATCCCAGAACGTGACAGGAAAAGCCCGGTAGGCGAAATCCTCGAAACCGATGGTTGCCGCACGGTCTGTAAAGGGTTGGTGCAGCTTGAAATCGGGGCTGCCGGGTTTGGAAAGGCCCGACAGATCACCTTTCACGTCGGCCATGAACACCGGGACGCCCTGAGCAGAGAATCCTTCGGCAAGGATTTGAAGCGTCACGGTCTTACCGGTACCTGTCGCGCCTGCGACAAGCCCATGCCGGTTGGCATAGTCCAAACGCAACCATTGCTTGACGCCGTAGCCCTCGCCTCCGCCGCCGACAAACACACCGTTTTCCATACACATCCCCCAGCACTCTGTTCAGGAACCGAACATACAAACTTAACCTTTTGCCGCCAGTATGTTTTTCGTCCGGATCGAATTGATCCCCAGCGATCCGGGCGATCCTCCCTGTTGGACTGGCCACGCTGCGAAGCGTGGCCTTTTTTGCGAATTCACGATTGAATTTTGCCTGTTGACGCTGTGGATTTCATTTCGTAGCGTCACCGCAATAATAGTCGGCCGGTCCGACAGGGAGCAAGAAAGGGAAGTCGCACCACTGCGGCTTCCCTTTTATTTTCAGGCCATTGAATGCCGTTGCTCAGTTTTCACTTGAACACCATCGCCTGAAACAATCTGTGGCGGCAGGCGCAAGAATCCGCCGCTTGGTTGGTCAACTTTTCGCGTTTTGGCCTGACACTTCGCACAGCGCATGATAACGCACGGACAAACATAACCGACGCTTCGGAGAGGACTTTATGACCAAACCCCTTTTGCTTTTGACAACGATTGCCAGCTTCGCTTTTGCCGGTGCCGTCATGGCGCAGGACACCGCAGCGCCCGAAGGCACCGAGGCTCCCGCGGCGAATGCCGATCTGTCGGTTCTGGACACTGGTGAGCCCGTGGCCGAGCCGTCGGCGAAGGACGGCACTTATGTCAAAACTACCCATGGCGACTGGTCGATTCAGTGTCTGCGCGTTCCGGAAGGACCTGAGCCCTGCCAGATGTATCAACTGTTGAAAGATCAGAACGGTGGCAATGTGGCCGAAGTGAGCATCTTCCGCGTACCCCAAGGCGGACAGGTTGCAGCTGGTGGCACCTTTGTTGTTCCGCTTGAAACGCTGCTGACCGAGAAACTGAACGTGCGGGTCGATTCCGGTCAGGCCAAGCGCTATGACTTTTCGTTCTGCACCACCGTCGGTTGCTACGCGCGCGTCGGCTTTGTTGCCGAGGACGTGGCGGCCTTCCGTCGTGGCAACGTGGCCAATGTGACCATCGTCCCGGCGCTGGCCCCGGACCAGCGGGTTACTGTCGCAATGTCGCTGTCTGGCTTCACCGCAGCCTTTGAGGAAATCACCGCGTTGCAGCCGCAGTAACGCGCTTTTTTTGTTGTTTTTGGCGGGGGTTTGATCAGGCGATCCGGCCCCCGTTTCTATTTCAGGCCGTCCAGTACAGCCAGTGCCGCGCGTTCGCCGGGGGCAATGCCCCCCTTGCCCAGCCGCTCCATCGTCAGGGCCATCGCTGCCTTCTGACGTTGCGGCGCGTCAAGAAGGTCCGACACCGCGTCGGCAATCGGACCCGGCGTGCAGTTCGCGCCGATGAATTCGGGCACAACCCGCGTCTCGGATACGAGATTGACCAAGGTCACAGTGTCGACCAGCAGCATCCGCCCGATGATCTGGCGTGAAATCCAGTTCATATCGTAGGCGATGACCATGGGGGTGTCCGATGCCGCCAGTTCGAGCGATACCGTACCGGATGCAGCAACCGCCACGTCGGCCGCAGCAAAGGCCGCTTGCTTGGTCGCCATGCCATCCTCGGCCGGGTTCACAATGATCGGCTTGACCGGCCAGGAGGCCACGGCGTCCGCCACGAGAGCCGCCACATTCGGTGCTGCAGGCAGGACGAAGCGCAGATCGGGGTGACGCTTTTGCAGCGTATGGACCACTTCGGAGAAAACCGGCAAGAGGCGCGACACCTCGCTGCGGCGCGATCCGGGCAGGATCACAGCCAGTGGTGCGTCGCCGATGCCTTGCGCAGTCCTAAAGGCCACCACGTCCTCGGGTGGGGCAACAGGATCGGTCACGACAGGATGACCAACAAAGTCGCAGCGCATGCCGGCTGCTTCCATGTAGGGCGGCTCGAACGGCAAAAGCGCCAGCACCTGGTCGATATGCGCCGCCATCTTTTTCGCGCGTCCGGGACGCCACGCCCAGACCGTGGGGGCAACGTAGTGGACAGTCCGGATAGTGCTGCGCGCCTTGACCAGCTTGGCCACACGCAGGCTGAATTCCGGCAGGTCGATGGTGATCAGGACATCCGGTTTGGCCGCCAACACCGCATCCGCCGTCTGGCGGATACGCGCCTTGAGCTGGCGGTATTGCGACAGGATCTCGGTGATGCCCATGATCGAGATTTCATCCATGGGAAACAGGCTATCCAGCCCTTCGGCGATCATGCGGTCGCCGCCAATGCCTTCGAATGTCACATCGCCCGCATGTTTGCGCAGGCCCGCCATCAGCGCCGCGCCCAGCTTGTCGCCCGAGGCTTCTCCGGCAATGACGAAGACCCGCATCAGCCGCCCTTTTCCCGCACCCAGAGGAACAGGCCCAACTGATCGCAGCGAGCAACCGTCTTGGCCCGGTCGAGGATCATCACGCCCCCTGCTTCGATCACGATGCCGGACAGTCCGGCGGCCGAGACCGCGTCGGGCGTCCCTGCCCCGATCACCGGCAGATCCGCGCGGCGGTCCTGTCCGGGTTTCGGCGCTTTGAACAGGATGCCGCCATCGGATGTCGATGTGCCTCCGGTGAGCCAGTCGGTTGCATCGCCCAGCAATCCGCCGAACATATCGCTTGCGGCGTTGATCGGGTTGCTGAGGAAGTCGCCGCTGCTTGTGGCGCGGTCCCGCGCCAGCCGGGTCAGCATGGCATCCGTGCCTGCCGCATCCTCGCGGGCCAGTACGCTGTCACCGCGCACAACGCAGGCCTGACCCGCATCCCGTGCGCCCATGGCGGCCACGGTGCGTTCGCCCATCTTCGCCTCGATGCTGTTCTGCGGCTGATAGGTCTTGAACGTCAGGACACCGGCAGCGGGCAAGAGATCCGGCACGAGTTCATGCACCGCCGAGATGGCGATCCCCGCTTCTTCAAAAAGCGCCATCACGATCCGCAATGCACCGTCATCGCCAGACGTCAGAGCGGTTTGAAGTCGTGGCACGAGAGGGGCTGTTTTCGCGTCCAGCCGCGCGGGATCAATCGGCGGGCGACGGATTGCGCCGCAGAGACAGACCTGCGTGATGCCCCGCGCCTTGAGCGTGTCGAGCAAGCTGCCCAGCGTTTCGAGATGAAAGGTCAGATCGGCCGTCAGACCATCGGGTTCGAATCCATGCAATACGCAGACCAGCGGGCGCTGCGGTTGCGCGTCCGCAACGATGCGCGGCAACCGCCCCTGCCCGCAGATCAGCGCCAGTGTCATCGTTCAGCCCGGCGTGAGGAAGGACCGGTCAGTCTCTCCCAGAATGAAATCGACAATGTGATGGACATAGGCGCTGTCGGTTTCTTCGCCCAGTCGCTTGGCCCGCTCCTGAAACGCGCCTTCGCCCTGTGCAAGCATCTGGAAGGCCGCACGCAGGGCCGTGATGTCCGCGCGGCTGACGCCCTTGCGCTTGAGACCCACAAGGTTCAGCCCGTCCAGCCTCCCGCGATCCGCCTGCACAAGGCCATAAGGGATCACGTCATTCGTGACCATCGTCACCGCGCCGATGATCGCGCCACGGCCAATGCGCACGAACTGGTGCACGCCGGACAGCCCGCCGACGATCACGTCGTCTTCGAGGATGCAATGCCCGGCCAGGGCCGCGCTGTTGACCACGATCACGCGGTTGCCGATCTGCACGTCATGGGCGACATGGCACCCCGCCATGAAGAGGTTGTCATCGCCCACGCGGGTCA
>NZ_JAEPMO010000018.1 GCF_017643905.1 Marivita sp.
CGAAATTGTCGCCAGCGACAAGGATTTCTGCGTCACGGTCCTGCGGTTTGTTCAGCACGCAATCCGGGATCTCGTTGCCGTCGTTGTCGTACCGCATTTCGTCGAACAGGTTCACGCCAAGACCCGACCGCTTGATCGTTTTCAGGAACTGCTTGGGGATGGTCATGTCGGTGTCGATGTTCACCAGCGGCATCGGAGCCGCGATCCCGGTGAGTTTTTCGAATTTGTCCATTACATCATCTCCCGCACATCGGTGAGTTTCCCAGTGATCGCCGCGGCCGCTGCCATCGCAGGCGACATCAGATGTGTGCGGCCGCCACGGCCCTGACGGCCTTCGAAGTTGCGGTTGGACGTCGCTGCGCAACGCTCCCCCGGCTGAAGCTGGTCGGGGTTCATTGCAAGGCACATGGAACAGCCAGCAAGGCGCCATTCGAACCCGGCTTCCTTGAAGATATCCGCCAGACCTTCTTCCTCGGCCTGAGCGCGCACAAGGCCAGATCCCGGCACGACCATCGCCCGTTTCACGGCGATCTTCTTGCCTTTGAGGATTTCAGCTGCAGCGCGAAGGTCCTCGATGCGGCCATTGGTGCACGACCCGATAAATACGGTGTCGATCTCGATATCCGACAGTTTCTGGCCCGGTGTCAGACCCATATAGTCCAGCGACCGCTGCGCTGCACCGACTTTGCCACCTTCAAAGCTGTCGGCAGACGGTACTTCAGCGGTGATCGGCAGCACGTCTTCGGGCGAGGTGCCCCATGTCACAACAGGCGCGATGTCTTCGCCCTTGATCGTGACCACCTTGTCCCAATGTGCATCCTCATCCGAGAAAAGCGTCTTCCACCATGCCAGAGCGGCTTCCCACTGTGCGCCTTTCGGGGCATGCGGGCGGCCTTTGACATACTCAAACGTCTTTTCGTCAGGAGCGATCAGGCCCGCGCGGGCACCGCCTTCGATGGCCATGTTGCACACGGTCATCCGGCCTTCCATCGACAGATCGCGGATCGCTTCGCCGCAATACTCGATGACATAGCCCGTACCACCGGCGGTGCCGGTCTTGCCGATCACCGACAGGGTGATGTCCTTAGCGGTCACACCCGGCGCAAGCTTGCCGGTGATCTCGACCTTCATGTTCTTGGATTTCTTCTGGATCAGCGTCTGGGTTGCCAGAACGTGCTCGACCTCGGAGGTTCCGATCCCGTGTGCCAACGCGCCGAATGCGCCGTGCGTCGCGGTGTGGCTGTCGCCGCAGACCACGGTCATGCCCGGCAGCGTCCAGCCCTGTTCGGGGCCAACGATATGGACGATGCCCTGACGGACATCAGACACCGGATAGTAGTGAATACCGAAATCCTTGGCGTTCTTGTCAAGCGCCGCGACCTGAATGGCGCTGTCTTCAGTCATGTTCTTGGGGTCTTCGCGACCGGGCGTTGTCGGCACGTTATGATCCGGAACCGCGATGGTCTTGTCGGGTGCGCGCACCGAGCGACCCGCCATGCGCAGCCCTTCAAAGGCCTGCGGGCTGGTCACTTCGTGAACGAGGTGGCGGTCGATATACAAAAGGCAGGTGCCATCATCGGCTTCATGCGCGACATGGGCGTCCCAGATTTTATCATAGAGCGTTTTGGGGGACATGGGTCCTCTCCCTTGCTTGGCGAAAATGTGGTGTTGGATGAGGTGGGCGCGGGCGCAGGATTATAGCCGCGCGAGCACCGTGTGCGTCGCACCGAAGAAACGCTCCCGCAACCGCGCGCGTTCGTCCAGATCGAAAACCATTTCCATACGCGCTGCCATACATCATCGCCCCCTCCTGCCGCAAGTGCGGCTCTGTGTCGGCGCATGACTTGACTCAAGTGATCCAAAGCCAACCCTTGCACGTACAGTATGTTGCGACGGGCAAAATGCTGACAAAACTGAACATAATCAATTTGGGACTGATTGCGATCCTGTGTGCGGGACTGATCGTGCACGCCGCAGGTGCCGACACCGATCTGACGCCCGTTATGATCGCGCTGCCGTTCACAGGCTCTTAACCTGTTGCACTGTCTGCGCTCGGGTGCGACCCTGAGCTGGAACAGTCAAACGGGATTGGAATGGGCCCTGACGTCGTCTCACCGGAAGCGCTGACCGAGATCACACTCGACCTGTACGCTTGGGCAGAGACATTTCTGACAAGCCTGCTGCGCCCTTGGAATGCCTATCAACTTTTCATCGCCCTCGGCATCTTCGTGGTCGCGCATGTACTAGCGGCGATCATCAAACCGCGCATGCATGACTGGATGCGCGGCCTCGAAGGTTGGCCCAAATGGCGCATGCGCGCACTGGTGGTGTTCCATCGCCGCTTGCGGATGGTTCTGTTCGTCGTTCTGATCTGGCTGGTCATCGCGGTCATGCGCGAATTCACATGGCCGTCGCGCACCTACCTGCTGGCAATCATCGCGGACCTGTCGACTGCATGGCTGTTCATCGCCTTTGCCACGCGCCTGATCCAGAACGCCCTGATGCGTTCGATCGTGCGCTATGGCGCATGGATTTGGGTCACGCTCTCGATCACCGGGCTGTCCGATGAGGCGCAATCGCTTCTCGACAGTGCGGCCTTTACCATCGGTGAAACCCGTCTGTCGCTCTGGCTGGTGATTCAAGCCATCGTGATCCTTGCTGCACTCCTCACCGGGGCGCGGTTGATCAGCAGCACAACCGCTGCCACGATCCGACGCAACGAAGATATCTCGCCCTCCATGCAGGTCCTTGCGATCAAGTTCCTGCAAGTCCTGCTGTTCGGCACAGCGTTCTTCATGGGTCTCCGCCTTGTTGGGGTCGACCTGACCGGCCTTGCCGTTCTGTCGGGGGCCATCGGCGTCGGCCTTGGGTTCGGTCTGCAAAAGGTCGTGTCGAACCTCGTGTCCGGCATCATCATCCTGCTCGACAAGTCGATCAAACCCGGCGACGTGATCTCGCTCGGCGATACGTTCGGTTGGATCAACAGCCTTGGCGCGCGCTATGTCAGCGTCGTAACCCGCGATGGCAAGGAATACCTGATCCCGAACGAAGACCTGATCACCGGTCAGGTGGTCAACTGGTCCCACTCGAACGAATTCGTACGGTTGGATATCTTTTTCGGTACGGCCTACTCCGACGATCCCCACAAAGTCCGCGAGATCGCGATCAACGCTGCGAAATCCGTGGACCGTGTCCTGAGCTTCAAAGCCCCCGTCTGCCACATCGTCGGCTTCGGCGACAGTTCGGTCGACTACATCCTGCGATTCTGGATCCGCGATCCCACGGGCGGGCTGACCAATATCCGGGGCAATGTGTACCTCGCTTTATGGGATGCCTTTCAGGAACACGGCATTTCGATTCCTTTCCCGCAGCGCGAAGTCAAAGTGCTCGAAGGGTCGCAGCTTGCGACGAATTCGCTCCCCGACTGACGGCACGTTGCGGCTGACAGTCCCGTTCGGCTGGCTCATACTACGCGCAACGGAACAAGGGAGGCCTTGATGGCAGACGATATCGTAATCCTCGACGGCGCACGAACAGCAATCGGAACATTCGGCGGATCGCTCGCGGCAACCCCGCCCATTGATCTTGGCACAACGGTCGCCAAGGCTGCGCTGGAGCGGTCGGGCGTGGAAGGCGCACAGATCGGTCACGTCGTGTTCGGCCATGTCATCAACACCGAACCGCGCGACATGTATCTCAGCCGGGTCACTGCGATGCAGGCCGGTGTGCCCGACACGACGCCAGCCATGAACGTGAACCGTTTGTGCGGCTCGGGTGCGCAGGCCATCGTTTCGGCTGTGCAATCGCTGATGCTGGGTGATGCACAATTCGCGCTGGCGGGTGGCGCCGAAAGCATGAGCCGGTCGCCCTATATCGTGCCCGATCAGCGCTGGGGCGCCAAGATGGGTGACATCCGCACTATGGACATGATGCTGGGCGCGCTGAACTGCCCCTTCGGCACCGGCCATATGGGTGTCACGGCTGAAAATGTCGCCGCTGAACATGACATCAGCCGCGATGCGCAGGACAGCTTTGCGCTGGAAAGCCAGCAACGGGCGGCACAGGCGATCGCGGAAGGCCGTTTCAAGAGCCAGATCGTTCCCGTTGAAGTCAGGGTCAAGCGCGACATGGTTCCGTTTGACACGGACGAGCATCCCAAAGCGACCACGATGGAGGCGCTCAGCGGTCTGAAAACCGTGTTCCAGAAGGACGGCACCGTGACGGCTGGTAATGCGTCGGGGATCAACGACGGTGCTGCAGCCATTGTCCTCGCCACGGCATCCGCCGCCCAGAGCGCGGGCTTAAAGCCAAAAGCGCGCATCCTTGGCTATGCCCATGCGGGCGTCCGCCCAGAGGTCATGGGCATCGGCCCGGTGCCAGCGGTCGAGAACCTTCTAAAGCGCACAGGCCTGTCGATCACCGATTTCGACGTGATCGAAAGCAACGAGGCCTTTGCCGCGCAGGCCCTGGCCGTAAACAAGGGTCTTGGGCTGGACCCTGCCAAGGTGAACCCAAACGGTGGGGCGATTGCCTTGGGTCATCCGGTGGGTGCGACCGGTGCAATCATCACGATCAAGGCGCTCTACGAACTTGAACGCATCGGCGGTTCCAAGGCTCTGATCACCATGTGTATCGGCGGCGGCCAAGGTATCGCGCTGGCCATCGAACGTCTCTAACACCAATTCGCGCAAAGTAATCTAAACCCGGCCATTCCGTTTGGCCGGGTTAATTCATTCTTCACCATGATCCGGGAAAGTCCGAACCGTCGACTACGGAGGTGCGGATGAGTCTTGCCAACAAGCTGTCAGAAGAACGGCGCGCACGGCTTGCGGCAGAACGTTTACTCGAACTCAAACAGGCCGAGCTTTTTGCGGCAAACCGCAAATTGGGCAATCACGCGCAACAGCTCAGCAATGAAATCGTCGAAACCCGTGCCGAAGTGGCGATGGTTCGTGGCGAAAACCAGCGGGTCAAAACCGAACTTGGCGTCGCTCACGAAAAGATCCAGATCGCGGAACGCCGCCTTTGGCATTCGATCGAGACCATTCAGGACGGGTTCGCCTTTTTCGATGCCGACAACCGCATGATCGTCGCCAACCGGTCCTATCTTGCCGTGTTCGAAGATCTGGAAGAAGTGCAGCCGGGCATCACCTATCCGCGCATTCTCCAGCTTCTCACAGAAGAAGGCATCGTCAATATCGGCAGCGAACGCCCCGCAGACTGGCGTGCACGGATGCAGGACCGATGGCAGCAGGAAGCGCCTGAACCGATAGAGATACAGCTGTGGAACGGCGAACACATTCGCATGTTCGACCGGCGCGGCCCGTCAGGTGACGTGGTGAGCCTTGGGCTGAACATCACGGAAAGCGTGCGCTACCAGCAGGAACTCCATGAGGCCCGCCAAAAGGCCGAAGCCGCGAACCGGGCGAAATCCGCGTTTCTTGCAAATATGAGCCACGAGATCAGAACCCCGATGAATGGCGTGGTCGGCATGGCGGACCTGCTGACCGAAACCGATCTCGACAGCGAACAGCGGCTTTTTGTCGAAACCATCAAACACTCTGGCGAAGCGCTTTTGGTCATCATCAACGATGTGCTGGATTATTCTAAAATCGACGCGGACCGATTGGTTCTGCACCCCGAACCGTTTGACCTCGAACAAACGCTGCACGAGGTTGTTTTGCTCTTGCAGCCCAGCGCACGGGCGAAAGGGCTCAGCCTCAGAATTGATTATGACATCCTACAGCCAACCCGATTTGTCGCCGACCCCGGACGCATCCGTCAGATTGTGACCAACCTGATGGGCAATGCTGTCAAGTTCACGCTCGAAGGTGGGGTGGTTTTGCGTGTGGTTGGAGAGGATGCAAACGAAAACCAAACAACGCTTTGCATCACGGTCGAGGATACCGGGATCGGGATCGCAGCCGACAAGATCGAGCATGTTTTCGGCGAGTTCAATCAGGTCGAAGACGACCGCAATCGTCAGTTCGAAGGCACCGGGCTTGGCCTTGCGATCACCAGACGCTTGATCGAGATGATGCAAGGCCAAGTCTGGGTTGAATCAGAACAAGGTGTCGGCAGTTGTTTTGGCTTCAGGATCACGCTACCGGTCGATAACGGGGATGGCGCGAATTCCCGAAAGCTTGATCCGTCCCTGCGTCGCATTCTCGTGATTGACGATACGGACGAAGATGGCACGACGCCCCTCATCAATCAGGTCGCCGCACTGGGCGGAACGCCGATTCTGGCATCGGACCGGTCGACCCTGTCGGCCGAGTTGATTGCCTCCGTCAGCCTGACAATCCTTGGGTTGGAGCAGGACAGCCCCGAGTTTCAACCGACGCTCGATGCATTCAACTCCATCGCCAATGACGCACCGATTTTGGTCCTGTCGCATGATCCAAAACGGTTTACCGAAACCGGTCTGACCCGTTTGCGCATGATACAGCGCCCCTATGCGCGCGCGGCCCTGTTGGAGGCTATCACCTCGACTGCAGTTCCCTGCGCGGCACCTGAAGCACCGCAACCTCCTGCTCAAGTCGGATTACCCAAAGTGCTTTTGGCCGAGGACAACCGGACCAACCAATTGGTGTTTCGCAAGATGGTCAGCAAGCTTGCCCTTGATCTTACTCTGGCCAATGACGGGTTCGAAGCCGTCACGGCGTTCGAGACACAAAGACCCGATGTGATCTTCATGGATATTTCCATGCCCGGAATGGACGGCAAAGAAGCGACGGCCCGCATTCGCGCGTTAGAAGGCACCGGACCGCATGTGCCGATCATCGCTGTGACAGCGCACGCGATGGATGGCGACAAGGACATCATCCTTGATGCCGGTCTGACAGATTACCTCACCAAGCCGCTACGCAAAGACGCGTTGCTGGAAAAACTCGGGCTTTATTGTCCGCAGGTTCAGTTGGCGTCGTAGGGTCTGACGAAAACCGGTTTGTCCGGCTCCGACAGGTCCTCGCGATAGGCATAGCCGCCAAGATCGAAATCAAGAATACCCTCCGGATCTGTCAGGCGCCGTTGAATGACGAACCGTGCCATCGACCCGCGCGCCTTTTTGGCGAAGAAGCTGACAATCTTCGGACCCTTGCCATCGCCTTTGTCTTCCATGAAGGCGGGCGTGACGATCCGCAGTCCCAGCGGCTTGGGAGGAACCGCGCCAAAATATTCCTGACTGGCACAGTTGATGAGCGTGTCGGTGCCCAGTTCGGACGCCTGCGCCCTGAGTTCCTTGGAAATCTGGTCGCGCCAGTAATCGTAAAGGCTTCCACCCCGCCGCGTTTTCAACCGACTGCCCATTTCAAGGCGATACGCCTGAATGCCATCCAGAGGTCGCAGAACGCCATAAAGCCCTGACAGAATCCGCAGATGGTTCTGCGCCCAGCGCATCTCGTCCGCATCCAGCGTTTCCGCCTCTAGGCCCTGATAGGTATCACCCGCAAAGGCCAAGGCGGCCGGACGGAGATCACTGTCTGAAGGCGCGTCCTCGAAGGCGCGAAACCGGTCCCGGTTCAGCTTGGCAAGGTCATCGCTCAGGTCCATCAGCGCCTTGAAATTGCCCAGCGTCAGATTGCGTGCGGATGTCGCAAGACGGTTCGCGTCGTCCTGAAAGACCGGTGTGGTCATGGGGACATCCCGCTCGGACCAGTCAAGACGTTTGGCTGGGGAAATCACGACGAGCATGGCAGTACCTTTGTTATTTGACAGTTCCGGTTGATCTAGTCCGCGTTGCGAAGGACGTCCAGAAACGTCTCGGCAAACCGTTCTGCGTGCCGATCGCCGATGATGCGTGCAATCCCGCTTTCATCGCGCGGTTTGCTTTGGGCTATCTTGGCCAGCTGTCCGGCATTGCAGGACAGCGGCTTCAATGTTCCGCATGCCCCCCGGACCAATTGGGCCTGCGATGCCAAAAGCGCATCGTAGAGTCCACCGGCCCCACTGGTGGCCAGTTTGCGACGCGCGGGATGCGTGTCAGGAACATCGCCCGCGATGACCGCAAGAAACGCGCGTCCATAGCGTTCGAGTTTCTTTGCGCCCACCCCATTGATCCGCGCCATGTCGTCCAGTGTTTTTGGACGGGTCTCTGCCATTTCGATCAGCGTCTTGTCGGGGAAAATCACATAGGCTGGAACGGATTGCTCTTCCGCCAATGCACGACGTTTTGCCTTGAGCGCCGACAGCAGTGGCGCGTCTTCGTCGCTGACCAAGGTGCGAACCTGCGGTCGGCGTTCGCTGGCCGCTTCAAGACTGTCGCGGCGCAGATGGATCGTTGCCTCGCCGCGCAGGATCGGGCGGGCGGCTTCGGTCATGACCAAGGCTCCGTGTCGTTCGGCATCAGGGCGCATCAGGTCATGACCCATCATCTGACGAAACACCGCCTGCCATTCCCCGCGCTTCAGCTCGGTTCCGATGCCAAAGGTGGGCAGGCTGTCATGATTGCGTTGCAAGACCTTCTCGGTCTTTGTGCCCAACAGAATGTCGATCAGATGCCCTGCACCAAAGCTTTCGCCGGTGCGCAGCGCAGCGGATAATGCTTTTCGGACCGCCTCGGTGCCGTCGAACACCTCGGCCGGTTTGTCGCAAAGATCGCAGTTCCCACAGGTGATGTCTGATTCACCAAAATAGCCAAGCAGCGTCTTGCGTCGACACTCCAGCGCCTCCGCCAACCCCAACAGCGCATTCAACCGCCCGTGGTCGGCATGGCGGCGCTCGGGCGGCGCAAGTCCTTCGTCGATCTGCGAGCGGCGCAAGCGGATGTCATCGGACCCGTACAGCGTCAGCGTTTCGGCAGGCGCGCCATCACGCCCGGCGCGACCGATTTCCTGATAATACGCTTCGATGGATTTCGGCAGGTCGGCATGCGCGACCCAGCGGATGTCCGGTTTGTCGACGCCCATGCCAAAGGCAACTGTGGCGACAACAATCAGCCCATCCTCGGTGGCAAAGCGCGCCTCGACGCTGCGGCGCGCATCAGGATCCATCCCACCGTGGTAGAAACACGCAGTATGCCCTTCGGCATTAAGCGCCTGCGCCAACGTTTCGGTCTTGGCGCGGGTGCCACAATAGATGATGCCCGACTGATCCTTGCGAGCAGCTGCGAATTGCAGAATTTGCTCACGCGGCTTGTTCTTGGGGGCGAACATCAGGTGGATGTTGGGCCGGTCAAACCCCCGCAAAAACGTCGTTGGCGCATGTCCATCAAACAGCCGATTGACGATCTCTTCCTGCGTTTCCGCATCCGCCGTCGCCGTAAAGGCCGCCAGTGGCACATCCAGCGCGCGGCGCAATTCACCGATGCGCAGGTAGTCGGGACGGAAATCATGGCCCCACTGGCTGACGCAGTGGGCTTCATCCACGGCAATCAGGGACACACCTGCCTGTTGCAGCATCCGCTGCGTGCCGCTTGAGGCAAGACGTTCGGGCGCAAGATAGAGCAGTTTCAACGCACCGGAATGGAGCATGTCCCAAACCGCGTCGTTTTCCTCGTCCGTGTTGGCCGAAGTCAAGGCACCGGCGTTGACACCTGCCTCGCGCAAGCCGCGCACCTGATCCCGCATCAGGGCAATCAACGGAGAGATTACAACCGTCACGCCATGGCGCACCAGCGCAGGCAGTTGGAAACAAAGCGATTTGCCGCCACCCGTTGGCATGATCGCCAACACGTTTTCCCCATGTGAGACAGCCTCTACAATCTCGGACTGGCCGGGACGGAAACTATCGAATCCAAAGATATCGCGCAGAATGGCATCTGCGTCAGACATATCGCGGGGCATGGGTGACCTGTCAGTTTCTTAACTATATCTGCTCTTTACCTGACAGTCTCATACTAAGGATGCGTGAACAAGCCTTTGCTCGGGTCAATACCCGTAGAAGAACCCGGCATTGTTCGCCAGCACGATGCGCAGGATGTACACCCCGATCAAGGCGACCAGCGGCGCGAGGTCAATTCCCGACATCGGCGGCAGGATACGCCGCAGCCGCGAATACATCGGTTCCAGAATTCGGTTCAGGCCGTCCCAGATCTGCGCGACAATCGGCTGACGCAGGTTCAAGACCTGGAAATTGATCAGCCAACTCATGATGACGTGGGCGATGATGAAGAACCACACGATATCGAGAAGCAGCATCAGGATCTGGTAGAGCGATTGCATCGGACGGATTTCCCTTGGCAGTGACGTGACAACAGGTAGGCGCAAGCGCGCCGAAGAACAAGTCAGAGCGCTTGCCGCGAGGTCGCGATTGACGTGTTTCGGCGGAAGGTCAACTACACGGGCAACAGGAGTGACCGATGTATCCTATCATCCGTATGGCATTTGGCCTTTGGAAAGCCCGCAAAGCCCCACAGCTTGGGCCCTTTGCAACCTATGTCTCGCAGCATCGGTGCTGGCCTTGGGATATCGACATGTGGATGGAGTTGAACAACGGCCGGACACTGACGCTTTACGACCTCGGGCGTATCCCTTTGGCGCAGGTCACGGGGCTGATGGCAATGATCCGGGAACAGCGGTGGGGGCTGACGATGGCCGGTGTCGTCGTAAGGTACAGACGTCGCATCCGTACGTTTGAACGCTTCGAAATGCGCAGCCGGTTGCTGTGCTGGGACGAAAGGTTTCTCTATATCGAACAGTCGATGTGGAAACGTAGCGGCGAGTGCGCGAACCACGCGGTTTACCGGTCGGCCGTCACCGATCAGAATGGAATTGTCCCGACCCATCGCGTGATCGCGGCGATGGGTTTGACAGACGTATCATCACCCAAAATGCCCGATTGGGTGGCAGACTGGCTGCGCGCCGAAGACGCGCGACCTTGGCCACCGATGCAGGACGCCATATCCGATTAACGGCGCTTGCCGGTTCGGCGTTTCGCACCCATAACCTCGGCAGGGGGATTTGGAATGGCGAACGTGTCACTGCGCAAACGGATATGGGGCTGGTTCTTTTTCGACTGGGCCAGCCAGCCTTATAACACGCTCCTGATCACCTTCATTTTTGCCCCCTATGTCAAGGAACTGGTCGGCGACGGCACAACGGCTCAGTCCGCCTGGGGCTTTGGCATCGGCGCTGCTGGACTGGTGATCGCGGTTCTTGCTCCAGTGCTCGGCGCATTGGCCGATACGGGCGGCAACCGGATGCGCTGGATATGGCTGTTTTCGATCATGTACGTGGTCGGGGCGGCAGGGCTTTGGTACGCCGTACCTGGCGATTTCAGTCTGATCCTCATCCTGACATTCTTTGCCATCGGCATGATCGGGATGGAATTCGCGACAACCTTCACCAACTCCATGCTGCCCGATCTTGGGACCCCGGAAGAGATAGGTCGCATCTCGGGCAATGGCTGGGCGTTCGGATATGTCGGTGGACTGATCGCGCTTGTGATCATGCTACTGTTCTTTGCCGACAACGCCACAACCGGGCGCACCCTGATAGGGTTGGAACCTGCATTTGGCCTTGACCCGGCAGAACGCGAAGGCACCCGTTTTGTTGGTCCGCTGGTGGCGATCTGGTTTGTCGTGTTCATGATCCCGTTCTTCCTGTTCGTGCGGGAACCTCGGACGCAAAAGGCGCCCAAAGGCGCGGTCAAGCTGGCGTTGAACGATCTCAAGACCACGCTGAAGCGCCTTCCGCAGGATCGGTCGCTCTTTGCCTATCTCGGATCTGCGATGTTTTACCGAGATGCCCTGAACGGCATGTATGCGTTCGGTGGCATCTATGCTGCGGGCGTCCTTGGTTGGAGCGTTCAGAATGTAGGGATCTTCGGGATCATCGCGATCATCGCCGGAGCCATTGCAGCCTGGCTGGGTGGGATGGCGGATTCTCGATTTGGGCCAAAGCCTGTGATTGCGGTCTGCATCCTTGCGCTGACAGCGATGGGCATTGCCATTGTTCTGATCTCGCGCGAGTCGATGTTCGGTGTTCCCATCCCAGAAGGTTCGGCTCTTCCCGATATCGCATTCTACGTGGTCGGCGCTGTGATTGGTGCAGCAGGCGGGGTGATTCAATCCGCCAGCCGCACAATGATGGTCCGTCAGGCCAACCCGGCCCGCATGACCGAGGCCTTCGGATTGTATGCGCTGTCGGGCAAAGCGACCAGTTTTCTGGCACCTTTGCTGATCGGCATCACCACCTACGCCACCGGATCACAACAATTGGGTGTCAGCCCCGTGATAGGCCTTTTCCTGATCGGCCTTGTATTGTTACTCTGGGTCAACCTAAACGGGAAACAGGCAGTGTCATGAAACGGTTTTCGCTTATCCTAGGACTCGCTTTTCTACTGAGCGCCTGCGGAGGTGACAGCGGTCCGCGCAACGCGGAGACAACCGCCGCCAGCGCCCCCCGCGTGACCGGCGTCTTGAGCACGCGGCAAGCCAAGCAGCTTTTTGGCGGGATGGAGAACGCCTCCAGTCAAGCGCCGGCGGCTTATGGCAGCTACGCAAAGGGGTGTGCTGCCGGTCAGGTGCAGCTTCCGGAAACCGGGCCAACGTGGCAGGCCATGCGCCTGTCGCGGAACCGCAATTGGGGGCTGCCTGTCACCATCGACTTCCTGCAGGACCTGTCGCGCATCGCAGCCCGCGAACCCGGTTGGAATGGTCTCTATATCGGCGATATAAGCCAACCGCGCGGCGGGCCCATGCTCACGGGTCACGCAAGCCACCAGATCGGCCTTGATGCCGATATCTGGATGCTGCCAGCAAACCGTCTGAACCTGACCCGGACCGAGCGCGAGAATATCTCGTCCATCTCCTTGCGCCGGTCCAATGGCGCATTCACCAACGATCAATGGACGAAACAGCATCACAACATCATCAAAGCCGCTGCCAGCGACCCGCGGGTTTCGCGTATCTTCGTTTTCCCCGGCGCAAAGGTTGCCATGTGCAATGCGGAAACCGGCGATCGTTCGTATCTGCGAAAGATCCGTCCGTGGTACGGCCACCACTATCATTTCCACGTGCGATTGGCCTGCCCGGCAGGGATGTCCGGCTGTGTCGATCAGGATGCCCTGCCCCGCGGCGATGGCTGTGACGACGCGCAGCAATGGGTAAACAACATCCTCAATCCGCCACCGCCCGATCCCAACGCGCCGAAACCGACCCCGCGTCGGGAACTGACACTTGCCGACCTTCCCGCTCAATGTGCCACCGTTCTGTCGGCAAATTGATGCGTTTCGAGTCCTGACAGCGTTTTGGCCGAGGACATACAGACGGCCCGGTTCCTGTCGTCCTATCATTGGACAAAGGAGCGCGATGGCTTTGGCGGGTATTCCGGTATTTCTCTCACACCAGATGGCGCAGGTTTTGTCATTATCAGTGATCGGGCCCATTTGATCGAAGGCACCATTTTCAGACATGGCGACCGCATCATCGGAGTGCGCAGCGCGGAAATGGCCGCGCTGAACATACCCGACGACCTGTTTCTAGACCCGTCTGTGCAGGACACCGAAGGATTGGCGAAAGACGATCAGGGACGACTCTATATCTCGGTCGAAAGCACCAATCGCGTTCTGTGTCGCGACATCACCGGAGAATGGACGGCGTTGCCGGATTACCCCGGTCTCGGCTCCTTGCCGCATAATCGTGGATTGGAAGCTTTGGCCATCGATGGTGATGGTGCTCTCTTTGCCTTGCCTGAGGTTTCCGAAGGTCTTCAGGTACCCTTCCCGGTATTCCGCTACCAGCAGGGGACGGGTTGGGATCAACCGATGTCAATCTCGCGCAATGACGGCTTTCTTCCCGTCGGGGCCGATGTCGGGCCGGATGGCAAGCTTTACGTCCTAGAACGGGGGTTCAGCGGTTTTGGCTTCTCCTCGCGCGTCCGGCGGTTTGACCTTCTGAACGGCGATAGCTTCGACGGCGAAACGCTGCTGACCACAGAACCACGCCGGCACGACAATCTTGAAGGTCTGTCTGTGTGGGCCGCCACGGACGGAACGCTGCGGCTGACGATGATCTCCGACGATAATTTCTTCTTCCTCCAGAAAACCGAGATCGTCGAATACGCCGTCAGCTAATCGCTTGTCTGTAAGACAGCCACGCTATATGCACCGCGCCATTCCCGCCTTTCGGGAATCAAGTCCCCGCAACCTTGGCAAAACGGGAGTCACAATGACCCGCGCACATATTCCTGGCATTATTGCCATGGCCCTCATCGTGTTGGCCTCCAACATCCTCGTCCAATTCCTGTTCGGGAACTGGCTGACATGGGGTGCCTTCACCTATCCGCTCGCATTTCTTGTCACCGACCTGATGAATCGCCTCTACGGCCCAAGCGCTGCGCGTAAAGTCGTGTTTGCCGGCTTCATCGTCGGCGTGATCTGCTCGTTGATCGGCACCCAGATTCAAGGCGAATTCGGCCCGCTGGTCACGCTCCGGATCGCGCTGGGATCGGGGATCGCCTTCCTGACCGCCCAACTTCTCGATGTCTCGATCTTCGACAAGATGCGCAACGGTGCATGGTGGCGTGCGCCGCTTGCGTCGACCCTGATTGGCGCGTCGGTCGACACCGCGCTCTTTTTCTCGATCGCGTTCTCGGCAACACTCAGCTTCATCGAACCTGCAAACGACGTATCCTGGGCGGGTGAGATGCTCCCGCTGCTCGGCGCAGGCCCGGTGGCGCCGCTTTGGGTGTCGCTCGCTGTGGCCGACTGGATGGTCAAGATCGCGCTCGCGCTGCTTGCACTGATACCATTTCGACTCATCGTTCTGCGATTTCGCGAAAAAGCAGCGCTGACGTAAGAAAACAGTTGCGCGACACGGAAAGCCTGTCACGCTGAAGATGCGTTTTATCAACAGCTGAAAGGAGGTGATCCAGTGTCGAGAGAGGTATTGGAGAGAGGTGTCGGAACAGTTCGAGAGGCGCACATCTAGGGCAGCCCCTGGGTGAAAACCCCTCGAATTGGTGTGGAACCTAACCGAACCCCACCTCCGTAAGTCTCGAAGGGTCGCCCATGTGGCGACCCTTTTTGTATGAGCTAAGTGAACGGCGATGATACAGATTTCAGAGTCCATCAGCATCGAAGACTGGGAACTGACAGAGCAGTTCATCCGCGCGTCTGGCCCCGGTGGCCAGAACGTCAACAAGGTCTCGACTGCGGTTGAACTGCGGTTCGAAGCGGAACGATCCCCCAATCTCCCTGGTCCGGTGAAAACGCGCTTGCGTCGCATTGCCGGGCGGAAATGGACCAAGGACGGTGCAATCGTGCTTCAGGTGGATGATACGAGGTCACAGGCCCGCAACCGTGAAATCGCGCGGGATCGTTTGAAAGAGATGATCGTTGCCGCCCTGACGCCCCCCAAACGCCGCGTGCCCACCAAACCAACACTTGGGTCCAAGAAACGCAGGCTGAAGGAAAAGAAAGTACGTGGCGAAGTCAAATCGCTGCGCGGGAAAGTCGATCCCGAAGTTTGATCAGGAGCGGATGATGCGGCGACGCATCATACGTTTGCGTTGACCCAAACGCGCCGCATCAGAACCGATCCAACAAGCGTTCAAGATATTCCAGCTCTTCCTCTGGGCGTTCGCCTTCGCCGGACCGGCGGCGGATTTCATCAAGCAATTCGCGCGCCCGGCGATAGACATCCTCACCCTGAAGCAGGTTCTCGTTCGACCCGATCTGGCCGTTCGAGCCGACATTCCGACCCAGCGGATCACGTTGCTGACCGGGGTCGGTGCCGTCGGCCATGCCTTGCTGGCCCTGCCCCTGTTGTTGCTGCTGCGCCATCGCCTCACCAAGGTTGCGCATGCCTTCGCGCAACGCTTCCATGGCTTCGGACTGGTTGTCGATCGCACCGGCAAGGTCGTTCTCGCGGAGCGCTTCCTCGGCGCCTTCCATCGCACCCTCGGCGCGGCCCAGCGCTTCTCGTGCGGCATCGCCCGCTTCGGTACCCGCTCCGGGCAGGTTTTGCGACTGGCGATTCAGTTCCTGTCGCAGGGCACGCTGACGGTCTGCAAGGCTCTCTTGGAGGCTTTGCCCCTCGCCGTTTTGGCCCTGACCCTGCCCCTGGCCTTGTCCTTGCTGTTGACCCTGACCCTGCTGACCGGGCTGTTGGCCCGGCTGCTGACCCTGTTGGCCTTGCTGACCGGGGTTGAACTGTTCCTGAAGATCACGGAACGCCTGATCCGATAGCCCCTGCTGTTCACGCAGCGTCTCGGCAAGACCTTCCATTGCCTGCTCGCCCGGAGACTGGCCCTGCTGGCCCTGACCTTGCGTGACCTGCATGTTCTCCATCATCTGGCGCAACTGTTCGAGCGCTTCCTGCGCTTCGGCCATACGGCCCTGCTCCATCAGCTCCTGGATGCGGTCCATCATTGCCTGCAGGTCGTTCTGACTCATCTCCATCATGTTCTGGTTCTGGGTCATTTCCTGATCGGGGTTGTTTTCCCGATCCTGCTGCGCCTGACGTGACAATTGCCGCAGATAATCGTCTGTGGCTTCGCGCAATTCCTGCATGAGTTCGGCGATTTCCTGATCGGATGCCCCGTTTCGCATCGCTTCAGACAGCCGATCCTGTGCGCGCTGCAGCCGCTCCAGAGCGTCTTCCAGATCACCCTCCTCAAGCCGGATCGCCAAATCCCACATCGCTTGCGTAATCTCGGCCTGCTGATCGTCGGTCATGGTGACCTGCGACAAGGCCTCGACCCGACGCATGATCGTCCGAAGCCTCAGGAAATCCGTACTGGACCGGAACACATCGTCAGGACGGTGCGACACGGCCCGCATCAACATCGCGACATCCCCAGCATTGTCCCGGTTCCACAGCAGCGAGCGGCGCAGGTCAATGATCGCCGCGGCCATCGGATCAAAGAACCTGCGGCCCGGCAGGGTGATCACTTCGGGCGCGGCTTCGCCGATCTGATCCGCCTCATCGGTGACGGTCATGCTCAGCGTGACGGGAAGATTGGCCCACGGATGTTGCGAGAAATTGTCGACCAGCGTTTCGGTAAAGTCGGACCTGTCGCCAGCAATCGGCATGGGCAAAGGCAGTTCGATCACGGCGCGCGGTTCGGGATCAATCCTCAAGCCATACCGGCGATCCACGTCATTCAGGGCCAATTCGATGCGCACGACACCTGTGGCGACGGCATAGTCATCCTTGGCGGTAAACGGGATCTGCGCTTCGCCGTCGTAGCTGACATCAATCTCTCCGTCGCGCATGACCTCTGGGGCGCGGTCCGGCGTCGCGACGATTTCCCAAAACCGACCTCCGGGTCCTTCGATCTCGAGCCGGCCGGATTGCGTGACGGTGAATTCCTGTGCTGTGCTGGTCGATGCCTCGACGATCTGTTCGGGTGTTGCGGTGGGCGCTGTCCGGTTCGAGACGGTTTCCGAAACACTCAATACGCCGACTTCGCCATAGAACCGCAAGGTGACGCGGCTGCCTTCCGGCGTCTCAAGCCGCGCGTCTCGGATGTCGTTTAGATAGATCGAGGGAAGACCCGTGTAGCGCGGCGGTTCGAGCCAGCCTTCCCAGGTCGGACCGGAGGCCAGATCAGAGCCGCTCGGCCCCATGGCAGAGACCGTCTGTACCTTGAGCACGGAGCCGAAAACCGCAGCGACCAAGAACGCGAGTACCGCGACATAGCGCAACGCAAAGGGATCGGCCTTCGACACACGTAGATCGAGCTCCGCCGCTTTGGCGTCTTTCAACCGGGCTGCCATGCGCGCCTGATGCGCGTTCCACACGGCCAGCGATGCCGGATCGTTAGCACCAATCGCCTGACTGTCCATTGCAGCCAGAATGGGATTGCCGGGAAGCGTCGAATCCAACCTTGCCAAAGCCGCAGCCTCGGATGGCCACGCGATCTTGCGAAAGCCACGCACCAATGCCCAAACACACGCCAAACCGGATGCTGCCAAAACAGACCACACCGCCTCGACAGGCAAATAGTCCTGTAGACCCAGCATCAGGAATGCCAAAAGCGCAAAAATCACTGACCACAGGGGCCAGAATGCGCGGACGATCACCTCTGCTCCCATGCCCAAACGGGTCAGGAACAGCGGCCATCTCAGGACAGCGTTGATCTCCGAGGGCAGGTCATCCCGTGCGGTCATTCCGATCTCCCGGTTCATTGACCGCGGGTGAATGCCTCACAGCCATGGGGGAATGGTATCTCGGTTTATGATTTCGTCAAAGTCGGGACGCTGACGAATGACAGCGAATTGATCACCCTTTGCCAAAACTTCAGGCACAAGCGGCCGTGTGTTGTATTCACTGGCCATCACGGCGCCATATGCACCAGCCGATCTGAACGCCACGAGGTCCCCTGCCTGCAAAGGCGGCATCATGCGATTCTTGGCAAAGGTATCCCCGGTTTCACAAACGGGACCCACGATATCGTAGGCCTGCTGCTCGACCCCGGCCTCAGGTTCGACGACAGGAACAATGTCGTGATGCGCGTCATACATGGCGGGACGGATCAGATCGTTCATCGCCCCGTCAAGGATCAGGAACTGCCGCCCCTCGCCCTGCTTCACGTAAATGACCCGGCTGACAAGGATTCCTGCATTCCCAGCGATCAGGCGGCCCGGTTCGATCTCGATCTCACATCCCAGATAGCCAACTGTGCGCTTGATCAACGCTCCGTAATCCGATGGCAGCGGCGGCGCTTCGTTTGAGCGCGTGTAGGGAATACCAAGCCCACCGCCAAGATCGAGCCGCCGGATATTGTGACCGTCCGCGCGCAGCTGTTCGGTGAGTTCGGCGACTTTGCGGTAGGCCAGCTCGTAAGGCTCAAGATCGGTCAGTTGCGACCCGATATGCACGTCGATGCCAATCACGTCGATCCCGGGCAAAGCGGCTGCTTCGGCATAAACCGCGCGCGCCTTGGAAATCGGGATGCCGAATTTGTTTTCAGACTTTCCGGTCGAAATCTTGGCGTGTGTCTTGGCGTCGACATCGGGATTCACCCGAATGGTGATCGGCGCAGTCTTGCCCAGACTTGCCGCAATCTCGGAAATCACCAGAAGCTCGGGTTCGCTTTCAACGTTGAATTGCCGAATCCCGCCTTCCAGCGCGGCACGGATTTCTGCGCGCGTCTTGCCCACACCGGAAAACACGATACGGTCGCCCGGAACCCCAGCCGCCTTGGCCCGGGCGTATTCGCCACCGGACACAACGTCCATGCCCGCACCAAGATCGGCCAGCGTCTTCAGAATGGCCTGATTGGATGCGGCCTTCATCGCGTAGCACACCATGTGCTCCATACCGCTCAGGGCGTCATCGAACAGCTGGTAATGGCGTTGCAGCGTGGCCGTCGAATAAAGATAAAACGGCGTTCCCACTGCCGCTGCGATATCCGCAACCGGCACATCCTCGGCGTAAAGCTCGCCGTCACGATACAGAAAATGATCCACACCTGCCTCCAGACCAGACCGCGCTGCAGTAGCGCAGCCCAAGGATTTGCGCCACCCCTTGCTTCTTCTCTTTGAAAATACGCAATGAAGACGCGGCCATGGGCGGTTTCATTGGGTTCGCAGATACCTGTGATCGCCGTCAGGTGATCGGCTTGGACCGCAAAAACAGATAAAGCGGCAATCCGCAGCTGACACCGATGCAATAGGTGGCCGGGATGGCAATCAGCGCGACCCAATTCCGTCGCACGAAAACTTCGGCAATAATCCAGATGGTCAGTGAGACTGCAGCAATCGTGAGGTCCCAAGTCAAACCTGTGGTCGCGTCATTGACGTACCACGCATCGATCATTGCGCCGAGATTCCAGCCGTTTTCCTGAAACCACGACACGAAATAATACATCGGATGGATGGCCCCCCAAATCGCAAGTGCGAGGTAAATCCAGCGCATTGGCGTCATCAGAAGTTCGCTCCCACGGTTACCGGGCCCGACCGAACGGACACGCCCGTGGATGTGCGGAGGCCTTCGCTTCCGACCGAGACTGTCGTGTTGATCGAGGGTGTGATCGGTGGACCATCCGCTCCACAGGCGGCCAACAGGGTCAAACCCAAGATCAATGTGATGGGTCTCATCCAAGCACCTCTTTCCAACGCGCAACCTGCTCTCTCACGCGGGCGGGTGCGGTACCGCCATAGCTGGTGCGGCTGGCGACAGAATTGTGAACACCCAGCACCTCGAACACATCGGCCGTAATCGCCGCGTGCACCGACTGCATGTCCTCAAGGCTCAGATCCGGCAAATCGCATCCCTTTTTCTCCGCCATCGCCACCAAGGATCCCGTGACGTGATGCGCGTCCCGGAAAGGTAGGTCGAGTGTTCGGACAAGCCAGTCAGCAAGATCTGTCGCCGTCGAAAACCCAGCAGAGGCTGCGGCTTCAAGATTGGCGCGGTTGGCAGTCATGTCCTTGACCATGCCTTCCATCGCAGCAAGCGCCAGCATCCAGTTATCGGCGGCGTCAAAGACCTGTTCCTTGTCTTCCTGCATGTCCTTGGAGTAGGCGAGCGGCAGACCCTTCATCACCATCATCAGCGCAACATTCGCACCGAAAATGCGCCCGATCTTGGCGCGGATCAGCTCGGCCGCATCGGGGTTCTTCTTCTGCGGCATGATGGACGAGCCGGTCGAGAACCGGTCGGACAGGGTGACAAAGCGGAACTGTGCGGAGGACCAGATCACCAGCTCTTCGGCAAATCGGCTCAGGTGCATTGCGCTGATGCTGGCGACGCTCAGAAATTCGAGAGCAAAGTCCCGATCGCTCACCGCATCAAGGCTGTTGGCCATCGGGCGATCAAAGCCCAGCGCCTGTGCTGTCATCTCGCGATCAATCGGGAAGGAGGTGCCAGCCAGCGCCGCCGCGCCCAAGGGGGATTCGTTCATTCGTTTACGTGCGTCCTGAACTCGGGAAAGATCGCGCGCAAACATTTCGACATAAGCCATCATGTGATGACCCCATGTGACGGGTTGCGCGGTTTGCAGATGCGTGAACCCCGGCATCACCCAATCCGCGCCCACCTCGGCCTGTACCAGAAGAGCCATGATGAGGGCCGTAAGGCCTGACGAAGCCGCATCCAGCTGATCCCGGACCCAAAGGCGGAAATCGGTCGCCACCTGATCGTTGCGCGATCGACCTGTGTGCAAGCGCCCTGCCGGTTCTCCGATCACCTCTTTCAACCGCGCCTCGACATTCATATGGATGTCTTCCAACGCGGTCGAAAACGCGAACTTTCCTGTTTCAATCTCTGACAATACGGTGAGCAAGCCTTCCCGCATCGCCTCTGCATCGCTAGATGTCACAATGCCTTGCGCGGCGAGCATCGCGGCGTGGGCCCTTGAACCGGCAATGTCCTGAGCGGCCATACGTTTGTCGAACCCGATCGAGGCATTGATCGCCTCCATGATGGCATCGGGTCCGGCGGCGAAACGGCCGCCCCACATTTGGTTCGAGGATTTGTCAGACATGGTCTTACCCCTTCGGAGGGAAAATGAAGAAAATTCTTGCCGTCCTCCTCTATACGGGCCTCGTGACGCTTGCAAACCCGGCGCTGGCCGATCTGGCCAAAGCCGAGGCGATGCGCGAAGGGGATATGAAAAAGCTGACCTTCCACAGCGACACGCAACCTGCAGGGACGGCAGAGTTCACCACCTTCGACGGCGAACCCGCATCACTGGAATCATACCAGGGCAAATGGGTCTTGCTGAACTTCTGGGCCACATGGTGTGCGCCCTGCCGCAAGGAAATGCCCATGTTGTCCGAATTGCAGACCGAATTTGGCGGTGAGGATTTCGACGTTGTCACCATCGCAACCGGTCGCAACCCACCTCCCGCGATGAAGGCGTTTTTCGACGAAATCGGTGTCGACAACCTCCCGCTATACCGCGATCCGAAATCCGCTTTGGCGCGGGAAATGGGTGTTCTCGGGCTGCCGATCACCGTCATTCTGAACCCGGACGGACAAGAAGTCGCCCGGATGCGCGGCGATGCCGATTGGGCGTCGGACAATGCAAAGGACATTCTGCGGATGATCTTGGGGAAAGATACGGCTGGCTGAAATCGACGCACAGTCAGCAGGAGCTTCGGACCGTTTTCGTCACATGATCATGGCACACGGCGCTTCACCTCGTCGAATGGTTGTAGCTGCCACCCGCGCAACCGCGCGTCCCATGACCTGTGTTCGGGTCCAAAGCTCCTCTGCCGTGTAGGTGCATCCACTCCGCGCCATGTTCCCGCGCAACGCGCAGTCCGTGAGCAAAATGAGAGAGTGGACACTATCAGAGACCTGACGCGTGGACACACCTGAGTTCGAGCCCCCGCCCGACAGGTCTGTTCATGGCAGAAATGTGGCGACCCGCAAAGCACTTTGCCTTATTTGCCCCAAAGCGCTCCAAAAACGAGAACAATGATCAGTTTCGCTCAGAGTTTGTCTGATGTACCCGCTTTAATTCCGCCACAATTCCGTCCAGTCTCACCCAGTCGCGAGATCTGATGCGGGAATCATCTCTGGCTCTTGGAAATCAGGAGAAGCCGATCCGTCCCACGGAATCATACGCAACGAATCCCGCCTCCCGCGTAACGGTCGCATTGTAGATATTGCGTAGGTCCGCCATCGCCGGGCGCGCCATATTCTGCGCGATCCGGCCAAGATCGAGGGCGCGGAATTCGTTCCATTCGGTCAACAGAACGATGAGATCGGCATCCTTGGCCGCTGCATATGGATCGTCCAGCCATTGCACACCCGGCAAGAGCGCCTCGCCCTCGTGTTGGCCCTGCGGATCGCAGACGCGGACCTTGGCCCCGCCCCCCACAAGCGCCGGCACGATGGTCAGCGACGGCGCATCGCGCATATCGTCCGTGTTGGGTTTGAACGTCACCCCCAGCACCGCCACTGTCTTGCCGTTGAACGTGCCGTCGCACAGGTCCTGCAGCTTTTCGATCATCCGGCGCTTGATATCTTCGTTCACCGCGATCACCGCTTCGGTGATGTGCATCGGGCTCGCGTGTTCCTGACCAATCCGGGCCAGGGCCTTGGTGTCTTTGGGGAAGCACGATCCGCCATACCCGGGACCTGCGTGCAGGAACTTGTTGCCGATGCGGTTGTCCATGCCCATGCCTTTGGACACCTGTTTCACATCTGCACCGACCTTTTCGCAAAGGGCCGCGATCTCGTTGATGAAGGTGATCTTGGTCGCGAGAAAAGCGTTGGCCGCGTATTTGATCATCTCGGCGGATTCGAGATCGGTCGTGACAATCGGAAAATCCCGCAGGTAAAGCGGTCGATAGATCTCCGACATCACCCCTGCGGCGCGATCCGTCTCGACACCCACCACAACGCGATCCGGTTTCATGAAATCGTCGATGGCCGCGCCTTCGCGCAGGAATTCCGGATTCGATGCCACGTCGAAATCCAGGTCGGGATTGGCGGCGGCAACAACCTCGCGTACTTCGCGGTTCGTGCCCACCGGAACGGTCGACTTGGTGACAATCACCACGTAATCCTTGGCGGCTTTGGCGATCTCTTCGGCCGCAGCCATAACATATGTCAGATCGGCGTGCCCGTCGCCGCGCCGCGTGGGTGTCCCGACCGCAATGAACACCGCGTCAGCCCCGTCGATCGCCGTCTTCAGATCAAGCGTGAACGACAGACGTCCCGCATCGACGTTCTTTGCCATCAGCGCATCGAGACCCGGCTCGTAAATCGGCACTTTGCCATTTTCGAGCATGTCGATCTTGCGCTGGTCCTTGTCGACGCAGACGACTTCATGACCGAAATCGGAAAAACATACCCCAGACACCAGACCAACATACCCGGTCCCGATCATCGCAATCTTCATGGAACTGCCCCTGTTCTTTGTTGGCCGTGTTTTGCGCCAGCCGCACAGATCGGTCAACTCTGCGAGGTCAAGGGCGCAAAAGAAAAGGGCGCGCTGTGGCAGCGCGCCCCGGTCAGAAACAATTGTCGCTCGTTTAAGAGCCGGAACCTGTGCCTTCATGCACAGTATCGGCATCCGGGCTGACGGTTACGAGATAGGCGTAAACGTCTTCCATGCCACTGCGCAGACGGAAGGACATTTTTGACCGCGCGCCGCTGTCGCCAAGAAATTCAGCAAGGTAGCCCTTGGGGTCCTGAACATAAGCAACGAATGTCTCTTCGTTCCAGACCAGACCGGCTTCACCAGCTGCAACGATGCTGTCGCCATAGCGGAAATCTGCCACGGTTCCCGCCTTGCGGCCGATGATGTTGTACAGGTTCGGACCAGTGCGGCCGCCCTTCACGATCTCCGTACCATCATCCGCCACGATCATGTGGCAGGATTTGCACTTGTTGAATTCCTTTTCACCAGCAGCAGCATCCTGTGCAAATGCTGCGCCTGAGCCTGCAAGCACGATGGCTGCAGTTGCGATCATCAACTTCATGGGTGAACTCCTCTCTCGTGTTCGGCGCAAACTAACGCTTTCTTGCATTGTTAACCAATAGCAATCCCGTTTGGTTCCCCAATCAGGTAACTTGCGCTTAGGTTAAGTCAAGCAACCTGATGCGAAATAGCGCACTGTTTCCAAAGAGTTGCCAGCGCCTGAACCAGATGTTCGATATCTGCGTCCGAATGTAGCGGGCCGGGCGTGAAACGCAGGCGCTCGGTCCCTTTGGGAACAGTCGGATAGTTGATCGGCTGCACGTAGATTCCATAATCCTGCATCAGGATGTCTGCGAGCATGCGGCACTTGACCGGATCCTTGATCATCACCGGGATGATGTGACTGGGGTTCTGCAGATGCGGGATACCCATGTCATCCAGCCGCTTGCGGAGCTTGGCAACCTGTATTTTCTGCTGCTTGCGCTCTGTGTCGCTTTTCTTGAGATGCTGAATCGACGTGCGCGCGGCAGCCGCCACTGCCGGTGGCAGCGCGGTTGTGAAAATGAACCCGGACGAGAAGGAACGGATGAAGTCGCACATCGCCTCAGATCCGGTGATATAGCCGCCCATGACGCCAAAGGCCTTGCCAAGCGTTCCTTCGATGAGCGTGATTCGGTCCGCAAGACCCTCGCGTTCGGACACGCCGCCGCCTCGCGGGCCGTACATGCCAACCGCGTGCACTTCGTCGAGATAAGTCATCGCGCCGTGCTTTTCAGCCACTTCGACGATCTCCTCCATCGGGCAGATGTCGCCGTCCATCGAATAGACCGACTCGAAAGCAACGATCTTGGTCGCGTTCGACGGCAGGGCCGCCAGCTTGCGGTCCAGATCTTCGGGATCATTGTGCTTCCAGATCACCTTGTTGCACCGCGCGTGGCGGATGCCTTCGATCATCGACGCGTGGTTCAGTTCGTCGGACAGGATCACGGCGTCGGGCAGGCGCGACCCGAGGGTCGAAAGTGCCGCCCAGTTGGACACATAACCCGAGGTAAAGAGCAGCGCGGATTCTTTGCCATGCAGATCGGCCAGTTCGGTCTCGAGCAGCTTGTGCTGATGGTTTGTGCCCGAAATGTTGCGGGTGCCACCTGCCCCGCAACCGTTCTGACCAACCGCATCCTGCATCGATTTGATCACATCGGGATGCTGACCCATGCCGAGATAGTCGTTCGAGCACCAGACCGTCACTTCATCCGGGCAATCGTCGTCATGCGACTTTGCCCTCGGGAACGCGCCGCATTTGCGCTCCAGCTCAGCAAATATGCGGTAGTTTCCCTCTTTTTTCAGGGTATCAAGCTGGGCGTTGAACAGGCTGTCAAAGTCCATGGGCGTCCTCCGTTCGTATCGTCTTGTCTTGTTGTTGTGGTTTGGGCGCGGGAATCAACCAACGCCAGAGTTTCTCGTCGGGCAGCGGCAGAACCATGAACCAATGCTCGAGCAAGGCGAGCGCGGTCAGGGCAGCCAGAAGGGCAAATCCAATCGTGTCGGCGGTGGACTGTGCGGAATAAATCCGCTCAAGCCAGCAGGCGACGGCAAAGCTCAGCGCACTGACCGAAATCGGGAATAGCCAGTTCATCTTCGCGTGCCTGAAATGGCTGGGAAGATGCGCCAGCGGTCGGGGCAGGAATTCAGTGTTGATCTTGGGAACACCCAGAAACAGGTTCAGTTTGGCCGACACTCGGGCAAAGAACAGAACCGCGAAGGTCCAGAACCCAAAGCTGTTTACAGCGTCCTGAGTGAACAGCCACAACACAATCAGTGTGCCCGCCAGCAGCATCTCGTGATAGGCAATCGTGCCCCAGGCCCGGATGAACCGTTCCCATTCAGGCACGTCGTCACGGCAAATCAGTCGGTTCGGACCGGTGATCGTTCCTGTCAGAAATGCCAGCTCGATCCATCCCCAAAGTGCAAGAGCCGCAAGGAACGCGTGATAGGACGCGGCATGGCTGTCGAGATGCGCCGTCATTCCGATTCCGTAGACCCCGACAAAGAAGATCGGCAACGCGAGCCATGTCAGGACCTGACCGAACCGCAACCCGCGACGGTCGGCGTATTTAACGACCATCAGGATCACCCCGGTGGAAAACCACCAGAGAAAAAGCGCCAGAAGGGCGGCGATCCAAGGGTCAGTCAACACGCGTTTTTGTCCTTCTTCTTTTTTCAAATATGTCGGGGGGTGTGGGGGGCTGGCCCCCCACATGGTCGCCGCCCGAAGGCGGCGAAACCAAATCAGTAGGACGGCACCAGTCGCGTTACGGCAGGTACCTTATGTTTCTTCACCGGAATGAAGTAGAGAGACGCAAAGCATGATGCTGCCTTGACCGACCCTGCCAGTTCCTTGAGCTTGCCACCCAGACCGCCTTGCTTCTTGCCCGCGGCGATCTGCACGTTCGCGCGTTGCAGACGTTCCAATGTTGGTTGCCAACGCGGATGGTCGATATCCAGCGTGATCGGGAAGATCTGCTTGGTCAGCTCGGATGTCTTGGTGAAGACCTCATGCGCATACCAATCCGGGTCCACCCCCAACGCCTTGTGGAAAGCGGGTCGCTGGTGATCGCGGACGTACATCGTGGCATAGACCGCCGTCAGGAAGAACTTGATCCAGTAGACATTCACGCCGCTGGTCAACTTGGGGTCGGTCTTCATCAGAAGCGCGAACGCCTCACCATGGCTGAACTCGTCATTGCACCACTCTTCGAACCACTTGAAGATCGGGTGGAAACGGTGCTCCGGGTTCGCCTCAAGGTGCCGAAAGATCGTGATGTACCGGGCATAGCCGATCTTTTCCGACAGGTAGGTGGCGTAGTAGATGAACTTGGGCCGGAAATAGGTGTATTTCTTCGACTGCGTCAGGAAGCCAAGGTTCACCCGCAGGCCCGCTTCACGCAGCGCGTCATTGATGAATCCGGCATGCCGAGCCTCATCCCGCGCCATCAGCTGGAACAGCTGCGTGATGTCCTTGTTGTTGCCGCGCCGCTTCATTTCCTTGTAGAGGACGCAGCCCGAGAATTCGGCGGTACAGCTTGAGATCAGGAAGTCGATGAACTCCTTCTTCAGCTGCGGCTCCATGTTTTCCCAGTCGACGTGATCCCAGTCTTCGTTCTTCTTGAAGTGGCCCTTGTTCGGGTCTGCTTCCATCTGGGCAATCAATTCGTCCCATTCCGCGCGAATGCCATCGACATTGATCGCGTCCAGCTCATCGAAATCGGTGGTGTAGAAGCGCGGCGTGAGCAGCGTGTTCGCCATCGCGGTTTCGGTTGCGAAATCGTCGTCATACTTTGCCTGCTCTTCTTGGATGGCCAGGCCTTCTTCGACGGACGTCGCATCAGCGGTGTGTTTTCCAGTATAGGCGTTCATAGCGTCACCTCTTCAGAGAAGGAGAATTCGCAAAGCTCCATCACTTCAAAATCCCCGGTCAGGCGAGTCCAAAGCTGTTCGAGCTTTGACGCGCGGACGATGATCGCTTCCCGATCCTCGGAAACAACCTCGCCGAAGGGGGCCATGATCTCGGGCCCCTGAACCCTTACCTCGTCGCCGGGGTAAATCACGGCGCCGTTGTTGAATCGCACATGCGCGTGCAGGCTTTCAAAACAGTGGCTGATTTCCACTGTGCACGGCGCCCGTTCAATCTCTTTTGTCAACAGACCCATTTTCCGATTCCCTTTCGGTTATTTCAGAAGCCTGGCGAAGGCTGCTGAGTTGTCGGCGCCGAACCCCATCAGGTCAGCCCCCCATCCCGTGCTGGGATCAAAGATCTCAAGACGGTTATTCTCACGTGCCCGAACCATCACCGGACCGTTCAGATCGACACGTGCCTTGGTGCGCTCCCGTTGCAGGACGCGCCACATGCCGGAAATAAACCCGCCTTCTTCTGGCGCGTACTCGGCAATCACTGTGCCATCCTCGGCAAAAACTTTTGCGGCACCGCTCATGGCACCTTCGAGGAACAGCGTTTTCTCGATCACGACGGGTGAGTCCGGCGCTGTGTATTGAACCGGGCCATCCAGCCAACGATAGGCGCTGACCATGACGAGGCAGAGCATGACCATGCCGAACATCGCGCGCACGAACAGACGCGGCACGAGTTCGCGTTCGGTGGCGTGGATACGGGCTTTGTCGACGGTTTGCGTTTGCATGTCCGGCGCTCCCTATTCAGCCGCGACAGCCGAAGGTGCGGCACGGCGTGTGCGCTCCACCTCGGGCATCGACACGCGCGCTTGCGCGGCTTCGGCAATCATTGCGGCAATGGTTTCGGCGTCGGGGATGCACCGAAGCGCAGGCTGTGTCGGCGAAATACGCCACGGGCGGACATGCGGCCAGCACACAAGATAGCTGATCCGTGTATCCCCCAGAAGATCGAACGCGATGGTACCTGTACCTGACTTGCGCAGGTCCAGATTGGCTGCACCGATCTGTTTGAAAGGCAGGTTCAAGGTGACCGTCAGCGCCGCGCCAATCCGCATGGCGACCCGGCGATTGGTCACCGTGTAGACGGTGTAATGCGCCTGCGTCCACGCAATCCCAATCAGCAGCACACACACGATTGCGCCAAGGATCAGGAACGGCACCGATGCCCAGATCGCCTGCCCCAAAGGCATGAGATCGACCACAGCCACGAACCGCCACGACGCAAGGAAGACAAAGTATCCCGCGACCCACAGAACGTTCAGCGACTCCTTGGAAAGCGCCCACCAATCCGGTTTGCCTTGCCAGAGGATCACCTCCCCCTCGGGAGGTGTCTCTGGAAGACCTTTGACCGGTTCAACCTGGAAATCGTCGTGCGACATGATGGGTTCCCTTTCCGAAAGCCGTGGCTGCGGCTGTTGGTCCTTAGTCTTGATCAGATCTGCGGCTCTTGGCGTTCCTTGCTGGCGTAGAGCGTGCCACCGCCGTAGTAGGCACTGACTTTTTCTTCCTCGAGCTTGGTGATCTGTGTCGGTGATGCGAGCTGCGGCACACCGGCGAAATGTTCGCCAAAGATCGACCGGATCTTCACACGGTTGCCCCAGATGCGGGTAAAGGTGATCGGCACAAGGCGCGACCCACCGCCGTATTCGGCGTCGAGTTCCATCTCGAGGTAACGCACCATCTGTTCCGGTTCATCGACCCACATGTCGGTGATCTTGCCGACGATGGCCCCGTCACCGGCCACAACCGGAAGACCGCGCGGATCGCGACCAGCGGACACGCGGAAATGTTCGCTGCCCGACATCGGGATGATCTTCGGATGACCATGGCCATCCAGTTCCGGCTCGTCCCGACGCGGCGCCCAGCTGCCCGGACCAACACCATCCGCCAGAGGATTGCCCACCGGATCGAAGGGGAAACCGCCGCTGTCGAACTGGCGGGTCAGTTTTGCGTCGATATCCGTACGCTCGGGTGTCTGGCCCGATGGAACCGTGTACTCGCCCCGGCCATGCGGCAGAAGGAATGTTTTGTCCGCAGGGTTCGGGAACACGCTGCCCGCATCAGCCTGGCTGCCGTCTTCGTCCAGAAGCGGATAGCCTTCCCGCTGGTTTTCGCGCTGAATCCAGATCACGAGTCCAACAAAGAAAATGAAAAACAACCAGAGCGAAATGCTCGCGAGGTCGAGGTTTCCAAGGATATAGTCTTCGGTCATCTTCAGTTCTCCTTGATGGGCCTTGGTCAGGTTGGGAAATCGGCAAGGCCCAGCCCTGTCGGTTTCTGGTTGAGGGGGAGGATGCTTCTGTTCTGGCTGACAAGCCGGCCCAAAACGATGAGCGTCGCAAACAGAAGTCCGATTTCGATGTGGTAAACGACGGAGTATCCGGTCGTCGGAGTGGCCAGCGCTTCGCCCAGACTTCCGGACATCGCGACCATGTTGATGCCATCACGGGTGGCACCGCCGATCAGGGTGGACAAACCCGCTGCCGTCGCCTGCGCGGCGCCCCAAGCGCCAAGGGCAAGGCCGCGTCCGGCAAGCCCGTCAACGGGCAGCATCATGGCGGCGGTCAGGGTCGAGATGGCAAAGTAGCCGCCACCGAACCCGATCAGACCTGCACCAAGGAAAAACAAAACAGTCGAATTCATCGGCGCGGCAAAGATCACCGTGCAGAAGGCCGCAACACCAGCCAGCAATCCGACCGAAGCCATGCGGAACGTGTTGCCGCCATTGGACAGAACACGCGCCGCGAGGGCGAACCCGATCAACGCGCCCAGCGCCCAGGTCGCCGTCAGCAGAGTGGTGGACGACACGCTCAAGCCAAGGATTTCGCCGCCATAGGGCTCAAGCAGCACATCCTGCATGTTGAAC
This sequence comes from Marivita sp., assembly GCF_017643905.1. Lineage (GTDB taxonomy): Bacteria > Pseudomonadota > Alphaproteobacteria > Rhodobacterales > Rhodobacteraceae > Marivita. The sequence goes on from NZ_JAEPMO010000018.1 coordinate 30,598, forward strand.
GCCATCGTGCCCAGAAAAACGACCGCAAGTAGGCGTCCTGCGGTGCCACCCGCCGTCAGATCGGCCCAAGCATCCTTGAAAGACGGCTGCGGGGCTTCGCGGTCTTCCTTGGTCATCGGACGCACGCGCTCTTGCTTCCAAAGCGCAATCACATTGAGCACCAAGGTCATGACCGCACAGCCCTGAACCACGCTGATCAGCAGCACACCCGAGAAGTCCCGCAGCAGCCAGCCGATCACGATGGCAGAAACGCCCATACCGATCAGATACATGACATAGAGCAGCGACACGACGCGCGGACGCGTCTCATCCGTCGCGCGGTCTGCGGCGAGGGCCAAACCAGCCGTCTGTGTCATGTGCATGCCAAGGCCGGTCATGATGAAGGCCAGCGCCGCGAGCACTTCGCCCGCGAATGGCACGTCGTGAGTGACATCTCCGCCAAGAACCAGAAGGCACGCGGGCATGACCGCCAGACCGCCGAACTGCCACAGCGTGCCGAACCAGAGGTAGGGAATGCGCTTCCAGCCAATGGCCGAGCGGTAATTGTCCGACTTGAAACCGAGGAGCGCCCGGAAGGGCGCGATAAGCACCGGCAGCGCGACCATGATCGCAACCAGCGTCGCAGGAACCGAAAGCTCTACGATCATGACACGGTTCAGCGTGCCCAGCAGCATGACACCTGCCATGCCAACCGACACCTGGAACAAAGCAAGCCGCAACAGTTGACCCAAAGGCAGATCGTCGGATGCCGCGTCCGAAAACGGCAGCATCCTCATGCCCAAGGATTTCACCTGAGAGCGGCTTACGATCATGGGCGGAACTCCAAAGCCTGACTGATGTAAAAGCCGGAGTTGACACGTCCCAGATCGGTCAATTGCCCAATGTCAGAGACTGTTTTCGACAGGCGCTGTGGCCCATGCGGGATCATCGTCGGAGACCGGTCGGACTTTGGGAAAACCTTGCCAGCATACCACATGGTCATCAAGAGCGGGGTGCGCGGCGCGACGGTGAATGCGACCGATCCGCGTGTTCGTTCGCCAAGCTTGGCCAGGGCCGCGCGGATGTCTGCTCCCGTGTAATAGATCAGGCTGTCCATTGCGATTACGTGGTCGAAAGTGCCGTGATCCGCCGACAGCATGTCGCCGCTGGCAAATGTCACGCGCGACTGCAAATGTTCGGGCAACCGATCCTTTGCGATCTTGACCAGCGACGGAGAGATATCCACCGCCATCACATCGGCCCCGCGCATGGCAAGCTCTTGCGTCATCTGACCGGCACCGCAGCCCGCATCCAGTACGCGGAGGCCGTTCACGTCGGATGGCAGCGCCGACAACAGCTTGTCACGCATCTGGTCCCGGCCTTTACGGACCGTTTCGCGAATACGGCTGACCGGCGCGTCAGACGTCAGACGCTCCCAAACCTTGGTCGCCGTACGGTCGAAATAGTGTTCGACCCGATCGCGTGTGGCGTCGTAGCTCATCAATCGAATCCCAGAAGCTCAAAGATTTCGCGGTCTTCCAACGGCTTCGGGGCCATCGCCTCGGTTCCGTTGAACAGGGTTTCCGCCAGACGGATGTATTCCTTGCGGGCCATGACGATGTCTTCCTCGTCCGGCATCTCGAAAAGGGTCTTCTTCTTGAGGCGCGACCGGCGGATGGCATCGTAATCGGGCATGTGCGCGATGCGCTTGAACCCGACTTCGTTACAGTAGCGATCCACCTCGTCAGTGTCCTTGGACCGGTTGGCAACGCAGCCCGCCAGACGCACTTTGTAGTTTGCCGACTTGGCCTGAACCGCTGCAATGATCCGGTTCATCGCATAAATGCTGTCGAAATCATTGGCCGTCACGATCACCGCGCGATCCGCGTGTTGCAACGGGGCGGCAAAACCTCCGCAGACCACGTCACCCAACACGTCGAACAGCACCACGTCAGTGTCTTCCAGCAAGTGATGCTGCTTGAGCAGTTTGACGGTCTGACCAACAACATAGCCACCACAACCAGTACCAGCAGGCGGACCACCCGCTTCGATGCATTTTACCCCGTTAAAACCGTCTGCGACGAAATCCTCGGGGCGAAGTTCCTCGGCATGGAAATCGACCTCTTTGAGGATATCGATCACGGTGGGCTGAAGTTTGCCGGTCAGGGTAAACGTGCTGTCATGCTTCGGGTCGCATCCGATCTGAAGAACCCGCTTGCCCAGTTTGGAAAACGCGGCCGACAGGTTCGAGGACGTGGTCGATTTGCCAATGCCGCCCTTTCCGTACACGGCGAACACTTTGGCCCCTTCGATCTTCATCGAATTGTCCTGATGCACCTGCACCGATCCTTCGCCGTCTTGTCCCTTGAGGACGGGCGGCGCGGACAAGCCGCGCGCTTCCAGACCTGCGGCTTCGCGCAGGGCGGCTCGGGCAGCGGGCGGGCTTTTTGCGTCAAGTGGGCTCATTTGGGCCTCCGGTTATACGTGTTGGCGCTCATTCTGCGGCGATCCCCTCAAGGCGATCTTCCAGAGCGTCGGCAGCGTCTTGCAACGCGGCCAGAGTTTCGGCGTCGGGGTGCCAGTAATTGCGGTCGTGGGCTTCGAGCAGGCGGTTCGCCATGCGGCTCGATGCGGTCGGATTGAGATCGGCCAGGCGCGCGCGCATCTCGGCATCGAGAACAAACGTTTCGCTGAGCCGCTGATAGACCCAAGGCTCGACCTTGCCGGTGGTGGCGGACCAGCCCATCGTGTTGGTCACTTGCGCTTCGATCTGGCGCACGCCTTCGGCACCGTGCTTGAGCATGCCTTCGAACCACTTGGGGTTCAGGCTCCGCGCGCGGGTTTCCAGAGCGACCTGATCTTGCAGTGTGCGGATCTTGCCGTTGCCGCGCGTGGTGTCAGAGATGTAGATGGCCGCTTCCTGCCCGCCGCGCGCGCGTTTCACCGCACGGGAGATGCCGCCCAGCGTGTCGAAGTAGTGATCGACGGTTGTGACACCCAGTTCCACGGATTCGAGGTTCTGGTAGGCCACATCGACGGTTTTCAGGGTCTCTTGCAGGAGCGCCGCGTTCGAGACGGCCTTGCCATTCACACCATACGCAAACGACTTACGTGCCTCATAAGCGTCTGCCAGTTCGTCCTCGTCGCCGAACGCGCTGCTGTCGACCAGCGCGTTCACGTTGGATCCGTAGGCACCTTCAGCGTTCGAGAAAACCCGAAGCGCCGCCGTTTCGAGATCGACACCGTTTTCCTGCGCATAAACCCACGCATGTGCGCGGATGTAGTTCAGCTCTAAGGGCTCGTCTGCTTCGGCCGCTTTCTTCGCGGCCTCAGCCAGCATGCGCGTCTGCAAAGGCAGAAGATCGCGGAAAATACCCGAGAGCGTCATCACAACGTCGATCCGCGGGCGACCCAGCTCTTCCAGCGGGATCAGGTCAGCACCCGAAAGGCGGCCGAAGCTGTCAAAGCGCGGTTTGGCACCGATCAGAGCCAAGGCCTGCGCCAAGGGTGCGCCGTCGGATTTGATGTTGTCCGACCCCCAAAGCACCAGCGCAACTGTGCGTGGCAGCGACTTGTGTGTCGCCAGCAGAAGCTCTGCCTGCTTTGCACCATCGCGGCAGGCGAACTCGGTCGGCATGCGGAAGGGATCAAAGGCGTGAATGTTCCGGCCTGTGGGCAGAACATCGGCAGACCGGATCAGATCGCCACCTGGAACCGGCGGCGTGTACCGACCCGCCATGGCGCGCAGAAGACCGGCAAGCTCGGTTTCTTCCTGCAGCAGCGCATCAACGCGGGCTTTGGTTTCTTCGTCTGCGGTTTCGATCAGCTTGAGGTATTCGGCCCGCGCAGCATCGCTGAACGTCTTTCCGACAATATGCAGACCATCGGGGATCAGCGCATCTTCGGTCTCGAGCAGCTTTAGCCACAGCGCATCTGGGGCGCCGCCCTCCATATCAACCGCTGCGGCCTGTTCCGCGATCAATGTCTCCAACTCGGCCCGTTCATGGTCTGCCGGATCAAGCGAGCGCCAGCGTGTCAGGCTGTCCTTCAGCTCTTGCAGTCCTTTGTAGAGACCGGATTGCGCCAGAGGAGGCGTCAAATGCGTGACGGTCACAGCGCCAGACCGACGCTTGGCCAAGGACGCTTCAGACGGGTTGTTGGATGCATAGAGATAGACATTGGGCATCTCGCCGATCAGCCGATCCGGCCAATCACGTGCGCCCAGCCCGGCTTGTTTGCCCGGCATGAATTCCAGTGCGCCATGCATTCCGAAATGCAGCACCACATCGGCGCAGAACGTGTTGCGCATCCAAAGGTAGAAGGTGACGAAGGCATGGGTCGGTGCGAAACCACGTTCAAACAACAGGCGCATCGGATCGCCTTCGTAGCCGAAGGTTGGCTGCACACCGACAAAGACCTTGCCGAACTGCGCGCCCAGAACGAACACGCCGCGTCCGTCTGACTGGATCTTGCCGGGGGCCGGACCCCAGACCGCTTCGATGGCCTTGAGCGGGGGCGTGTTGCGCACAATGTCATCGGCGCTCACATGAGCGGCGACATTTGCCTCCTGGCCGTATTGCTTCGCATTACCCTCAAGAACAGCGGCACGCAGCGCGGAAACGGTTTCAGGCGGATCGAGGTCGTAGCCATCGGCCTTCATCGCATGCAGCGTGTTGAACAGGGATTCGAAGACGTTCAGGTAAGCCGCAGTCCCAACCGCGCCGGCATTGGGCGGAAAACCAAAAAGCACGATGCCAACATTCTTGTCAGCGTTCTGCTTGCGCCGCAGCGTGGCCTGCCGAAGGGTTTTCTCGGCCAGGCTGTCGATCCGCTCGCGGCAGGGGGCCATGGCCTTGCTTGCCGTATCACTCGGGCACCGGTAATGGCATCCGTTGCATCCTTCGGGTCCGTGACGACCACCAAACACGGTCGGGCAGGTCGCGCCATCAAGCTCGGGCAGAGCGATGAGCATGGTTGTCTCAATCGGCCCCAGACCCTGCTCACCATTCGCCCACTGGCCCAAAGTCTGGAATTCAAGCGGGTGCGCCGCGATGTAGGGTATGTCGAGATCCTTGAGAACCGCGACCGCAGCATTGCTGTCATTGTAGGCCGGGCCACCAACAAGACTGAACCCGGTCAGCGACACCATCGCGTCGATTGTGGTGCGATTATCTGAACGGAAGAATTCAGCAATCGCCGGACGACCGTCCAGGCCACCGGCAAATGCCGGAACCACGGCCATGCCTTTGGCCTCAAACGCACGGATGACCGCATCGTAGTGCGCCGTGTCATTCGCCAGCACGTAAGACCGCATCATCAGCAGACCGACGGTTGCCTTCACCTCGGCTGGGCGCGGCAGATCGGACAGCTCGGTTGTGATCCGATGAGGCAGATCGGGGTGATACAGAGCCACATCCGGGTATTCGATAGGCGCTTCAGCCGCTGCGCCCAACCACTCGCTCCGACCCTTGGCATATTTGCCCAAGAGGTAGCGCACCATCGCTTCGATGTTGTCGTCGGACCCGCCAAGCCAATATTGCATGACAAGGAACCACGACCGCAGATCCTGTGCCTTGCCGGGGATCAGCTTGAGCATCTTGGGCAGGCGGCGCAGCTGTTGCATCCGCTTTTCACCCTTCTCGACCTCTGACTCCGTCGATTTGGGTTTGAGGGACTTGAGGATCTTCATCAGACCGGATGCGGGTTTGCTCATGTCGAGCTTGCCCAGCTTGGTCAGCTTGATGATCTCGGCATCGGCAATGACGCCAACCATGCCGTCAACCTTATCCCGAACGGCGTGCAGGTCATCAAGGATTGGCTTGATGTGTTCTTCGAGGAACAGAAGGTTCGCGACGACCATATCAGCGCTGGCAATCGCTGCCTTGGTTTCAGTCAAGGCTTCGGGCGTTTCCGCCCATTCGGCCGCCGCGTGGACCGAAACGTTGAGACCGGGAAAGTCCCGCGCCAAGTTGACCGATGCCCGCGCCACCGGACCAGCCGAGTGGCTGTCCAGCGTGATGATGGCGATGTTATACGCCCGGGCTTCGGAGAAACTATCGCGCATAATGGGCCTTCGCCTCGTATAGCGTGTCGACGCTGATTTCCTGAACACCGCGTTCAGATGCGAAGGTCTCGGTGTTGCGCTTGGCTTTGCCCCGCACGAAGAACGGGATTTTCTTCAGTTCCTTTTCCGCGGCCGGAAGCCAGACGATCTCGAACGTGCCCCTGTTCACCGGCGCGGATTGGGCAGTATCAGTCTCTGTTTCTACATGTTCACTGATCTCAACCTCGCGCGGCTTGGCCTTGTGACCGTGATGGCTGGCACCTGCGTCATCGTGAAATTCGAAATCCTCGCGGAACATGGTCAGAAGGTGCTCTTCCAGACCCATGACCAGCGGATGCACCCACGTATCGAAGATCACGTTTGCGCCTTCGATCCCCATCTGCGGGCTGTAGCGCGCCGGGAAATCCTGAACGTGGACCGGGGCGGAAATGACAGCACAGGGAATGCCCAGACGCTTGCCGATATGCCGCTCCATCTGGGTGCCGAGGATCAACTCGGGCGCAAGTTCTTCGATCCGGCGTTCGACTTCGAGGTAGTCGTCGGTGATCAGCGCTTCGAGACCAAACTCTTTTGCGACGCCACGCAGCATCCGGGCCTGTTCGCGGTTGTAGCAGCCCATGCCCACCACCTCGAACCCCATCTCGTCGCGGGCGATGCGGGCGCAGGCGGCGACATGTGTTCCGTCGCCAAAGAGGAACACGCGCTTGCCAGTCAGATAGGTGCTGTCAACGCTGGCCGAATACCACGGCATCCGCAGACGGCTTTCGTCGAGAATGACATTGCGTCCGGTGATCGACGCGATTTCCGAAACGAAAGCGCGCGTGGCACCAACGCCAATCGGCACGACCTTGGTGTAAGGAAGATCCAGCTCCCGCTCCATCCAGCGTGCGGCTGTCTCAGCAGTTTCGGGATACATCAGAACGTTGAAATGCGCGGCACCCAGATTGGCGATATCCGAAGGACGTGCATCAAATGGCGCAACGACATTCACGCCAATGCCCATGTCTGACAGCAACGCCGTCACTTCCGTAATATCGTCACGATGGCGGAAGCCCAACGCGGTCGGACCAATCAGGTTCGCGGTAATCCGCGCTGTCTTTTGGACCGGCTTGGCCAAGTGGCGCACGATCTGAAAGAAGGTCTCATCCGCGCCAAAGTTTTCCTTGCGCTGATAGCTGGGCAGTTCCAGCGGAATTGCGGGAATCGGAAGGCCAAGAGTTTCAGCAAGACCGCCGGGATCGTCCTGGATCAGTTCGGCGGTACAGGATGCGCCGACGATCATCGCTTCGGGCTTGAACCGCTCATAAGCGGCCATCGCGGCGTCCTTGAAGAGGTATGCCGTATCCGCACCCAGATCGCGCGCTTGGAACGTCGTGTATGTGACAGGCGGGCGATGGTTACGCCGTTCGATCATGGTGAACAGAAGATCCGCATAGGTGTCGCCTTGCGGGGCGTGCAGAACGTAATGCATGCCCTTCATGGCGGTAGCGACGCGCATCGCGCCCACATGCGGCGGCCCCTCGTATGTCCAGACAGTCAGCTTCATTCCGCTGCCTCCATCTTCAGAAGGGTGCGGCGGCGCACAGGTCGCGAGAAAAGACCGGCAAGGTCACCCGCCTGTTCGTAGAAATGCACTGGCGTGAACACCAGTTCGATGGCCCACTTGGTGGTGAGACCCTCTGCTTCGAGCGGATTGGCAAGGCCGAGGCCGCAAACGGTCAGATCAGGCTGTGCAGCACGGCAGCGATCAAGCTGTTTGTCGACGTCCTGGCCTTCGGCGATGACCGGACCTTCGGACAACAGTTCGATGTCCGGTGTCATGACAGAACGGTGGATAAAGGGCGCACCCACTTCCACAGCTTCCATTCCGCATTCGCGGGTCAGGAACCGGGCCAGCGGGATTTCCAGCTGACTGTCGGGGAAAAAGAACACTGACTTGCCTCTGAGCGCTTCAGACGCCTGCGCGACGGCCTTGGTTGCCCGTGCGCGCGGTGCGTCGGTGACTTCGGCAAACTTGGCATCCGACACGCCAAACTGATCTGCAATCGCCCGCAGCCATTGGGTTGTCCCCTCTTCGCCAAAGGGGAAGGGCGCGGCAATGTGATTGGCGCCGCGGCGCTGCAAGGCTTCGTGGGTTTCAGTCAGGAAAGGCTGCGTCAGCGCGTAAAGCGTGTTGGGACCGATGCCATATTCATCATTCACCCGCGAGGCGGGTAGAATACGGATCGGGCCGACCCCCATCGCTTCGAGAAGGCCAACCGCCTGCTCTTCGACAACATCGGGAAGAGCACCGACCAGAAGCAGTTCGCGCGCATCTGTCTGCGGCAGAACCGGAACCATCGCGGCAAGACAAGCGTCTTCGCCTTGGGTAAACGTCGTTTCAATGCCGGACCCGGAATAGCTCAGCACGCGGACATTGGGCGCGAATTGTGCACTCATGCGTTCTGCCGCTTTGGCAAGATCAAGCTTGATCACTTCGGACGGGCAGGACCCAACGAGGAACAACTGCTTGATGTCCGGGCGACGCTCCAGCAACTCACTGACCACACGGTCAAGTTCCTGCTGTGCGTCAGCCATGCCAGCAAGATCGGTCTCTTCAAGGATCGCCGTGGCAAAGCGGGGTTCGGCAAAAATCATGACGCCCGCCGCAGATTGCAGCAGATGGGCACAGGTGCGGCTGCCTACGACAAGGAAGAACGCGTCCTGCATCTTGCGGTGCAGCCAGATGATCCCCGTCAGACCGCAAAAGACCTCGTGCTGGCCGCGTTCCTTAAGAACAGGCGTACTGGAGCAACCACGTGAAGGCGGAGGAGTGAACCGTTCGGTCATGCCGTGGCCTCATCTGCAATGGGTGAAGCGCTGGCTTGAAGACGGGCGACACGCAGCTTCCACAGGAATTGCCCGGCGTTGATGACGTATGCAGTATAAGCCGCAAGGGCGAGCCACATCTCTTC
>NZ_JAEPMO010000249.1 GCF_017643905.1 Marivita sp.
CGGTCTGGTTCTGGCTGTGTCGCGTCACTCATGTCAGATGCGGGCTTACCGCAGCCCAGACATCCTCTGCAACGCTGTCTGCATCCCGCGCGCCGTCGATCACGCGGAAGCGGTCGGCATATTCTTTGGCCAAGGCTAGAAATCCGGCGCGCATCGCCTCTTGCAGGGACGCGCCGAAATCCTCGAACCGTTCTTCCACCGTGTTGCGCGCCTTGGCGCGGCTGAGGCCGATCGTTGGGTCCATGTCGATCAGCAGGGTCAGGTCAGGTTCCACCCCGATCATCAGATCGTGCAACGCATCCACCTTGGCCCGCAGGTTCCCGCGCGACAGGCCCTGATACATGCGGGTGCTGTCGGCAAAGCGGTCGCAGATCACAACCTTGCCTGCCTCAAGCGCGGGCTGGATCGTGCGTTCCAGATGGTCGCGGCGGGCGGCGGTGAAAAGCAGGATCTCAGTCTCGGCAGACCAGCGGTCGGGATCGCCCTGCAACACCAGCGCGCGGATTTCCTCGGCCCCTTGGCTGCCACCCGGTTCGCGGGTATGGATCACATCCACCCCTTCCGCGCGGAGCCGGTCCGCCAGCATCCGCGATTGCGTGGATTTTCCCGAGCCATCAATCCCTTCGAAGCTGACGAACAGCCCGGATCGGCTCACATCGTATCCTCGGTGGGGGTCTGTATGCGGCCCAACAGAACCTGCGACACGCTCATCATCCGCGCGACGAAGCCGCTCGCCGGTACGGCGCTGGCTGCGAAAAGCGGGATGCGGTGTTCGGGCAGGCCCTCGGGGCTGATGATCAGCTCTGCCAGCTGCCGCCCTTCGGCAATCGGCGCTTCGATCGGGCCGGTGTAGACCACCTCGGCGGTGACGTCCTGTCCGGGGGTGTTCGGCAAGAGCAGCGTCACGTCTTCCTTGGCCATAAGGCCAACGGTCTCGCTCGCCCCCATCCAGACATCGGCCTCCGCGATCACGGCACCCGCGCGGGTGACGGTCTTTTCCGCGAATTGGCGGAAGGCCCAGTTGACGATGGATTCCGATTCCTGTGCGCGGGCCTCAGCCGTGTCCAACCCGGTGATGGTAAAGATCACCCGGCGGTCGCCCTGCTTGGCCGATCCGACAAGCCCGTAGCCCGCTTCCTGCGTATGCCCGGTCTTGAGCCCGTCCGCACCGATCCCCAGTGCCAAAAGCGGGTTGCGGTTGAACCGGTTGGAGGACTCGGCCTCGTCGAACAGAAACTCTTTTTCCGCAAACATCGGGTAGAATTCAGGGAAGTCTTCGATGATGTGGCGGGCCAGCAGGGTCAGGTCGCGCATTGACATCACATGCCCCGCAGCGGGCCAGCCGCTGGAATTCTTGAACACGGAATTGGTCATGCCCAATTGCTGGGCGCGTTGCGTCATCATGCGGGCGAACCCGGCCTCGGTGCCGTCAGGAGACAGGGCTTCGGCCAAAACCACACAAGCGTCATTGCCCGAGAGCACGATGATACCTCGGATCAGGTCTTCGACCGAAACGCGTTCACCCTGACGCAGAAACAGGGTCGAGCCGCCAAAGGAATTGGCATGGGCCGACACCGGCAGTTCCTCGTCCATGCGCAAACGACCATCCCGTACCGCTTCGAACGCGATGTAGAGTGTCATCAGCTTGGACATGGACGCAGGCGGCAGAGCCTCGTCTGCATTTTTTGCCAGAAGCACTGTGCCGGTCTTCTCATCCAGCACGAACGCGGCAGTGGCCCGCGTGTCGAACGCCGCCGCAGCGGTCGTGGACAGCAGCAGCGCGGCAAGCCCGGCGGAAACAAGACTGCGGTATTTGCGGATCATGGCAGCTCTCCTGTCATACCTGCGGGGTCGGGTCAGTTGGTGACGGCATAGGCGTCGGTAAAGCCTGTATCCTTGATCTTGGCAAGCAAGGTGCTGCGCTCTGCGCGGGTCTGTGCCGGTCCGACCAGAACGCGCCAGAAGGTCTTGCCGCTGGAGGTTTGTTCCAGAACCGTGGGCACCATGCCCGCCTGTCGCATCGCGGTTGCGGTGTTGTTGGCGTTCTGTTCGATGCTGAAGATGCCGATTTGGATGAAGGGCTTGTCCAGTGTGGAGGTGGCGGCGGGCGCAGGAGCGGCTGCTGGGGCAGGGGCCGCATCCAGCGCAGCAGCCGCGGATTCCGCAATCGGATCAAGCGTGGACTCCGCGACATCGGTCGGCGCGTCAAAGCTGCCATCGCCGATGGGCGCATCCTGTAGCGGTGCAGACGCAGCGCCGTCCGGGACTTCCTCGCGGCGCAGGGCAACAACGTTCAGTTGCGTGGGCGCGCCAGCCAGAACCCCAAGGGCCGCAGCGGCATCGGAAGAGATCTGCAGTCGCGGTCCGGGCGTTTCACGCTCCTTGCGGAACAGCGCACCGATCACGAAGTTGCCGTTGGACTCGTTGCGGATGATCACCCGTTCGGGCTCGGACACATCCGGGTGTGCCGCCCAGACGCCCCCCAACGACGGGCGACCGTCCCAGAGGCCGTTTTCGCTGACCTGGAACACCTCGGGCGCTTCGACATCGCGCTCAACCAGCCGCGTGGACCGGGTGCCAGCAGCAGGTGATGCGTCTTGCGCTGCTGCATCAGAGCCGCCCTGCAGAAATGCGGGAAGGTTTGCCCCCTCGCATCCGGCCAGCGCAATCAGCGCCGCGCCGCACATCGCGGTTGTCCGTGCGCTGCGCCATAGCGGAGAGTTGGTGATCCTGAAGTCCATTGCCTGCTCGCCTTCTGCTATGCCCATTCGGGCGCATGTCAGGGCTGATCGCCCCGCGCCGCTCGTTGTTTTGCGCAAAGCTTACAGTCTTCGGTGCGTCAAGAAAAGTCTGACGGCAACGATGCGCAGATTTTCCCCGCTGCCGCTTTCAGAATCGGATTTCAGAGGCTATGTGACCTGCCACCGGAGGTTTGGCAGAGTGGTCGAATGCGGCGGTCTTGAAAACCGTTGGGCGTGAGAGCGTCCCCAGGGTTCGAATCCCTGAGCCTCCGCCACTTGCACATCGCAAACCCGAGATAAGGTCCCCGACGGGGCCTTTTTTCTTTTTGTTTCAAAGGGGTTTAGCGAGGCCATCCGACTTTCGGAGACTGGCGTTTCTGCCAAAATCGGTCTCTGAACGCCCCGCGTCTCTTTCCACCCGCCCTTCATGGAAATCGAGACGGGTTCAAAAAGTGACGTCTTTTCAGTGACTTGATGAAATTGAACTACGCCGCAGTTGAAGCGGGTTCATCTGCTATCGGTGCGAACAGAGACACCCGAAGGCGGCGTGACCTTTCGAAATGGTGCGCAAATCAGCGGTGGGTCTCGGGGGGGCGGTCTGAGCGGATAGCGTTGAAAAGTTTGGCGCCCTCATTTGTTTTTTGGGTCGTTCTATCGACCCCGTCCTCCCTCGCGCCTGACGATGCATCCGTCCTCCAGCGTCAGGATCGTGTCGGCGCGATCCAGGATGCGGTTGTCATGGGTGACCAGTAGTGTGGTGGTGCCGCGCGTGGCCCCCAAACGTTTCAGGAGGTCGACCACATCGGCCGCGCTGTCCTTGTCGAGCGCTGCGGTCGGCTCATCGGCCAGCACGAGCGCCGGGTTTCCGACCAGAGCACGGGCGACGGCCACGCGTTGCTTCTGCCCACCCGAAAGGTTGGCTGGCAGATAGTCCATCCGGTCCGAAAGGCCAAC
>NZ_JAEPMO010000273.1 GCF_017643905.1 Marivita sp.
CCAGACGAATGCTGGAACTTCCTCAAAGCTGCAGGATATGCCTCAGATTAAACGCAAAACGCTTTATTGTTCCTGAACCAATGGCGAACAATGGACGATGCCTCGCTCTCCCCGAACTATTGTCAGCCCAAAGAAGCCGGCTTCAGGTACGAATACCGGCGAACCGTTCTTGCCAGCCTGCGCGTTCTTCGTCGCTGATCTTGCGGAACGTCACCTCGGGCACGGAGAACGCATGGCCCTCTTGCAGTGCCTGAACGGCAGATGCCAGGTCGGCAGGCCAGGTTGCGTCTTCCGCATGCATCGCTGTCAATAGCTGTGCCGAAGCATCCGGGATGAACGGGCTCGAGATCACCGCGTAGAAGCGAATGAGGTTGAGTGCGATGCGGATCTGCATGGCAGCCGTATCCGGGTCCTCCTTGAAGGTGGTCCAAGGGGCGACATCCTGCAGGTATTCGTTGCCCAGCACCCAAAGTGCGCGCAGAGCGGCGGCGGATTTGCGGACCTCAATGGCGTCCATATGCGCTTCGTATTCGCGCAGACCTTTTTCGAGATCGGCGATCAACTGGTCTTCGCGCGCGCCCGTTGTGCCGCCAGACGGAACCGCCTCGCTGAACTTGGAGCGGCAGAACTTTGTCACACGGCTGGCGAAGTTGCCCAGCACGTCGGCCAGATCCTTGTTCACCGAGCCTTGGAAATTCTCCCAGGTGAATTCGCTGTCCGAGCTTTCGGGCGCGTGGCTCAGCAGCCACCAGCGCCAATAGTCGGCGGGCAGAATCTCGAGCGCCTGATCCATGAACACGCCGCGGCCCTGCGAAGTGCTGAACTGGCCGCCATCGTAGTTCAGGTAGTTGAACGACTTGATGTAGTCGACCAGCTTCCAATCCTCGCCCGACCCGAGGATCGTCACCGGAAAGCTGAGCGTGTGGAAGGGGACGTTGTCCTTGCCCATGAATTGGGTGTAGCGCACATCGTCCGCGCCGCGATCGGTCCGCCACCAGCGTTCCCAGTCGGCATCGGTTTTGCCATTCGCCTCGGCCCATTCCCCGGCGCAGGCGATGTATTCGATGGGCGCGTCAAACCAGACATAGAACACTTTGCCCTCCATGCCGGACCACTCTTCGTCGCCTTTCTTGACCGGGATGCCCCAGTCCAGATCGCGTGTGATGCCCCGGTCCTGCAACCCGTCGCCATCGTTCAGCCATTTCTTGGCGATGGAGGTGGTCAGCACAGGCCAGTCGGTCTTGCTATCGATCCACTCCTGCAGCTTGCCGCGCATGTCGGACTGGCGCAGGTACAGGTGCTTGGTTTCCCGCACCTCAAGATCGGTTGAGCCGGAAATGGCGGACCGAGGGTTGATCAGGTCGGTCGGGTCGAGCTGCTTGGTGCAGTTCTCGCACTGATCGCCGCGCGCTTTGTCATAACCGCAGTTCGGGCAGGTGCCTTCGATATAGCGGTCGGGCAAGAACCGTTTGTCCGCATGGCTGTAGACCTGCTTTTCGCTGACTTCGCGGATCAGGCCAGCGTCGGCAAGACGTCCCGCCAGATGCTGGGTCAGCTTGTGGTTCTGCGGGCTGGACGAGCGGCCGAAGTGATCAAAGGACAGGCGGAAGCCTTGTGCGATCTCGGCCTGAACCGCATGCATCTCGGCGCAGTAATCGGCCACGGGCTTGCCAGCCTTTGCGGCGGCCAGCTCGGCCGGGGTGCCGTGCTCGTCCGTGGCGCACAGGAACATCACCTCGTTGCCTCGTGCCCGCAGGTAGCGGGCATAGAGATCTGCGGGCAATTGGCTGCCCACGAGGTTTCCAAGGTGCTTGATCCCGTTGATATAGGGGATTGCCGACGTGATGAGGTGCCGTGCCATATCGTATGCGCCCGCGCTGTAACTGAGGTTTGCGCCGCTTTAGCGGATCACAGGCCCAAGTGCCAGAGGATCAGTCCTTTTCTCGGCTGGTTCGCATCAACCGCCCGATCAGGAAAGATGTGCGCGGCGCATAGACATAAGGCGTCTTGGGCTGACTGGGTCGGGCGCGCATCCGGATCAATCCGAAAACCACCAAACCCGCGTGACCTACGGCGATCATTGCAAAGAGAGCCGGAGGACCGAAGATGCCCATGAGTACCGAGGCAAGGTAGGGTGCTGCAATCGCCCCGCAGGCGTACCAGAACATCAGTGCCGCAGACAGTTCGACCCGTTCGCTGTCGCTTGCGAAATCATGGGCGTGCGCTGCAGCCACAGAGTAGATCGGGAAACTGGTCAGGCCAAAGATCATTGCAGGCAGGAAAACGCCAGAGGTTGGAAGATCCGTCAGCGTTGCG
>NZ_JAEPMO010000253.1 GCF_017643905.1 Marivita sp.
TGTTCAGCAATTCGCCGCCACGCGCCTTTATCGTCTCGCCAATGGAAATCAGCGACTGCCGCAGCGGGCTTTCAGTGTCCATGAGGTCAGGGAAGCGTTCGATCAGGAAATCGCGCAGGTTGGTAAAGAGCGTCGGAGCGATCTCAAAGAGGTCCAGCGCCTGTTTGACCAGCGACGGGATCACCCAGAGCAGCAGCAGGATGAACGCCAGGACTCCGATTACGGTGATGATGGCGGTCGCCATGATGCGGCTGAAGCCCATGCGTTCAAGGCGGTCGGCCACCGGATCAAGGAAATAGGCGATCGCGCCCCCCAGCACGAAAGGCAGCAGCACGTCGCCAAGGAACCACAGCACCACCGCGAAAACGATGGCGGCAATGCTCCAGTATTTCAGCTGTTCCCGTGCGGGAAGTGCCATGCGATCTGCCCCTCTGACCTTGTCCCTACATCGCCTGTCCGGGGGCGGGTTTCAAGAGGTGGTGCATGGATGAACACCGGCTGGAAAAGGGGCGGCGATGCGTCGACGCATCGCTATTTTGCGTTGACGCAAAATGCGCCGCGCTGTGTGGGGGCGTGATCCCCCAATATTCCCGGATCAATCCCGCCCCAAAGCCCGGCAGGCCTCCCAGATCGCCGCACCGTCGCTCAGCGCCAGCACCCAATCGAGCGGGATGCCCTTGGGTGTTGCGATCCCGTGTGCCGCCCCCATCGCCGCGCCGATCATCAGCGACCGACCGGCGCTGTCGCCGCCCGCCATAATATTGCGCTCCACCGCGTCGGCATAGCTGGTGCTGTGGCGCAGCACATGGAACATCACTGGGCCCGAAGTGGGCAGATGGCAGGCCCTCCCGACCAGACCCGCATAGACGGTCGCATCCGCCTCGGATGTGGTCAGCGCATCCTTCAGTGCCGCCTGAACGTCGCCGGTTGCGGCCTCCGCTGCCGCCCCAAGCGCCTCGGCGACGGATTCGCCGTTCAGCACGCGACAGAGCAGGTCCGCAAAAACAGCAGTATACGCCCCAGCCACCGCGTTCACATTGGTGATCTGCATCGCCGCCTCGGCCTGCGCGGTCAGATCGGGTGAGGCGTGGTAGGCGGCGACAATGGCGGGCAGCCGGGTCAGCGCGGGGTTCTGATCATCATCGATTCCGGAAGGCAGCTGTTCCGCCGCGATCCGCTCCAATGCGCCGCGTGTCGGGCGGTCGATATAGCCGGAATACGCCCCGCCCGGCCCGAAATGCGCGGCAAATGCGCTGCGCTGGGCCGCCGCGTCAAAGGTGCCTTTGCTGTCGACCATGCTGCGCATCGCGACCAACAGCGCTTCACCGTATTGCGTCAACATGCCGGCATGGCGTCCCGCATGGGCGAAATAGCCCTTGGTGCCCTCGAAAAACGCCGCATCCACAGGGGCGAATGCAGCTGTGCCACGCGCGGTTGCGATTTCGGCGATCCGGTCCGGATCGTAGAGCCAGTGAAGACCAAGGCTGGCCGCATCTGCCACAAGCGCACCAAGCAGCATCGCGGATGTCTGTGTCGGGTTCATCTCATATCACCACTGCCAACCATGTTATCCCCGTTGCTCCCCAAACGGCATGGTCACGCGCGCTACAACCAACGTTCCATCCTTAGTGCGGCTGATCTCGGCCCCGATCTGCATCGCGAATTGTTGCACCAGCCGTTCGCCTGTCCCAGTGGAATCGATGTCGAGGTTGGCTTTCGTGGTGTCACGATCGGCATTGGCCACGGTGATCTGCAACGCCCTGTCATCGGACACGTCCAGGTCCAGCGTCACCGGCGATTGCGCATTTGGCGCGCCGTATTTGATCGCGTTGGTCAGCAACTCGTTCAGCATCAGGCTCAGCGCAATGGCCGTATCGCTCTTGAGGCTGATCCGCTCGGTCGGGTGGGTGAAAACCATCGCCTCGTCCGGCAGTTCCGCACTCTTGCGGGTCGACAGCACCAGCCGGTTGAACAGGGTCACAAGGTCGATCTGCGCGACGTCATCGTCGATCTGGATGGCGGCATGCACATCGGCCACGGCGCGGACGCGCGACTCTACGGCGCGCAAAGCCTCGCGGGCCTTGTCAGCCGCAGGCCCACCCGCGACCATCAGCTTGTTTGCCTGAAGACGCAGCAGCGACAGCGCGATCTGCAGACTGTTCTTGATCCGGTGATTGGCCTCGACCACCAGCGCCTCGCGCACATGCACCGCCTGTTGCAGGTCGCGCCGGGCGGTTTCAATGTCGGTCAGGTCGACAAAGGTGCCGACCAGCTTGGGCTTGCGGTCCACCGGATCGGTCGCAATCTCACCCCGGATGCGGACAAATCGCTCTTCGCCCGTGGGCAGGCACACCCGGTAATCAAAGGACGCGATGTCGCCATGCGGCGCTGCCAGCACGCGCTCCACCTCGGCATACACGGCGCCAATGTCGTCTTCGTGGACCCGCTGAAAGAACGGAGCTGCATAAAGGCCGGCCTCATCAGGGGCAAAGCCGAACATCGCGTCGATGCCGTCGTGACGCAGAAACAGATCGGTCTCGGGGTCGTAGCTGAAATAGGCGACCGCTGCCGTAGAGGTGGCGGCGCGTCTGTGGCTTTGTGCGAGGCGCGCGGTCAGGGTGGCTTCGGTCACGTCCCGCGCGGTTTGGAGGATGGCGATGATCTCGCCGTCCTTGCGGATCGGCGCAAAATGCACCTGCCAATGGTGTTCGACATAATGGCCTTCGTCGCTCAGCAGGTCGAACCGCGCTGGACCAACCTCCTGCGGTTTGCCGGTGCGCATGATTTCAGCGGTGGCATTGCGGATGAAGTTCACCGCATCGGCACCTTCGGCATCCGCACTCGGCGGAAATGCTTCGAACATCCCCATGCCGGTGATATCCGCGCCAACCGAACCCGACATGATTGCATGGGCCGAGTTGCGCCAGAGCAGCGTCAGCTTGTCATCGGGCAGATAGAACAGCGCTGCAAAGGGCACGGCCTCAAAGCCGAGGGCAAGGATGTCGGACAGAGACGATGTCTCTTGGGAAACAAGCACATCACTCGTCATTCTTCAGATCGACTCCGCCAGTGTTATCGCCAATACGCTGGTCCATTTTCGGCGCAGAGTCCACATGACACGGGCGAAGGGTGTCGCGTCAACCGAAGGCACCAATCGCAGATGCCTATTTTGCGAAAGATACCACGAGCGGAGCCTCGAATCCGGGGCTGCAGTCCGGGTGCCGCGGCGGCTTGTAACCTGCAGGGCAATCACGCCAAAACCGCCATTGGGTGAGGATGCTGTCGTTGTCGAAGACCGGCACGTCCCAATCCGGCCAATGCGGGGGGCGCATGATGCCCTCGGGCAGGATCACGCTTGCGTCGCCATAACTCTGGTCGATCTGCTCTTGCGACAGCGGCAGGCCAGTCAGGTCGAGATCCTTGAACAAGACCCCGTGGAATGTTGCGCTTGGCGTATTTTGTTGAAAAACTCTTCCTTGATCGAAGTCTGAACTGCTGATTCAATTCCTGAAATCGAGGGGGAGAACCGGCGATGATGGGACCGAGGCAGGAAGCACAGGCGGCGCTGTTCTATGAGTTTTCGCTGGAAA
>NZ_JAEPMO010000096.1 GCF_017643905.1 Marivita sp.
GGCAGTTCGTCCGCGATCTGCGTTTCCAGTTCGGCCAAGACCTCTTCGGGTTCATGCGCCGGGATATAAAGCGGCAGCAATCGCGCCGCCGCCGCCCGGTCCACCAAAAGCCGCTCACGCAGCAGCCGGGTGTTCGACCGATCACTGTCCTCGGGCACCCAGCGCTCGTCGGTGAGCATCACGTCGACACGGCTCCAATCGAGATCGGCTGCGCACAGATCGTCGAATACGGGCCCGGGCGACGTTCCCCCCGGCACCGCCAGGACGACCCGGTCCTCATGAGTCAAGATGGTCCGCAGATCACCGGCCAGCTTGTTGGCCAGATCCATCGCCAGCATTTCGCGGTCGGGATAGGTCTGAAACTCGTAGCTCATGCCTTCACCTCGCGCCATTTGCGTCCGTCCCGGTGCATCAGCATGAGTGCATCTTCGGGACCGGAGCTTCCGGGGTCGTATGTCTTGGGCACATCATTGCGCGCTTGCCAGCCTGCGATCAAGGGATCGGTCCAGGCCCATGCCGCCTCGACCTCATCCCCGCGCATGAAGAGCGTCTGGTTGCCCCGGATCACATCCATGATCAGGCGTTCATAGGCGTCCGGCACTTCTTCGGCATCCGGCCCCAGGGCGTCGGCAAAACTCATGTCCAGCGGCACATCGACCAGACGCATGCCGCCCGGCCCCGGTTCCTTGATGGTCACGTCCAGCGTCATGCCCTCGTTCGGCTGCAACCGGATCGCCAGCACGTTGCGGTGCCGCCCGGCATCCGCACCGAAAATCGAATGGGGCGCGTCCTTGAACACGACAGCAATCTCTGACGCGCGGGCCTTCAGGCGTTTGCCGGTGCGAAGGTAAAACGGGGTCCCCGCCCAACGCCAGTTGGAGATGTGGCACTTCATGGCGATAAAGCTCTCGGTGCGCGACTTGGGGTCTTCCACATCTTCGCGGTAGCTGGGACCGTTTTCATCCGCGCCATATTGCCCGCGCACGATGTGATGCCAATCAACCGGCTCAAGCGCGCGGATCACCTTGAGCTTTTCGTCCCGCACCGCGTCGGGTTCGAATTTAGCCGGCGGCTCCATTGCAATGAGGCATAGCAACTGCATGAGGTGGTTCTGCACCATGTCCCGCATCGCGCCGGACTTGTCGTAATAGCCGCCGCGTCCACCAACGCCCACTGTTTCGGCCACGGTGATCTGGATGTGATCGACATATTGCGCGTTCCATAGCGGCTCAAACAGCATGTTGCCGAACCGGACCGCCATGAGGTTTTGCACCGTCTCCTTACCAAGATAATGATCGATGCGGTAAATCTGCGTTTCGTGGAAATGCTGCGCCAACGCGGCATTCAGCGCTCGGGCAGACTCAAGGTCATGACCAAACGGCTTTTCCACCACGATCCGACTTTCAGGTGTCGCAAGCCCGAACCTGTGCAAGCGTTCAGCGAGGTCCCCGAACAGCGATGGCGCAACCGAAAAGTAGAACGCGCGCACCGTGCTATCGCGCATCTTGCCGTTCAGTTCGACCCAACCGCCATCACCCTTGGCATCCGTGGTGACGTAGGACACGGCATCAAGAAACGCCTCCAAGGTCCCGGCTTCGCACGTCCGGCCACCGCCGAATTCAGCCACGGCGTCCGAGACCATCCGGCGATATTCGGCGTCGTCCATCTCTGATCGCGCGGCGCCAATGATCTGTGATCCTTCTGGCATTTGCCCCGCGCAGAAACGGCGGAAAAGACCTGGCAAGATCTTGCGTCGCGCCAAATCTCCGGTTCCGCCAAAGATCACAAGGTCAAACGGGTCGACGGGAATAACGCGGGATACCATGGCGCGATCCTTCCGATTCTGCTTCGCTCAGCGCCTTGTTAGCGCTAACTGGTCGGATGTAAACTGATTTCGCAATAATTGCGTCCAGTCTAACACCCATAGAACATGCTGCAATCAGGTTGCCGAAAGAACGGGCAAAGCGCCGCTCGTGCCCATCAACACGCTTGATCCCGGCCCCCCTGCATGTCACCACCGCGACAAGCAAGGAGTCCCGGATGTCCCCCCGCAAAATCATCATCGACACAGACCCCGGCCAGGACGACGCAGTTGCGATCCTGCTGGCCCTCGCCTCTCCTGACGATCTGGAGGTTCTGGGGATCACCGCCGTGGCCGGGAACGTGCCCCTGCCTCTGACACAGAAAAATGCCCGCATCGTCTGCGAACTGGCGGGCAAGCCTGAAACCCTTGTCTTTGCGGGATGCGATGCGCCCATCGCGCGCAAGCTTGTCACGGCAGAGCATGTGCACGGCAAGACCGGGCTGGACGGCCCAACCCTGCCCGACCCAACCATGCCCTTGCAGGACCAGCACGCCGTGGATTTCATCATCGAAACCCTGCGGGCCGAGGAAGAAGGCACGGTCACGCTCTGTCCATTGGGGCCGCTGACCAACATCGCTGTCGCGTTGAAGCGGGCACCTGACATTGCCGAGCGCATACAGGAAATCGTGCTCATGGGTGGCGCCTATTTCGAAGTGGGCAACATCACACCCGCCGCCGAGTTCAACATCTATGTCGACCCAGAAGCCGCCAAAAAAGTCTTTGCCTGCGGTGCTCCAATCACGGTGATGCCGCTCGACGTGACCCACAAGGCGCTGGTGACGGCAGAGCGCAACAATGCCTTGCGAGCGATTGGTACGCCCGTGGGGATCGCCGTGGCCGAGATGACCGAATTCTTCGAACGCTTCGACAAGGAAAAATACGGCAGCGCGGGTGCGCCTTTGCATGACCCTTGTGTCACCGCCTACCTTATCAAGCCGGACCTCTTCACCGGACGACACATCAATGTCGAAATCGAAACCGGCTCCGATCTGACCTTGGGAATGACCGTTGCCGATTGGTGGGGTGTCACCGACCGCGCACCCAATGCCACGTTCATGGGCGACATCGACGCCGACGGCTTCTTCGCCCTTCTCACCGAACGTCTGGGACGGCTATGAAATCCTTGCACCTCGCCTCTCCCGAGGACCTGCCACGGTTGCTGCCGCTGGTTGCGGCGTTTCATGAACACCAAGGCTTCAACACGTCGCCCGAACACCAGCACGACGCAATTGTTCCTTTGCTCGAAGGCAGTCCCCACGGCGCGATCTGGCTGATCGGCCCGCGCCGCGCGCCGGTGGGCTATGTCGTGGTCTCGTTCGGTTGGTCGGTCGAATATGGCGGCATGGACGCCATCGTCGATGAGATCTTTGTTCGCAGCGCTGTGCGCAAACGCGGCATGGGATCAGACGCGCTGAATGGTCTGTCCAAGGCGCTCAAAGACGGTGGCATAAAGGCGCTTCACCTCGAAGCGGATCAGGGCAACGAGACACTCAAACGGTTTTACCAACGCTGCAAGTTCGAGACCCGCGAAGGCTACGCCTACATGTCTCGCGAGCTGTGACGCGCTGGGGCTGGTGAGACAGACCACAAGCGCTTATATCCGCACCATGACCCTGCACATTCCCTTCGACAACAGTTACGCCGCCCTGCCCGACACGTTTTATGCGCGGGTCAAACCGGAACCGGTCAAGGCTCCATCGCTGATCGCGATCAACGACGCTCTTGCCCGCGACCTTGGCATCGACGGGCTGGACGATCCGAACCTTGCGGCGCTCTTTGCCGGCAACGCGATCCCAGACGGCGCGTCGCCTTTGGCGCAACTCTACGCGGGGCACCAGTTTGGCCAGTACAATCCGCAGCTCGGCGACGGCCGTGCGATCCTGCTGGGCGAAACCATCGGCACCGACGGCATCCGCCGCGACATCCAGCTCAAAGGCTCGGGCCGGACGCCATTTTCCCGCATGGGCGACGGGCGCGCATGGCTGGGTCCGGTGCTGCGCGAATACGTGGTAAGCGAGGCGATGCACGCGCTTGGTGTGCCGACGACTCGCGCACTAGCCGCTGTTCGCACAGGCGATGTTGTGGTGCGTGAACGCCCCCTTCCCGGCGCCATTCTGACCCGCGTCGCGCAAAGCCACCTGCGCGTCGGCACGTTTCAGGTCTTTGCCGCCCGTGGAGACATCAAGGCGCTGCAAACCCTCTTTTACTATGCCGTGGCCCGGCACTATCCCGATGCCACTGATCCTGCCTCTTTCCTTGGTGCGGTCATGCGCCGGCAGGCGGCTTTGGTCGCCCACTGGATGAGCCTCGGCTTTATTCACGGCGTGATGAACACCGACAATTGCAGCATTTCCGGCGAAACCATAGACTATGGTCCCTGCGCCTTCATGGATAGCTACCACCCGGAGACCGTCTATTCCTCCATCGACCGCTACGGACGCTACAGCTATGCCGCGCAGGCGGACATCATCGTGTGGAACATGGCCCAGCTTGCAACCGCGCTGTTGTCGCTGATGCCTGACCCCGAAGCATCGGTCGAAGCCTTCACGGCGCAGATCCACACAATGCCCGAGATGATCCGCGCGGAATGGCTGCGGCGGTTCGGGGTAAAGATCGGCATCGCCGATCCGACGCCAGACGATGCCGCGTTGATCGGGGACCTGTTGACGCTGATGCAGACAGCCGAAGCCGATTTTACCAACACCTTCCGGGGTCTGGTGGACGGCACCGCGCGCGATCAGTTTGCTGATCCGACCGGGTTCGATCACTGGTCCGAGACTTGGCAAACCCGCATCGCGAGTGAAGACGACCCAAAGGGTCGGATGAGTGCCGCCAACCCGGTTCTGATCCCACGCAATCACCAGATCGAAGCCATGATCACCGCAGCCGTGGGCGGCGACGATGCCCCCTTCGCGCGCCTGATGACGGCTTACGCAACACCCTATGGGGCCAATCCCGATTTCGACGATCTGCGCAACCCTCCCGCCCCCGAAGAGGTGGTTCAGGCCACGTTCTGCGGCACCTGAGCGGGGCGTTTGCGCCGCCGGTTGATCAGGACAATCCCCACAGCAACAAGCGCCATCGCGCCAAGGAAACCCGGCCCCACCGGCTCGTCGAGCAACAGCCAACCCATGCCCACCGCCAGAACCGGTGACAGGAAACTGAACGCTGCAATGTCGGACGCCGGATAGACGGCCATCAGCCGCAGCCAGAACAGGTAACCGAGGCTGGCAACGAAGATCACCTGGAACAACAGACCTGCCACATGCACCCCCGTCGGTGCGCGCAAAAATTCTCCGAAAAGCGGTGCCCCCGCCAGCAAGCACACAGCCGAAACTGAGAGCTGCCAGAACAACTGGCTCTCTGCGGGCAGTTCCGACACTCGCGTGAGGCGCACCGTCAGGGCAATGCCCGCCCATGCGAACGCTGCCGACAAGGCCAGTACGTCCCCCAAAAGGCTCCCGGCTTCGCGCGATTGCGGATCGAAAAGCGCCCAGATCACCCCGGTCATCGCAAGGAGCAATCCAAGCAAGCGTCGCCAGGACAGAGTTTCCCCCGGAAGCACAAAATGTGCGATCAGTGCCAACCAGATCGGCATCGAATAGAACAGGATCGACACGCGCGACACAGTCGTCAGGTCAAGGGCAATGAAAAGGAAGATGAACTCGATGGTGAACAGGCCGCCCAGCAAAAGGCCCGGCCCGATCGTGCGCCGCACCCCTTCAAGCCGTCGGCCCAGAACCAAAAGCCAAACTCCCAAAACCAGCAAAGCTAGGCCCGATCGCAATCCTGCGGCAAAGACGGGACCAAACCCGCCATTGGTGACTTTGATCACCACTTGGTTGAACGCCAGCACAGTGGCGAACACAACAAGGCTTGCGGCCCCTGTCAGATCAATTGCATCTTTACGGTCCATCTGCGTCAGGGACACCCGCAGGCCCGAAGGGTCAAGCGGAAAACGCTGCAAGCGGGCGCAGTCAAATCCGCACAGCGCAAAGGTTTTTCCACATCCCGCCCGCGAATCGGGCATCCTATGCACAGCAAAATCAACCTGATCGCCGGGAGTAAGAAGTATGAGTCTCATGGGAACACTGGCCAAAGTGGCCATCGGATACGCCGCAGCGCGTGGCGTGGATCATATGTCCGGAGGCAAGGGCCTTGGCGGGCTGATGGGCGGCGCTCAAGTGCCGGGCGACAACCCTCTGGCGCAGATTCAGTCGCAATTGGGCCAGATGATGGGCGGTGCTGGAGGATCGAATCCGCTCGCTGGGATCATGGAAAAGATGCAATCCGGCGGGCTTGACCTGTCGTCGATGCTGGGCGGTGGGGCTGCTGGCGCAGACGCGGGCGACAAAGGTGGTCTGCTGTCACAGCTTGGCGCTGGTGGTGGCGGGGCCGGTCTGGCCGGTCTTTTGGCCGCAGCCGGTGGTATGGCCGCGATGGGCGGCAAGAACATGGGTGGCATGCTGGATCAGTTCGCCAAATCGGGCGCGGCAGCCCCACAGGCCGAGGAAACCGCAGCCCTGATGCTACGGGCAATGATTCAGGCGGCAAAATGTGACGGCGGCATTGACGAGGCCGAACGCGCCAAGATTCTCGACACAGTGGGCGAGGATGCCGATGCCGAAGACATTGCCTTCGTGCAGGAACAACTGGCCGCCCCCGTCGATGTCGACGCGCTGGCAGCCGACACTCCCGCGCCGTTGCGGACGCAGGTCTATTCTGCATCGTTGATGGCAATCCGCCTCGATACTCAACCCGAGGCGCAATACCTCGACGCGCTCGCCCGCGCGATGGATTTGGACCAGCCGACAGTGAACGCACTGCATATGCAGATGGGGGTTCAGCCGCTTTACAGTTGATCCTGACGCAGATCCATGAAAGGCATTTTGCTGGCCTGTCTCGGTGTCCTGATCCTGACACCGGACGCGCTCCTGATCCGTCTGTCCGGCCTTGAAGCCGCACCGCTGGTCGCATGGCGCGGGCTGGCGATGGGAACGCTTTTTCTGACCGCAGCAACACTCACCGGCCAGCTGCGCCTTTTCCCAAGGCTTGCCTCCGGCGTTGGGGTGGCATTGGTACTGGCACAATGGGCCAATGCCTCGCTCTTTGCGCCTGCGATTTCGCTGGCCCCGGTGGCGCTGGTCCTGATCGCGGTGGCGACAGTGCCGATCTGGGCCGCCATCCTGTCCCGCGCGCTCTACGGCCAACCCACGGGCACCGCGACATGGATCACCATCGCCGTGGTCAGTGTGGGCATCGTGATTGCCATGTCCGGCAAAAGCGACATCGCCTTCAGCGCAACTGCTTTGATCGGCGTGGCGTGTGGCCTTGGCGTGGCGCTGAGCCTGGCGCTCAGCTTCACGCTGCTGCGCCACAACCCGGACATGCCGCTTCTGCCTGCCGTGGGGACCGGATCGATGCTGGCCGGGCTGACCGCCTTCGCCCTCACATCTCCGCAAGAGATGACATCCGGCACGACATGGGCCATCGCCGTCGCAAGCTTTATCGTGCTTCCTGCCTCGTTCTACCTCATGTCCGAAGCTTCGCGTCACACAGCTTCTGTACATGTAAGTCTGGTGCTCTTGCTCGAGACTGTTCTGGGCCCGCTCTGGGTCTGGATGGTGATCGACGAAGCCCCAACCGCGACGATGCTCACCGGCGGGACTATTGTCGTTGCCACACTCGCCACCTATCTCTGGCACCTCCGCCGCAGAGCGTGAAAAAGTCGTTTGCGCATTCTGGCATTGCCCGGCGCAGTTCGGTAAACCAGAGCGCACCAAGACAAGAGGCCCGGCGATGTCCGAAACCATCCTTTCCCGCTGCGAAGCGCAGGGCCTGCGCCTGACGGAACAACGGCGCACCATCGCACAGGTGCTTGAGGATGCGACCGACCACCCGGATGTCGAAGAACTCTACGCCCGCGCCTCAGGGCGGGATCCCAATATCTCGATCGCAACGGTTTACCGGACGGTAAAATTGTTTGAAGAGGCGGGCATCCTTGAGAAGGTTGATTTCGGTGATGGCCGCGCGCGCTACGAAGACGCCGAACGCGATCACCACGACCATCTGATCGATCTGCACACCGGCAAGGTCATCGAATTCGTCGACCCCGAGATCGAGGCGCTTCAGGAAAAGATCGCGGCCAAGCTGGGTTACACGCTGAAAGGCCACAAGCTCGAACTCTACGGCGTACCGATCAAGAAATAACCGACACGCGTCGCGGCACTGGCCTCTACTGAAAAAGAGGCGTAGCTGCACAGCATGCAAACCGTTCGCGCCATCCTCCTGATGATCCTTGCGATGGCGCTTTTGGCGCTCAGCGATGTGTTCATCAAACTGTCGTCACAGGTTCTTTCCCCCGGCCACGTGATGTTTTTCCTCAGCCTTGGCGGAACCTTGTGCTTCATCCTCATCGCGAAATGGCAGGGTGCGAAACTGCTCAGCCGCGATGCGCTGCACCCGTGGGTGCTGGCCCGCAGCGGGCTCGAGATCGTCGGCGGGCTTGGCCTTGTGCTGTCCATCGGAGTGATCCCTCTGTCGCTCTTTGCGGCGATCATGCAGATGGCACCGCTGGTCGTGACGCTTGGTGCGGCGATCTTCCTCAAGGAACCCGTTGGCCTGCGCCGCTGGCTGGCGATCTTTGCGGGCATCATCGGCATGCTTCTGGTGATCCGCCCCGGTGCCGACGGCTTTGAACCCGCAGCACTTTTCGCGGTGATGGGCGTCTGTGGGCTGGGTCTGCGCGATCTCATCACCAGGCTATCGCCGTCTCACATCCCGTCCATTTCGCTGGCAACTTGGGGGTTTTCGGCAACCATCCCTATTGGCCTTGGCCTGATCCTGATCTCTGACGCGCCCACCCAGATGAGCGCCATCACCGCGTGGCACATGGGCGCGGGAATCGTGGTGACGGCGCTGGGTTACTACGCGGTGACGCAAGCGATGCGCATGGCCCCTGCCGCCATCATATCACCCTTCCGCTACACCCGGTTAATCTTCACGATGAGCCTTGGCATCCTGATTTTCGGAGAACGTCCGGACGCGATGACCCTGATCGGTGCGGCGATTATTCTGGCCGCCGGGCTCTATGCGCTTTACCGCGAACGCAAACTGGCGCTGGAACAGGACCGGCTCAAGCAACAGGCTGCCCGTTAGCGCTATCATGCATAGTTTACTTTGCGTCCGTCCCTGCTATACCGCCGCGTAAATGCAGCTTCATCAGGACCAAGCGCAATGAGCACCATCATCGACATCCACGCCCGTGAAATCCTTGACAGCCGGGGCAACCCGACCGTCGAAGTCGACGTCACTCTTGAAGACGGCACCATCGGCCGCGCCGCTGTGCCCTCGGGTGCGTCCACCGGAGCGTATGAGGCCGTCGAGAAGCGCGATGGCGACAAGAGCCGCTATATGGGCAAAGGCGTTCTCGAAGCTGTGGCCGCCGTGAATGGCGAGATCGCGGATGAGATCGTCGGACTCGACGCCACCGAACAGGTCGGCATCGACATGACGATGATCGAACTCGACGGTACCGACAACAAGGGCCGCCTTGGAGCAAACGCCATCCTTGGTGTCAGCCTTGCCGTCGCCAAAGCAGCCGCAGATTTCACGGCACAGCCGCTCTTCCGCTATGTCGGCGGCACGTCGGCACGCTTGTTGCCGGTGCCAATGATGAACATCATCAATGGCGGCGAACATGCCGACAACCCTATCGACATTCAGGAATTCATGATCATGCCGGTGGCGGCTGAAAACATCCGCGACGCGGTGCGTATGGGCTCCGAAGTGTTCCACACGCTGAAGAAAGAGCTGTCCGCCAAAGGCCTGTCGACCGGACTGGGTGATGAGGGCGGCTTTGCCCCTGAACTTGGCTCCACCCGCGAGGCGCTTGATTTCATTCTGAAATCCATCGAAAAAGCGGGCTACACGCCGGGCGATGACATCATGCTCGCCCTCGATTGCGCCGCGACCGAGTATTACAAGGACGGCAATTACGTTTATGCGGGCGAAGGCAAGACCCTCACCTCGGACGAGAACGTGGCCTATCTGCAAGCGCTGGTGAACGACTACCCGATCCTGTCCATCGAAGATGGCATGTCCGAAGACGACTGGGACGGCTGGGCGATGCTGACCGAAGTGCTGGGCGACAAGGTGCAGCTTGTAGGCGACGACCTGTTCGTCACCAACCCGGCCCGTCTGGCCGATGGCATCGCGCGCGGCTGTGCGAACTCCATGCTGGTCAAGGTCAACCAGATCGGCACGCTGACAGAAACGCTCAAGGCGGTCGATATGGCCCACCGCGCGCGCTACACAAACGTGATGAGCCACCGCTCGGGCGAGACCGAAGATGCGACGATTGCCGATCTCGCGGTGGCTACGAATTGCGGTCAGATCAAGACCGGCTCGCTGGCGCGCTCCGACCGGTTGGCCAAGTACAACCAGCTGATCCGTATCGAGGAAATGCTGGCGGAAACCGCAGAATATGCAGGGCGGTCGATCCTGCGCGGGTAATCATTTCGAATTTTCCTTCGGAAAATCCGACAGGCCGGGCGCTGCGCGCCCGGCTTTTTTTTGCGTATTTGCAAAGAGAAGAAGATCAGGCGCGCGTTCAGCTGCCTGCTTTCGGGTCCTTGTAGATGCCTTGCTCTTTCAGCGCGTCCACCACTTCGGCAGGCATGTATTCCTCGTCGTGTTTGGCAAGGATTTCAGAGGCTTCAAACACGCCGTTGATGTATCGCCCCGTGCCGACCATGCCTTCGTTCTCGGAGAAGAGATCCGGCAGCACACCCGAATAGACCACCGGCACTGTCGCACCGCCATCGGTCACGCTGAAGGACACGGTCGATCCCTGCCCCCGCACGATGGAGCCTTCTTCGACCAGACCGCCGATGCGGAACACTTCGTTGGGCGCGGGCGGCTCCGCGATCACCTGGCTGGGAGACCGGAAAAAGTTGATCCCGTCCCGCATGCCATAGCCGATCAGCGCCGTCGACAGGATCAAGGCAACCGTCGCAAGCGCGACCACCTGGATCCGGCGTTGCTTTTTCAGCGATTTCAGGGCCATGACGTCCTCCCAACCGAACCTGCTTCAATATATACACGCAAACTTCGTTCGCAAACTGCGGCAAACCAATTTGCCGCAGATCCGACCGATCATTTTTCCGGCTGCACGTGATCTTAAGCCGTCAACGTCACAGAGTCTTCGTCCCAAGAATTTGGAGTCGACCCAGAAATTTCTGGGCACACCGGCTCAAGGGAAACACGGCGCAAGCATTAGACCCGCGGTCTCTTCCAGACCCAGCATCAGGTTCGCGTTCTGCAACGCCTGCCCGGATGACCCTTTGGTCAAATTGTCGAGCGCCGCCACGATGATCGCACGGCCCGCGATCCGATCTCCTGTCACCCCGATGTGGCAGAAGTTCGATCCGCGCACGTGATGGGTCGAGGGTGTCTCTCCGAATGGCAGCACTTCGATGAAGGGTTCGTCCGCATAGGCTTTGCTGAGCGAAGCGTGGATCACCTGCGGATCACCGCTGACATAGCAGGTGGCAAGAATGCCTCGGTTCGCCGGGATCAGATGCGGAGTGAACTGTACGCGCACCTCTTCGCCCGCCAAGGCGCTGAATTCCTGATCGAATTCGCCCAGATGCCGATGCGTGCCTCCGACGGAATAGGCATTATAGCCCTCCGACAACTCGGCATGCAGCAGGTTCTCTTTCAAAGACCGGCCCGCCCCGGATACCGCACATTTGAGGTCGAGGATGATGTCCTTTAGCCCGATCACCCGGTCGGAAATCAGCGGCCGCAGGATGTATTGCCCCGTCGCCGCATTGCACCCGGTGCCTGCAACCAGCCGTGCCTCGCGAATGGCGTCGCGGTAGAACTCGGTCAGGCCGTACACCGCCTCTTTCTGCATTTCGACCGCCGCATGCGGATTGCCATACCATTTCTGGTACTCCGCTGGATCCCGCAGCCGGAAATCCGCGGACAGATCCACGATCTTGAGGTCCGTCGGCAGTTTCGCGATCACTTCCTGGCTGGTCTTGTGCGGTAGCGCGCAAAAGCAGAGGTCGATTTCAGAGAAATCAATCTCTTCCCACGTCACCAGCTTTGGCAGGTCAAGATGGCGCAGGAACGGAAATACCTGCGCGATGGTCTGCCCCGCCTTGGAATTCGCGGCCAAGGCGGCGATCTCCATGTCAGGATGGGTGGCGATGAGGCGCAGCAGTTCCGCTCCGGTATAGCCGCTTGCACCAATGATGGCGATTTTACAGGTCATGTGGTCACTCCCAGTGACGAAAATTCTTGAAAAAGGATCTGGTGAGGCTCAGGCGGCCTTGAAGTCGATCCGTCGTCGCAGGAATTGCGTGGCGTGATCCGACACACGCTTCGCATCGCCCGTGGTCAGGAACATCGATTCTGTGCCCGGACCCTTCATGTCTGGGTGGCGGACAAGATAATCGGCCAGCGACTCGGCCACGAGGTTTGCCTGACTGTAGACGGCAACCTCAGGACCCAAAGCATCCTGAAAGATCTCCTGCATCAGCGGATAATGCGTGCAGCCCAGAATGGCCGCCTGCGGGTTCGGCATCTTGCGCTTGAGTGCATCCACATGAGACCGCACCAGCGCTTCGGCCAAAATCATGTCCCCGTCTTCGATGGCATCCACAAGACCGCCGCAGGCTTGCGCCTCCACGTCCACGCCAATGGCGCGGAAGGCGAGTTCGCGCTGAAACGCCCGGCTGCGCACCGTGGCTGGCGTCGCAAACAGCGCCACATGCTGCACCGCCACTTCGCGCGGCGGGGAATTGTCGCCCCATTGCCGCTCGGTCAAAGCCTCGATCAGCGGCACGAACACACCCAAGACGCGTTTGTCACGCGGCACCCAGCTTTCCTGCATCCGCCGGAGCGCTGCCGCCGAAGCCGTGTTGCAGGCCAGAATCACCAGATCGCAGCCCGCATCCCACAGCCGTTCCGTCGCCGCGCAGGTGAGGGTGTAGACATCATCGGCATCGCGCACACCGTAGGGCGCGTGTTTGTTGTCACCAAGATAGACAAACGGCACGTCAGGCAGCCGCTTGGACACCGCGTCCAGAACCGTCAGCCCACCCAAACCGCTGTCAAATACGCCTACCGCCATCTCGCCCTCGCGCACGCGGCAGGGGATGGTGTTCAGCCACGCACCCGGTGCCGCTCTTCAAACTCAAAGCCGTAATCGTAAGACGCATACGGCGTTGGAGACAGCTCATACGTGGCTTTGCGCAGAAAATCCATCAGCTCTCGCGCGTCTTTTTTGCGGCTGTCGATTTCATGTGCGGGGATCGGTGCACCAATGACGATGCGCACCGGGGTGTCGACCCGTTTGCGGAATTCCTTGATCAGCAACCCCATCCGCAACGTTGTGTGAAGATGGCTGGCCAATTGGAACAAGCGGCTGGTGTGTCCGTCGAAATAGATCGGCACGACGGTGGCGTTGGATTTGGCGATCATGCGCGCCGTGAATCCGCGCCAGCCCGGATCCATGGGTTTTGCAAAAGGCGTCACCGCAGTTGAAACGGTTCCACCGGGAAACACGCCAACGCTGCCACCCTCACGCAGATAGTCGAGCGCCACCTTGCGCGTTTCGATGTTCTGCGCGACCGCCTCTTTGGTTTCGTCGAAATTGACCGGCAGGATGATCCGGTCAAGATCGACCGCCTTGCGGAACACCTTGTGCGCAAGGATGCGGAAATCGCCGCGCGTGACCGACAGGATGTGGCCAAGGATCAGCCCGTCGAGGATGCCATAGGGGTGGTTGGCGATCACGATCAACGGACCGGTACGTGGGATATTGTCGAGCGAGCCGCCCACCACGTCGAGGCTCAGGCCATAACGGTCGACCATGACCTCCCAGAAATCGCGGCCTTGGGCGACCTCGTCCTGATAGCCCGCAGCGCGTTTTATCAGACTGAGCCGCCCGGTGGCGTTTTCCATCAGACGGATCATCGCACGGCCCGGTTTGGACCGCGCCGAGTAAGAGTAAGAAATGTCACGGGCGGCGGAAGACGTCACCAATCAAGCTCCGAATACCTTGGATCGCGCCCAGCTAGCGCATTTTGATTTATCCGCAAAGATGTAACAGTTCCTTAAAAGTCCTGTGACGCATCATTCGGCAGCCTGCTTCAATCCGGCCCCACCAGACCTCAAAACCGCAAGCAATTCTTCCCTGCGTTTTTCCGCCTTTGCAGCGGTGGCATGCTTGACCGGGCCAAAGCCGCGGATCTGGAGTGGAAGCTCTGCCAAGGCCACCAGAGCATCCAGCGTTTCCGGCTTCGCCTTGGGCAACCATTCGCGCAGATCCGCCTCATATTGCTTGATCAGCGCGCGCTCCATACGGCGTTCCTCGGTGCGGCCGAACGGGTCGAACGGGGTGCCGCGCA
Organism: Marivita sp.; assembly: GCF_017643905.1. GTDB lineage: Bacteria > Pseudomonadota > Alphaproteobacteria > Rhodobacterales > Rhodobacteraceae > Marivita. The sequence continues at coordinate 14,287 of NZ_JAEPMO010000096.1, forward strand.
GCCATTTGAGTTTCGCCAAAAGGCCAAAGCCGCGCAGCATCCCCTCACCATACTGCTTTTTCATGGGCCGACCGTCCGGCCCTGTCCTGGACAGCATGGGCGGCGCAAGGTGTAACGACATTTTGAAGTCGCCGCCAAACTGCTCTTCCGCCTTGGCACGGGTTTCGAGATGCAGGCGCGAGACCTCGTATTCGTCCTTGTAGGCCAAGAGCTTGTGATAGCCCTTGGCCACCGCCTCTGTCAGGCGGGGATCGGAGACACCGTCCACCAACTTACGGTAGCGCTTGGCATAGCGGGTGCTTTGATATTTTACCAAATGGTCAAATCTGTATGCGATCTTCTCGTCCAGCGTTTTGGGCAGCGGGATCACCTTGGGTTCCGCCACCCGCGCTGCCTCTTGCGGATGAAGAACCGCCCAGCGCCCAATCTCGAAGGCCCGGATGTTCTTTTCCGCCGCCGCCCCGTTCAACTCGATGGCCTGAATGATCGCATCGTAGGTCAGCGGCACCAGTCCGCGCTGCCACGCGGCGCCAAGGATCATCATGTTGGAAAAGATCGAATCCCCCAATGTGGCTTTCGCCAGTTCAGACGCATCGAACAGATCGAGCCTGTCCCGTAGCCGCGCCCGAAGCGAGACGGTCAACCGGTCGGTAGGCAGCGCAAACTCAGTGTTACGGGTGAAATCGCCAGTGATGATCTCGTGGCTGTTGACCACCCCACCCGTACGACCCGTACGCATCAGGCCGAGCGTCTTGGCCCCGGCGCTGACCACCAGATCGCCACCAATGAGCGCGTCGGCCTCACCGGTGGCAACACGAATGGCGCTGATATCGCCGGGGGTGTTGGCCAGCCGCAGGTGGATATGCACAGCGCCGCCCTTCTGTGCGAGGCCTGCCATCTCCATCATGCCAGCGCCTTTACCGTCGATCTGCGCTGCCTGCGCCAGAACCGCACCGATGGTGACGACACCCGTGCCGCCAACGCCTGTGACAACCACATTCCATGTGCCGTCGATCTTGGGCAATTCCGGCGCGGGCAGATCCGGCAAGTTGAGCGATGTTGTCGCCGCCTTCTTCACCAGTGCGCCTTCCAAGGTTACGAAAGACGGGCAAAACCCTTTGAGACAAGAGAAATCCTTGTTGCAGGACGACTGATCAATCGCCCGCTTGCGGCCCAATTCGGTTTCCTTGGGCACGATGGACACGCAGTTCGACTGCACCCCGCAATCGCCGCAGCCTTCGCAGACATCGGTGTTGATGAACACGCGCTTGTCCGGGTCGGGAAACTGGCCCCGCTTGCGGCGACGCCGTTTTTCGGCAGCGCAGGTCTGGATGTAGACGATGGCGCTGACACCTTCGGTCTTTGCAAACTTCGCCTGAACGGTTTGCAAATCCGCGCGTTCCGCAAATTCAATGCCTTGCGGGAAGGAGTTGAGGTCCACATCCTCTTTCTCGTCATAGACGACCGCAAGGTGCTTGACCCCCATCGCTTTCAGTTCCGACGCGATCTGCTGCGGGGTCAACCCACCGTCATTCTTCTGCCCGCCGGTCATGGCGACGGCATCATTGAAGAGGATCTTGTAGGTGATCGTCGTCCCCGACGCGATGGCCGCGCGGATCGCCTGCACGCCGGAGTGGTTGTAGGTGCCATCGCCGATGTTCTGGAATACATGTGGAGTTTTCGAGAAGAGCGACTCGCCAATCCAGTTGGCCCCTTCGGCCCCCATATGGGTAAAGCCCAGTGTCTCGCGGTCCATCCACTGCACCATATAGTGACAGCCGATCCCGGCATAGGCGCGGCTGCCCTCGGGCACTTTGGTGGAGCTGTTATGTGGACAGCCCGAACAGAAATACGGCAGGCGCGCTGCGATCTCTTTCGCGTTGTCGGCTTTCTTCGCCTCATCAATGGCATGCATACCGGCCTTGATGCGATCTGTGTCGCGGCCCTCTTCGATCAGGATCCCACCAAGCTTTTCCGCGATCAGGATCGGATCAAGTGCGCCGCGGGTCGGGAACAGTTCTTCGCGGTGAAGACCACCCGCACCGCCTTTGTACCAGCCATAGACGCGGACACGGTTGTCGTCGAAAAGCGCCTCCTTGATCTGGACTTCGATCAGCTTGCGCTTTTCCTCGACCACGACGATCAGTTCCAGCCCTTCGGCCCAATCGTGAAACCCGCGCATGTCCAGCGGCCATGTCTGGCCGACCTTGTAGGTGGTGATGCCCAAGCGCTCGGCCTCGGCCGCGTCGATACCCAGCAGCGACAGTGCATGAACAAGGTCGAGCCAGTTCTTGCCCGCTGCCACAAAGCCGATCTTCGCGCCCGGCTTTCCCCAGATTCGTTTGTCCATTTTGTTGGCATGGGAAAACGCCTCGGCGGCAAAGCGTTTGTGGTCGATCATCCGCGCCTCTTGTGCGTGCGGCGTATCGACAAGGCGGATGTTCAGCCCGCCTTCGGGCATGTCGAATTCTGGCACCACGAAAGACATCCGGTCCGGGCGACCATCGACGACCGAAGTCACCTCGACCGTGTCCTTCATGGTCTTGAGACCCACCCAAAGCCCCGAAAACCGCGACAGGGCAAAGCCATAGAGGCCGTAATCGAGAATTTCCTGCACGCCCGCAGGCGACACCACGGGCATGTAGGCGTCGATCATCGCCCATTCCGACTGGTGCAGTACGGTCGAGGATTCGCCCGTGTGGTCATCCCCCATTGCCATCAGCACACCGCCATGGGGCGACGTCCCCGCCATATTGGCGTGCTTCATCGCGTCGCCTGACCGGTCCACCCCCGGCCCTTTGCCATACCAGAGGCCGAATACACCGTCATAGCGTCCTTCTCCGCGCAACTCGGCCTGCTGCGCGCCCCAAAGGGCTGTTACGGCCAGGTCTTCGTTCAACCCTTCCTTGAAGGTCACGTCCGCAGCTTTGAGGAACCGCTCGGCCCGGTGCATCTGCATGTCGACCGCACCAAGAGGCGAGCCGCGATAGCCTGTGACATATCCTGCGGTGTTCAGCCCCGCAGCCGTGTCGCGAGCCTTTTGCATCAGCATCAAGCGCACCAATGCCTGGGTGCCATTCAGCAGCACCGGCGATTTTGAAAGATCGAACCGATCGTTCAGAGTGATCTCGGCTTTGGTCATTTGACGCCTCCCCGCGTGAAATGTGCCTATAGATTAACACAAATTTAGGTCACAATTGCTGACCTTACCACAAAATTCTTTTGAAATTTCAGTGTTACGTGAAGTTGTCATTCATATAACGACTTATGTCATGTAAACCGCTTCTGACGATTGAAAGAGTAAGCAATGGACTGGGACAAGCTCAGAATATTTCACGCGGTTGCCGATGCGGGCAGTCTGACCCATGCCGGGGACACGCTGCACCTGTCTCAATCCGCCGTGTCCCGGCAGATTCGGGCACTTGAGGAATCGCTGAACACGGTTCTGTTTCACCGCCATGCGCGGGGACTGATTCTGACCGAACAGGGTGAATTGCTGTTCGACGCGACCCGGTCGATGAACAAACGCATCGAAGCCGCCACCGCGCGCATCCGCGACAGCGAAGAAGAAGTGTTCGGCGAATTGCGCGTCACCACGACCATCGGGTTCGGGTCGCTCTGGCTCGCACCACGTCTGCCCAAGCTCTACGAAAAATACCCTGATCTGAACATCGACCTGATGCTGGAAGAGCGGGTGCTCGATCTGCCGATGCGTGAAGCGGATGTCGCGGTGCGGATGAAGGAACCGAGCCAAGCCGACCTGATCCGCAAGAAACTGATGTCGATCCGCATGCGGCTCTATGCGTCGCCGGAATACCTTGCCCAGAACGGCACGCCGGAAACGATGGAGGACATGGCCCATCACCGGCTGATCTGCCAAAATCCCCGTGCGGCACAGGTCAGCGCCGGCATGATCATGGTTCA
>NZ_JAEPMO010000223.1 GCF_017643905.1 Marivita sp.
CAACTCAGAGACAAACAACAAGACCAGTGCGCCCTAACTTCACGGCGCGCCCGCCCTCATATACCCCTGAATTATCCACCACCGTAAGCAACCAACGCCCCGTCCGATGTCCCAACATCCGCCTCAGCGCCGCCGGTGAAGCGCTACCTAGAGACCAGCGCAAAACTCCGCAAGCCCTTTTTTCGGTTCCGTTCGATTTTTTTGCAAAACCCGATCTGGTGCCGGTTTCATGGGCAGATGCACCCTCCCCCATGTCAGGCCCCAAGGGCCTTGGAGGCCAAAGACAGGAACACCTGTCGTTCCTCAGCTGTCAGGTTTGCCAGTATATCTTTTTGCAACTCTGCAACGACGGGAAGGATGCACCGGTAGGCGTGCTCGCCTTCTTCGGTCAGTGTAATCACCCGTGCACGACGGTCTTTTTCACTGACCACACGGGCGACATAGCCTTTTTGGAGAAGCCTTTCCATGACGCCGCCAATGGTGGCCCGATCATAGGCAATCTTTGCGGCAATGCTGGCCTGATCAAGTCCGGGCGTGGCACGAATCGCGTCGAGTGCTGCGAATTGCACGGGGGTCAGGTCGAAACCTTTTTCCTGCATGCGAGTGGCAAAAACCTGAGTCGACATCTGGTTGAGGCGCCGGATCACGTGACCGGGCATCGTGAGAATTTCCAAGGCGCGCTCCCTTTCCTGCCCATTGAGAAGACAGTCTTCGACCTCGGAAGGTGGATGACAAGAAAAATATGTATACTTATTTATTTTCCTGTGTAATTGATATGTGTAGTTACTAATTTCAATACAAGCACGCCGGAGACCTGACCATGCAGTATTATCTCGACGGCTTCAAACCCGGCGATCCGGACATCAAACCCCCTGCCCCGGAGCGCGCCAGACCCACCAGTCTTCTGGAAAAGGTCGATGTGCTGATCGCCGGTTGCGGACCGGCAGGATTGTGTCTTGCGGCACAACTGGCCGGCTTTCCCGACATCACGACCATGATCGTGGAGCCGAAATCCGGCCCGATGGAAAAGGGACAGGCCGATGGCGTCAGCGTCCGCTCCCTGGAGATGTTTCAGGCGTTCGGCTTTGCCGAGACCGTCAAACGCGAGGCCTATTGGGTGAACCAAACCGCCTTCTGGCGGCCCGACCCGGACGAACCGGACCACATCCACCGCATCGGGATCACGCAGGACGTGCCGGACGACCAGTCCGAAATGCCGCATACCATCGTGAATCAGGCGCGCATTCATCAGCTGTTTCTCAATGTGATGAAGAACGCGCCGACGCGACTGGAGCCGCATTACGGGATGCGGGTGCACGATCTGACCATCGACACCGCGACCGACAATCACCCCGTCACCGTCGTTCTGGAACATGTGTCGGAGGACGGAACGGCCCGTGGGACGACAACCGTCCGTGCCAATTACGTGGTGGGGTGCGACGGCGCGCGCAGCACGGTGCGCCGCGCGATTGGTGGCCGTCTGGAGGGGGATGCCGCGCATCAGGCCTGGGGGGTGATGGACATTCTGGCAAACTCGGATTTCCCCGATCTGCGCCGGAAATGCCTGATCCAGTCCGCCCGCGAAGGCAATGTCCTGATTATCCCGCGCGAGGGTGGATACCTTTTCCGCATGTATGTGGAATTGGACAAGCTGAACCCGGACGAGCGCGTGTCAGGCCGGAATCTCGCAGCCGAGGACATGATCTCTGCGGCGAACCGGATCATGCGGCCCTACAGCATCGACGTCAAAGAGGTGGTCTGGTGGTCGGTCTACGAGATCGGTCATCGGTTGTCCGACAGGTTCGACGATGTGCCGTCTGACCAGATCGGCACGCGTTTGCCGCGGGTGTTCACCGCCGGAGACGCCTGCCACACGCACAGCCCGAAGGCCGGACAGGGCATGAATGTGTCGATGGGCGATACGTTCAATCTTGGCTGGAAACTGGCGCATGTTCTGCAGGGGCTTTCGGACCCAAGTCTGTTGCACAGCTATTCCGCCGAACGGCATCTGGAGGCGAAACGGATGGTCGAGACGGATCACACATGGGCGCGCATCATGAGTGCCCCGCCGGGTCAGTCCGAACTGGATGGCGATGAGATGCCACGGTTCCAGAAGCAGTTCATCGAGAACCTCGAATTCACCGGCGGCCTCGCGGTGAAATACGAGCCGTCGCGGCTCACGTCGGCGGCGGCGCGTCAGGATCTTGCGACGGGGCAGATTGTCGGGAAGCGCTTTCATTCAGCGCCCGTGATCCGGCTGGCCGATGTGAAGCCCTTGCAATTGGGTCATGTCGCCGAGGCCGATGGCCGGTGGCGGATCTATGCCTTTGCCGGTCGGGATGACACAGGGGTAGTCGATGGAGCGATGCACAGGCTGTGCGCCTTTCTCGCAACGGATCCCGCGTCGCCCATTGTGCGGGTCATGCGCAAGGGTGACGATCTGGACAGGCGGATCGACCTGCGCGCGGTGTTCCAGCAGGACTTTATGTCATTGCGATTTGAGGACATGCCCGATCTCCTGCGCCCGGCAAAAGGGCGTTACGGTCTGCGCGATTTCGAAAAGGTGTTCTGCGTCGATCACAAGTCTGGTCACGACATATATGACATGCGCGGAATTCACCGGGACACAGGCTGCATGATCGTTGTGCGACCGGATCAATATGTGGCCCATATCCTGCCATTGGATGCCACGACTGAGTTAGCCAAGTTCTTCGAAGGGATTTTCCTGCCGGTTGCTTAGCGAATCAAACCGCGGCTCTCTGCCTCGTCCGAAGGCAGTGCAAACAGGCTGTCACTCCGCGCTGACCTTCGTTACGCTACAAGGTACCAAAGGGGAGTGCACATATGGAACTTGTCGCAAAAGCAACTGCAATCGTTGGTGGCACTGTCGCCTTTCTGCGGCGGCTGAGTGCGCCCGACACGCAGGCTTTTGGCGCTCACCCCGAGATTCCCGAAGCGCGCAAACAGGGGATCATGACCCTCAAGATGCCGATTGCGGAAGGGTGGAAGAACGGACGGCTGCCGATTTGCGCACCCGGCCTGAAGGTCAATGCCTTTGCGTCCGGTCTGGATCATCCGCGCTGGATCGAAGTGCTGCCGAATGGCGATGTTCTTGTTGCGGAATCGAAGGAGCAAGCCGGTCCGCCCAAAACGCTGATGGACCATGCCGCGCAGGCGACGATGCGACGGGTCAAGGCAATCGGGGAAAGCGCCAACCGCGTCACCCTCTGGCGCGACGCCGACAACGACGGCACTGCCGAAATCCGGGAAGTTTTTGTTGAAAATCAGAACCAACCTTTTGGCATGGCCCTTGTCGGAAACCGCTTCTACCTTGGCAATACTGACGGTATCCGCGTCTTTGACTATGCCTCTGGCGATACGGCCCTGTCAGGCGAGGGCGAACCGCTGGTGGCGTTCAAACCGCATGGTCACTGGACCCGCAGCCTGCTGGCCTCGCCGGATGGTACGAAAATCTATGCCGGTGTCGGGTCGCTTTCGAATATCGGCGATGCCGGTATGGAGGTGGAGGAAGGCCGCGCCGCGATCTGGGAACTGGACGTGGCGACGGGCCAAGCGCGCATCTTTGCCTCGGGTCTGCGCAATGCCGTTGGCATGGCGTGGGAACCGGTGACCGGCAAGCTGTGGACCGTTGTGAATGAACGCGACGGTCTTGGCGATGAAACCCCGCCGGATTACCTCACCTCGGTTCAGGACGGTGGCTTTTACGGATGGCCCTATTGCTATTGGGGACGAACGGTGGATGACCGCGTGCCGCAGGATCCCAAGATGGTGGCGAAAGCGATCACTCCGGATTTCGCACTTGGGGGACATACGGCGTCGCTTGGGCTGTGCTGGATGCCAGAAGGCACGCTGCCGGGCTTCGGCGCTGGCATGGTGATTGGCCAGCACGGGTCGTGGAACCGCTCCAAGCTCAGCGGGTACAAACTGATCTTCGTACCATTTGAGAACGGTGCGCCAAGCGGTCCCGCCCGGGACATTCTGTCCGGGTTCCTGTCGGAAGACGAAAAGCTGGCATATGGCCGCCCCGTTGGTGTGACCATCGGGCCGGACGGAAAGTCGCTTTTGATGGCGGATGACGTGGGCGACATCATCTGGCGGGTGACCGCCGCGGATTGACGTCAAAAAAGCCGCGGTCAGGAACCTGTGCGGAGGCGAGTCGGCAAGAATTCTGATGGCGATCCCTTGAGGACTCGAACCCCAAACCTGCTGATTAGAAGTCAGCTGCTCTATCCAGTTGAGCTAAGGGACCGCTGGGTGTTTATTTGCAGACTTTGCCCGCTCGGGGCAAGAGACGGTCACAGGGTTCTGGTCATAAAAACGCTAAGTGGGTCTTCGACGTAATCGCCGAAGGGCGGGCAATAGTCGAAACCATAACGCTCGTACAAACGTCGCGCCGGAGCGAACGGAGCCTCTGATCCGGTCTCGAGACTGATGCGTGTCATGCCGAGGTCTGTCGCTTCGCTCAGTATTCTTTGAACGAGAGCCGCTCCGACACCCCTGCTCCGGGCTTCGACACGGGTGTGCATCGACTTCAGTTCGCCATGTGTGCTGTCCAGCGGTTTGATCGCCGCGATGCCAAGCGTTGTGGTGTCGTCCCGCGCGGCAAAGACTTTTGCGCCTGCCGCAAAAAGATCATCGGCGCTCATCACATGGCAGCTTTCAGACGGTGTCTGCGCCTGCATCATCTCGAAATGGCGGGTGAGCAATTCCGCAACGTCCCAGGTCAGCGCGACAACCGGCTCTATACGAAGCGCGGTGTTCTGAAGTTCCGGGCGAAGTTGTCTCCAAGCAGTTAAATTAACCATTTCAAATCAAATACTTATTTTCCAAAAAATCCAACTCTGAGCAAAGATCCCGCGAGAATCAGGGCAAGAGCCCACGACAGGTGCAAAACTACACCAAAATCGAGACCAACCGAACACGAAAAAGCCCGCCGAAGCGGGCCAGGTCGATGTGCATTTTTGGAGTGATCAGGC
>NZ_JAEPMO010000217.1 GCF_017643905.1 Marivita sp.
CACTGACGCCCTTTGTCTGGCGCAAGCATCTGGATTTCGCGGCCATCGAAGACGCCCACGACATGGTGCGCAAGATCCGCGATCACAAAGGGCTGGCCGGACCGATCACGCTGCCGGGGCACAACATGAAACTGGGGCGCGGTGGCATCCGCGAGATCGAGTTCTTCACTCAGACCCGCCAGATCATCGCCGGGGGCCGCGATCCTGATCTGCGGGTCCGCGGCACGGTGCCGGGGCTGGCGGTGCTGGCCGACAAGGGATGGGTGCCGCAGGATGTCGCGCACACGCTGACGGACCACTACCGCGCCCATCGCGAGGTCGAACACCGGGTCCAGATGTTGCGCGATGCGCAGACGCATGACTTGCCGCAATCCGACGACGGGTTCGACAGGTTGGCCGCTTTCATGGGCACCGACCGCGCGACGCTGCACAAGGACCTGCGCGCGCGGCTTGAGGAAACACATGCGCTGACGGAAGGGTTTTTCGGCGGTGACGGCACACCCGCGCGGCGCAAAGCTGTGCCGGAAGAGTTCGAGAATTCCGAGATCGTCAGCCGGTGGCGCACCTATCCGGCGCTGCGGTCGGCGCGGGGCAGCGGAATATTCGAGCGGCTGCGGCCCGAGATCCTTGGCCGCCTGGCCAAGACCTCGCACCCGATGGAGGCGCTGACCGCCTTTGACGGGTTCCTGAGCGGCTTGCCCGCCGGGGTGCAGGTGTTCTCGCTTTTCGAAGCCAACCCGCAGCTGATCGATCTTCTCATCGACATCGTTGGCGTGTCGCCTGACCTCGCCCGGTATCTGTCGCGCAACGCGTCTGTGTTCGATGCCGTGATCGGTGGGGATTTCTTTTCCGACTGGCCGGGCCGGGACGCGTTGCAGAAGGCGCTGGCCGATCTTCTGGCGCAGGAAAGTGATTACGAGAACAAGCTCAACACCGGCCGGCGCTGGGGTAAGGAATGGCATTTCCGGGTTGGCGTGCATCTGTTGCGCGGCTTGATCGGGGCCGAGGAAGCGGGCACGCATTATGCCGATCTGGCCGATGCCACGCTTGCCGCACTTGCCCCCGAAGTGCAGGCCGACTTCGCCCGCAAACATGGGCCATTGCCCGGTCGTGGAGCGGTAGTTGTGGGCATGGGCAGCCTCGGATCGCGGCGGCTTCATTCGCGCTCTGATCTGGACCTGATCGTGATCTATGATCCGGGTGATGCCGAGATCTCTGAAGGTCGCCGCCCGCTGGCGACACGACCCTATTATGCGCGGCTGACGCAGGCTCTGATTACGGTGGTGACGGCACCGATGGCCGAGGGGCGGATTTACGAGATCGACATGCGGTTGCGCCCGTCGGGCAATCAGGGGCCGGTGGCGACCAGCCTGGAATCCTTCCGCAGTTACCAGAAATCAGACGCATGGGTGTGGGAACATCTGGCGCTGAGCCGCGCGCGTTGCGTCACAGGTCCGCCCGATCTGATGGACGACGTTGCGGCTGTGCAGGCTGACGTGATGGCCGCCCCCCGTGACCGGGGCAGTGTGCTGCGCGAGGTCGCCATCATGCGCAACCGGATCGCCGCCGCCAAAGGCGATGGTGGTCCATGGGAGGCCAAGTTGGGGCAGGGGCGGTTGCAGGACATCGAACTGGTCGCGCAGGCCGCTGCGCTGATCGCGGGTCAACCGCTCGACACGGTGCCCGGGGCTTTGGCACGTGGCGCGGATTGTGGATGGCTGGCCTCTGAAGATGCGCAATCGCTGATTGACGCCTACCGCCTGTGCTGGTCGCTCCAGATCGGGTCGCGGCTGATTTCAGAGACCACCTTGACGCCGGATCGTGATATCAGTGCGGCGTCGGACTTCCTGTGTCGGATCACCGGCACAGAGACGATCGATGGGCTTCAGGCTTTGTTAGAAAACCGGGCCCGACGCGCCGCCGAGATCATCGACGCGGCCTTGCTGGATGTGAGTGAAGAGGACTGACCGATGCACAAGGGGGATGCCACCGACCCGAAGGGTCTGATCGCGGAAGCGTTCAAGATCGACGGCATCACCTATGAAGAGTGTCGGTCAATCTTCTTGGACTGGGCATTGGCGGTGCCGGTGGACGCAGACAGCCCAACGCTGATCCGCGGCCTGTTGGATCGTCACCCGGTAGCAGGCCACCCGATGACGCAGGTCCTGACCGAAGGTTTAAGCGCCGCCCAAGCCCCCAAACGCCGGGGCGGCTGGAAGGGGCGGCGCAGCTAAAGCTCCTCCCACCTCTGCCCTGTGTTTTGGGCTTCAATGCTGGGGCAGGATCCTTTGCCGCTGGGCATTGACCAAAGCTTGTGTCCTGTTCGCCGCACCAAGTTTCTTGCACAAAGAGCGCACGCGCATTTTGACGGTCGATTCCTGCACGTCCAGGCAGTCTGCGATTTGTTTATTCGACAACCCGATCGAGATTTTGCCGAGCACACTCATTTCGCGCTGGGTCAATACTCCTTTGACGTCGTCTCGTCCGCCTTTTGCCGTTGAATGCATCTTTGCTGGAATAAAGACTTGCCCCGATGCGATGAAGTTCAACACGCTTTTGAACGCATTCAGCGAAAGCGTTTTGGGGACAAACCCGAAGCCTCCAACCTCAACACAGCTTTCGATAAATACCGGATCGGCATGCCTTGAAAAGAGCACCGTTTTTGCGGGCGACGACAGCTCTACAATATGTGCAACTGCTCTCACTGTGATTGGTTCAGAAAGATCAAGCTCTAGCAGGACAATGTCATATGCCTCTGACACCCCCGTTTGCAGGCGATTGACAGCCTCGGTCATGCATTTCGCTGACTCAACATAGAACTCACCGCCTGAAACCAGGTTGGCTTGTAGGAGATCCGTGATGAGTTTTTGCCCGTCTATGATCAAAAGCTTGGTGACGTCGCTTGTCATGCTCACCTTTCCCAAAACAAAAGGGTTGGTTGCTTGCAAACTGGTATTGTCCGTCGCGAATGCCCTTTACACTGCATCGGGGTACTGGCAATTGGCGGCTGTTACCACTTAACGTAGCAATGTGCACTTTAGTTTCCACCCCTCGCTTAAAATGTCCTATTAATTGGCAAAAAAATGCTCGTTCTGCGTTACGGGATCGTCACCCGATGACGCAGGTCCTGACCGAAGGTTTAACCGCCGCCAGCGCACCAAAACGCAGGGGCGGCGCTGGCCTTGAGGTTGAACCAAAGTCTTTGCGGCTCCTGCTGCCGAAGGCTTTTCCATTGATAAAAAGTGTGCCCACACCGCGAATTGCCGACCCGCCCTGGCGCGGTCGCTGGACAATTTCCCGCCGCCGTCTAACCTCTGTCCGACTCAACAGGGTAGGACGATCAGACCAATGAAAACCTTCATGACTTCCGCATGTCTTCTTGCTGCCACGTCGTCGGTGGCTCTTGCTGCCGGGCATGGCAGCTGTGCGACCGGGCTGACGCTGGAAGAGAACGTCTTGACCATCGCGACCGGCAACCCGGCCTACTATCCGTGGGTACTGAACGACGCGCCCGAAAGCGGCGAAGGCTACGAGGCGGCTGTCGCCTATGCCATCGCGGCAGAGCTTGGCTTCGAGGCCGACGCGGTGAAATGGGTCCGCACCTCGTTCGACGAGGCGATCCAGCCGGGCGCAAAGGACTTCGACTTCAACATGCAGCAATACTCGATCACGCCCGAGCGCGAACAGATGGTCGATTTCTCGCTGCCCTATTACACCTCGGCCATGGCGGTGCTGACCACGCAAAGTGTCGTGGACGCTGGTGCCACCGCCACGCTGGACAGCCTCAAGGGGCTGGTCTGGGGCGCGGATGCCAACACCACGGCGTTGCCGATGCTGACCGAGATCGTGGCACCTGAGAAAGACCCGCTGCTCTATGGCGACAACACCGATGTGACCGCCGCGATGCAGGCCAACCAGATTGATGCTGCGCTCTTCGATCTGCCGACGGCGTTTTATCTGTCGGCGGTGGTGGTCGAAGGCGGTGTGATCCTGGGTCAGTTCCCGGCGGACCGGTCCGAGAACCCGGACCAGTTCGGTCTGCTGTTCGAGGACGGCAACCCGCTGCGCGACTGCGTGAACACCGCGATCACCGCGCTGACCGAAAGCGGCAAGCTGGCCGAGATCGAAGCCACCTGGTTGCAGGATGCCACTGGCGTTCCCGTGATCGAGTGACATGACCGATCAGACACGTCTGCAAAGCGGGTCAGCGCCAACACTGACCCGTCGCCAAGCCTATGAGCAACGTCTGCGGCGACGGTCGATCACCATCGCGGCAGGATCGACATTCGCGGTGGTGCTGGCGGTTGTCCTGTTGGTGCCGCTGGCCCCCGGCTGGGACGCGGTCAAACGCAGCTTTTTCAATGGTGAGGTGTTCGCCAAGACCTTTCCGGGGCTTCTGGATGCGTTCCTGATGAACGTCGCCATCTTCCTGTGGTGCGCGCCGATCATTGCCATTCTGGGTCTGGTGATCGCGCTCTTCCGCGATGTGCGATCGCCCGCGCTGTATCCGCTGCGGCTCTTCGGGGCGATCTACACGGATGTGTTTCGCGGGCTGCCGGTGATCCTTGTGATCTATCTGATCGGCTTTGGCGTCCCCGGCCTTGGTCTGCCGCGCCCGTGGAATTCGCCGTACATCTGGGGGTCTCTCGCGCTGATCCTTGTCTACGCGGCTTACGTGGCCGAGGTGATCCGGTCGGGCATCGACTCCATCCACCACAGCCAGCGCGCGGCGGCGGCATCGCTCGGGTTGTCGGATGGCGAAACCATGCGCTATGTCGTGCTGCCGCAGGCGATCCGCAACGTGGCACCGGCCAACATGAACCTCTTTATCGCGCTGCAGAAAGACGTGGCGTTGCTCAGCTTCATCGGTCCGGTCGAGGTGTTCCGGCAAGCGGGCGTCTACAAATCCCTTATGGCCAACTTCACACCCTATGTGGGGGCTGCAGTGATCTTTCTGGCGCTGACAATCCCGGCCACGCGCTATGCCGACTACCTGATGAACAAACAGCGGCGGCGGCAAAGCTGATGGCGAAACTGGAACTGCAAGGCGTCACCAAGAGTTTCGGTAACAACATCGTCTGCCGTGGCATCGATCTGTCGGTGGATGAGGGTGAGATGGTCTGCCTGATCGGCGCGTCGGGGTCGGGCAAGTCGACGCTGTTGCGCTGCATCAATCTGCTGGAACCCATCGACGACGGCATGATCCTTCTGGACGGTGTCGATATCAGCGGACCGGGGCTGAACCCGCAGCCGATCCGTGCGCGCATCGGGATCGTCTTCCAGTCGTTCAA
>NZ_JAEPMO010000201.1 GCF_017643905.1 Marivita sp.
AACCGTCCACTCAGGACAAGGCTGGGCACGGCGATGTGCGGCAGGTGCTTGACCGCATCGTGCTGCGCCCGCGCACCGAGCAGTCTGGCGTGGCCGTTGGCGTTGTCGGTATGGGCAAGAAAGGCGGCTTCGGCACGCATGCGCCCCTCGATCAGAGCTGCCTTCTGGATTTCGTGCCGGGCGGCAAAACGCCGATCCTGCAACGTGAGAACCCGCGCCGCCCGTTCACGCGGGTCGTCGATACCTCGGAACTCGTGGATCGGGTAAGATCGCCCCGTAGGCCCGCCCGGTGCGGTGACGGCCAAGGCTAAACGCCTGACGCGACCGGGCGCAAGCGCAGTCAGGTGCAGCGCGATCATGCCGCCGAAGCTTTCACCGAGAACCATCGCCTCAGGCCAATCGAGCGCATCGAGCAGTGCCAGCGCGTCGCGGGCATAGTCCTCCATCGACCAAGGGCCGTCGGGTTGATCGGTCCTGCCAAGCCCGCGCGGATCGGCGGCAGCGATCGTAAAGCGCGCGGCAAGCGCCGAGGTAAAAACCGGCGCCTTGAGGCCAAGGTCAAAGCTCGATCCACCCAGAAACAACAGGTGCGGACCTTCGCCTTCGACCCGGACGTTCACTGTGAGCCGTGCTGTTCTGATCCGCCGGATCATGCGAAGGCTCTCCTCGGCGTCCGCAATTCGGGAACCGACAAGCCCGACCAGACAAAGCTTGCCACTGCTGGAACCGCGACCCAGATGCCAAGCACTGAAGCGGTTTCCTCCCCTCGACGCATTGGGATCGAGAGCAATTTCAGAAGTGGTACGGCCAACGTCCTGCCGCCGCTCCACACGAGCCTGACAATGACTCCCGCTACAGCACCGCTTACCAGAAGACCGGCGCCGAAAGTCAACAGGTCTATCGCGCAGATATCCGCGCTCATCCCTGGCGGGCCCGTATGGCTCGAACCAGCGGCAGAAGCAGCATTGCCGCCGCAGCGAGGATCAGTGCGACCGCGATAGGGTGGTGGGTGAAGAACTGAACGAAGCTGCCGTTCGTGATGATGAGTCCCTGGCGCAGGCTGATCTCAAGGGTTGGCCCAAGAACCATGCCGATCACCAGTGGCGCCATCGGGTAACCCTGACGCCGCAGCACGAACCCAATGACTCCTGCCGCCGCCATGACCAGCAGATCGAACGGGTTGCCCCGAACGAAAAACACCCCAAGCGTGCACAGCAGTGTTATGACGACCAGCATGTAAGCCTCGCGCAGCCGCAACAGCGGGGCCGCGACGCGGCTGACCAGCATTCCCAACGGCAACAGCATGAGGTTGACCACAAAAAAGCCGGTGAAGATTGCCGCGATCAGAATGGGATTGTCCTGCATCAAGCGGATGCCCGGCGTGACGCCGTGTAGGGTCAGCGTAGCCAGCATCACCGCAGTGATGGCGTCGCCAGGAATCCCTAACGCCAATGTTGGCACCAGCGCGCCACCAGTGACGGCGTTGTTGGCCGATTCCGATGCGATCAGCCCATCGGGTTCGCCCTTGCCGAAATTCGCACGCGTGGGTGCAGAGCGGCGCGCCTCGGCATAGCTAATGAAGGCTGCCGTGGCGGCGCCCGTTCCCGGCATGATCCCTATGACATTGCCGATGGCCACCGATTTCAGCAGACCACCGATCCTGCCACGCCATTCCCCAAGTTTCGGCAGCACGATGCCGCGGAAATCGATCAAGGCGACGTTTGCTTCGTCGCGTTGCGATGCCCGGAGCAGAACCTCGGACAGAGCGAAGACACCGATGACAACGGCCAGCAGGTCGAACCCGGCGATCAGCTGGAAACTGCCGAATGTGAAGCGCGGTTCGCCGGTTAGCGGATCGCCCCCGACGACCGACAGGAACAGGCCCAGAACCCCCGCAATCAACCCCTTGATCAACGAACCTTCCGATACCGAAACAATGCAGGTCAGGCCAAGCACGATCAACGCGAAAGTCTCAATTGGCCCGAAATTCAGCGCAAATGCCGCCAGTTGCGGTGCCGCAAGGATCAGAACCACGGATGACGCAAGTCCGCCGACAACCGAGGCCATCGTCGCCCATCCAAGCGCCTTTCCGGCCTCGCCCCGCAGTGCCATGGGGTAACCGTCAAAGCAGGTTGCAGCCGACTGGGGTGTGCCCGGAGTGTTGATCAGGATCGCGGAAATCGAACCGCCGTAGACCGACCCGGCATAGATCGCCAGCAAGAGCAGGATGGCGGGCGCCTGGCTCATGGTCAGCGTGAACGGCAGGATCATGGCGACGGCGACCGTCGATCCGATGCCCGGCAAGGCCCCGAGAACGATGCCAAGCATCGTGCCAAAGGTCAGGACGAGCAAGCCTTCGACGGTGAAGATCAGGGAAAGGGCCTGTGGTAGAAGGTCAAGCATCTCAGATCCACCAGAACAACGGCGACGTGGGCAGCGGCATCGTCAGAATGTGGTTGAACAGCGCGACCAGCGCGCCAGGCACACCAAGCGCGACAACCGCAATCCCAAGGGGAGACCGGACGCCGAGAAGCAGAAGAAAGGCCACCGACAGCACAACCGACGCGGCAAAAAAACCGAGATCGGGCATCACCTTCACGTAGACCACAAGGAGTGCCATCATAACGAGGACAGAGCGCAAACCTTCGAGCGCCCATCCTGTCCCGGACCTGAGGTCTGTAAGCAGGTTCAGCGCGGCAAGGGCGATCAAGGCCCCCAGAACGATGCGCGGGAAAAAGCCAGGGTCAAAGGCCGATCCCATGTCAGACGCCGGGAACCGGCTGGCGGTGACAAACAGCGCGATGGACAACAATAAAAGGATCAGCGCGACAACAGCGCGTTCGGAATTCAAGCTCAGCGTCATGAGATGGGCCTCTGAATGATGTGACCTGCACCCGGCGATGATGCCAGGTGCAGGCAGTGAGAGTCAGAGCCCGGCTGCTTCGATGATGGCGCCGTTCGCCTTGTACTGCGCGCGGTAGAATGCATCGAAATCTGCGGCATTGCGGTAATTTAGTACCGTGTTGGTCTTCTCGGCAAAGGCTTGGAAGCCGTCTGAGGCAATGGCCTCGCCGCACGCATTCGAAAGCGTCTCGACGACCTCGGGCGGTGTACCCGCCGGCGCAAAGAAGCCGCCCCAGAGATACAGTTCGTTGAGGGGTGGCTCGATGCCAATTTCGGTTGCCGTCGGCACGTCCCGCATCGAAGCGAGACGTTCAGAGTTGAACACGACGAGTGGGCGCAAACCGCCGCCCTGCATCAGAATCTCGGTATCTCCAAAGAACTGGATCGTGCCAGCCGCGATGCCCTGAAGCGCAGGCCCCGAACCCTGGAAGGGAAGGTGGCGAACATCGTCGATCACGCCTAGTCCCTTGAACGCGGCAACAGCGGTCAGGTGCGTGATGGCACCAGGTCCTGACGATCCATATAGCAGCGTACTCGGCGCTGCGCGGATTGCTTCAACGGCCTCTTCGATGCTCGTGTAGGGGCTGCTTTCGGACGTGAAGAGAACTGTCGGAGATGCAGCAACAGAACAGATCGGAGACCAGCTGTCGAGGCCGTAGGGGACGTCGTTTATCTGTGGCTGGATCGTGGATACCGTGATCGAGAAATAACCCAGCTGGTACCCGTCGGGCCGCTGACCGGCCAAGGCACCCGCCGCAATCGTGCCGCCACCGCCTGCGGTGTTGGAAACGAATACGTCGCCATCCAGAGCTTCGGCGAAGTGAGGCGCAAAGCCCCGGATCAACAGGTCGGTTCCCCCGCCCGCGTTAAACGGCACGACCAGGTTGATCGGGCGTTCCGGAAAATCCTGCGCCTGGGCGGCTCCCCCGATGGCCAGCGCAAGCCCGGCAGCCACGATTGCGGACGTTTTCAGTTTCTTCATGATATCCTCCCTAATATGAAACTTCCCTTATTGGTAACGTTGTCATAAAATTGGTAACGTTGTCAAACTCTCAAAAATCTCCTAGATTAATGTTGCAAGGCCACTTGGGAGGAACCCATGGCAAAGACGGCGCCACGTCCGACGCTCCGCGATGTTGCGGACCATGCCGGGGTCAGCGTGATCTCCGCGTCGCGCGTAATGCGTGAGGCTCCGAACGTTTCTGAATCGCTTCGCGTCCGCGTCAAGGTGGCAGCGACCGCGCTGGGGTATACCCCAAATCGCATTGCGGGATCTTTACGCGGCCAATCCTCGGATCTTATCGCCGTAATCGTGCCGTCGATGTCGAACAACGTTTTCCCCGATATTCTCGATGGCATTGACGCCGCCTTCCAGGGCTCGTCGCTGCGCACGGTGCTGGGCATGTCGCGCTACGACATGGCGGAAGAAGAAGCGATTCTGCGCGATCTCTTGTCCTGGAACCCCTCCGGGGTCATCATCAGTGGGCTTGAACACAGCGCGGGTGCCTCCGAGATCCTGTCCGGCCTGCAGTGCCCGGTCATTGAAGTCATGGACAGTGACGGGGAACCCATCGACACGAGCGTCGGGTTTTCCATGTCCAGCGCCGGGCACATCATGGCCGATCATTTCGTCGAACGCGGCTATCGCCGGATCGGATATGTCGGAGCCTGGGGAGAGCGTCCGGCCCGATCACGCAAGCGCCGCCTCGCGTTCGAAGCCCGTCTTGCCGAAAACGGGCTGTCCTTGGTTGATCATCAGATCGAGGACGCGCAATCGTCCTTTGCAACCGGTGCCGCGGGGCTGACGACGCTGATGTCGCGCAGTCCCAATATTGATGCCGTGTTCTTCGCCAACGACGACCTGGCGCTTGGGGCAATGATGCATTGCCACGCTCACGGAATCCGCGTGCCGAATGACCTTGCCTTGGCGGGGTTCAACGGCCTTGACATCCGGGACGGGATAACGCCGCGCCTGACAACGATCCGCTCGCCGCGGGCGGAAATCGGTGCGCGAGCGGGACAGATCATGCTCGACCGTATCGGGGGGCGGTCAGATGCGGAACGTGGTCGGATCGACATGCCCCTGAGCTTTCTGCCGGGAGAGACGACCTGACGTCCTGACCTATTGGGGCAACGATGTCTTGCAGATGTCGAGCGCCGCGAGGCCTCGCGGCCTCGGTGACCTGTCTTTCCACAGGCTGCTGGCGCCCCCCGACGGCATATACAGCGCCGCAGCGCCCGGTACCGATGCTGGCATGTAAGCGCGTTCGAGATTCCAAACGAATGGAAACTCTCGAGCCCGTCACTGTGTCGTCCGTTGCTGCTTGAGCGCGGTGACTATTTGCAAAACAACGCGCTTTCGAGTGCGCCGGGTGTCATGCTTGAGGAAGACACATTTTTTGCAGCCAATAGTTTGCCGGTGCTGGTTAAGATGGTTCCGTGCTTGCAGGGTGGCATTGGCCAGCCCGACATAGCGCACACCTGCAAACGTGATACTCATCGCTCCTATCATCTGATCGTCGATCAAGTCTCCTTAGGTTCGCGCTGGCTGGCCGTGGGCGGCAGTTCGAGTGCAATATAGGACTCCGTACGAGGCCGGTAGATGCGGTTTCGGCATGCTGCATCGAAGGACATGCCACCAAGTCGTCCCCAGAGCAGGCGGTTGATCCAGAAATGGCCGACCACCACGCCGACTGGCTCGTTTCGGCCCGTCACAAGCCGCTCAACCTCTCCAGCCCGATCCCAGACATCGCGCAGGCACTCGCCGCCCGGAATGGGGGTTTCGGCATGGCACTTGCGCAGGCTCAGCCCGAGATCGGACTTGTCGCGCCCTTCGTAGTCACCGAAGTCGATCTCCATCAGTGCGGCCGTTTCGACCGGGGTCATGGAAAGTTGGCGCGCCAGTGGCTGCGCAGTTTCGATTGCACGCGAAAGCGGGCTGGTAAGGATGAAGGAGATCGGTTCCGACGCTAGCAACTGTATCTGTCAGGGAGCCTTGGCGACCCATTTCTGACGGTTTTTGCATAGCGCGTTCGCGATGGTGAGCAGCTTTCTGGCGACGGCGGTGATGATAACCTTGTGCGGCTTACCAGCCTTGCGGAGACGAGCTGCGAAGGACCTCAGGTTTGGGTTGTGATGTGCTGCGACTAAG
>NZ_JAEPMO010000054.1 GCF_017643905.1 Marivita sp.
GCTGCATGCCTCACCCACCTGTCAGCTGGTGTTTCAAGGCACGCGCGCCGACCTTGTCGGTGCAGAAGGTGATGGGCTGCGGGCGATGTTCACGGTGATGAACCACGCGCGGCTTGACGTGGCTTTGCAGGGCGTCGCCCATGCTGCTCGTGCGTCGCAGATTGCGACCGACTACGCCAACGACCGTGTGCAGGGGCGGCGCAAAGACGGCAGTCCCGCGCGGTTGTCCGATCATGCGGATGTGCAGCGGATGTTGGCAGAGCAGGCATCGCTTGCGATTGGCGCACGGGCGATGTGCCATGTGGCTTTCGTCGAGATGGCGTGCGGCAAACGCCCCGATCTCGTCACCTTCCTCACACCCTTGTGCAAGGTTTTCGGCTCTGAGGCCGGGATCAAGGCGGCGGATCTCGGAATACAGATCCTTGGCGGCTATGGGTATCTGAACGAGTACCAGATAGGGCAGGTCTGGCGCGACGCGCGGATCACGTCGATCTATGAAGGGGCGAACGGAATCCACGAACGCAGCATCGCGACGCGCGGGCTCAAGGGGCCGGGGGCAGACCAGTTCGCAGACCTGATCCGCGAACTGGGTGGTGCGTCGGACAGAGTGTCGGCAGATCTGGCCGATTGGATCACGTGGCGCGACCGGATGCGCGCAGAGGCCGAGGCCGAGCATGAGGCGCACGCCTTCGCGCAGGCAACCGCGCGGCTGTATTTCCGGGCATGTTGGGCCAAATGCGCGTCGGTTGCGGACATGCACCCCGAGCCATCGCGCATCTCAGGACTTGCGGAACGCGTGCTCAGTTCGTGAACAGAGCGCGGTAGTCTGTCGGGGTCTGCCCCCGCGCCGCGCGGAACCGTTTCGAGAAATAGGACGGGTCAATGAAGCCCAAACGGTAACCGACTTCGGACACCGGCAATTGCGTGAAGGCCAGAAGACGACAAGCCTCCTGCATCTGATGCTGTTCGATATAGGCGGCAGCCCCCAGCCCGGTTGCTGCGCGGCACAGGCGGCTCAGATGACCTGTGCTGATCGACAATGCCTTGGCAAAGTCCGAAGCCGACCAACCGTCGGCCATGTGTTTCGAGATCAGCTCATCCAGCGCAAAGAGCCGCGCGTGTTTCGCTTTCTGATCCGACTCGTTCCCGGAAAGACGCGTTTCGGCAAGATTGGCGAGCACGGAATGTGCCAATCCGACAACTTGCTGTGCGCGAAACAGGCTGACCGCCCCAATCGTGTCCCGCAGCAATCGGGTGACCTGTTCCAGCAGAGGGTGGATGTCCCCGACACAGGGTTCCGACAGCGCGGTCAGGATCTGATCCGTCGCCGGAGAGATTGTGCGCACGATATTCACGGGGAACGAGAAAATCTTGCCTTCGGAACCCGGATCGAAGACGAATTCATGGACGCAATGTTCTGGGATATATAGAAATTTTCCGCTTAAGATGTGGTATTTCCCACCATCGACCGTGGCGTCGATCCAGCCGTGATCAACCATGAAAAGCTGCGACATCTGGCTGTGGCGATGCGGCAGGATGCGCCAGTCATTGATCGGCGCGCGGACCGAGAAATCCTCGAAATGGATCACGTCCGGGAACGGGCCCTGTTCGCCGTACAAGCCGAAAGCGGGAATGGTGTTTTGTGCGCTCATGTTCGATTCTTACCATAGCTCGCTCTTTGATGCCATTACCTGACGCGGTCCAAGAGCCTACCAAGGTCGCCAGCTTTTGGAGGAACGCTGCCATGAAAACCGAAGTCGCCATCATCGGCGGGGGACCGTCCGGCCTGTTGCTGTCACAATTGCTCAACAAGGCGGGCGTGGCGACGGTGGTGCTTGAACGCGCGACGCGCGAGCATGTGCTGTCGCGTATCCGGGCCGGTGTGCTTGAGGCCGGGACAGTCGCGATGCTGCGCGAGGCGGGTGTCGGAGATCGGATGGCGCGTGAGGGTATTCCGCACCATGGCTGTTACCTCACCGACGATGATCTGATGGTGCGGATCAATTTCGAAGAGCTGACGGGAACCTCTGTCATGGTCTACGGCCAGACCGAGGTGACGACTGACCTCTACGCGGCGCAGGATGCGATGGGCGCGACGATCATTCATGATGTCGAAGACGTGGTGATTCAGGATGCCGACAGCAGCGCGCCCTATGTCGAATACACTGTGAGCGGAAAGCGGAAGCGGCTGGATTGTGCTTATGTCGCGGGCTGTGATGGTTTCCACGGGATCAGCCGCAAAACCATCCCCGAGGACAAGCGTCGCGAGTTCGAGCGGGTCTATCCGTTTGGCTGGCTTGGGGTTCTTTCGCGAACCCGTCCCGCTCATGAGGAGCTGATCTATGCAAATTCCGCGAACGGGTTTGCTCTGGCATCCATGCGCAATGAAAACCTGAGCCGCTATTACGTGCAGGTTCCTCTGACGGACAAGGTCGAGGAATGGAGCGACGCGCGCTTCTGGACCACGCTGAAAAGCTGTCTGCCGACCGAAGTGGCCGCCAGCATGGAAACCGGCCCATCCATCGAAAAATCCATCGCGCCACTGCGGTCTTTCGTCAGTGAACCACTGCGCTGGGGGCGGTTGTTCTTGGTGGGCGACGCTGCACATATCGTCCCGCCGACCGGGGCCAAGGGGCTGAATCTGGCTGTGTCGGACGTGCATTACCTCTATCAGGCGCTGATCGACGCGGTGAAAACCGGGGATACAAAAGGGATCGACGCCTATTCGGAACGGGCGCTTCTGCGGATCTGGAAGGCCATGCGCTTCAGTTGGCAGATGACGACCATGCTGCACCGGTTCGACGGTGAAGACAGCTTTGCGGCGCAGATGCGCAAGGCGACGCTCTATCATCTGTCGCAATCGGAAACGGCGCGGCGTGATCTGGCCGAGAACTATATCGGCTTGCCGTTCTAGGCAGGGTTTTGGCCCAAAGGGCGCAATTCGGTCCGGGCGGTTTCCAGTGCCCGGATCAGCCCCGTCTGTTCCTCGGTCAGAACGCCATCTGCCCGCATGGAAATACCGATGGGTCCGCCGCGCACATCATTGCCAAGGGGCAGGGCGATCAGGGTGCCGGCGTCCAACTCGTCCTCCACAACCCCGCGCGAGATGAACCAGACCGCATCAGAGGATTGCACGACACGCCGCCCAAAGGCGAGGGAGACGGATTCAAACGCAGCGCTTTGCGCGGCAATGCCGTGCCGGGACAGAAGCGCCCGAACCAGTGGCGCAATCACAGCGCCCGGTGGCGGTAAAAGCAGCGGGTATCCGTCAAGCGCGTCCAATGGATGTGCCGCCTGCGTCAGCGGATGGTTTGGGCGCACGACCGCCGCGATGTCTTCGGAATAGAGATGGTGGAACGACAGGTGCTGCATCACCTCGGTCGTGCCCATGCGTCCCACCACCAGATCAAGGCTGCTTTCCCGAAGCTGCGACATCAACAGCCAGTTCGGCCCGGTGCTGACCCGCATCAGGCAGTTGGGATTCGTTTCCCGAAACGCCAAGGCCGCGCGTGGCATCAGCGAAGTCGCGGCGGTGGGCAGAACGCCCACCGAGAGGCGCGTGATCCGGGATGGTGTATCCTTGACCAGCGATTGGGCCCGCGACAGTTCGGCCATCGCCGCGCCCGCATGTTGCTGGAACACCCGGCCAACCGCCGTCATCGTCAATCTGCGGTGTGACCGGTCGAACAGCGGTTTGCCCAACACCTCCTCAAGTTCGCGGATCGTTTTGGAGACAGCAGGTTGCGAGACGTTCAACACATCCGCAGCTGCCGAAAGCGACCCAAGGCGTGCGGTTTCCAGAAAGCAGCGAAGATGGCGGATGCGGATGCGCGGATCGAGCATATATAACTCATGGGTTAAGCGAATGGTCCAAGATTATAATTTTCAGTCGTGGAAAGAAATGTCAAAGAGGGCGAGGAGGAGATTGCAGATATGAAAACTGTCACGTCGAACGGAGCGGTGCTGCATGTGCAGGTCGACGGCCCCGACACTGGCCCCGTGGTGATGTTCGCCAATTCGCTGGGCACCGATCTGCGGGTTTGGGACCCCTTGCTGCCCCACATGCCGAAAGGACTGCGTATTGTGCGGTTTGACAACCGTGGGCACGGGTTGTCGGATTGCCCTGCGGCACCCTATGACATGGACACGCTTGTGTCTGACGCCGAAGCGGTGGTCGACGCGCTGGAATTGACGAACGTCGCCTTTGTCGGCCTGTCCATCGGCGGTTTGATGGGGCAGGGACTTGCCGCGCGGCGACCTGATGTGATGCGCGCACTGGTTCTGATGGACACCGCGGCCAAGATCGGATCGCCCGAGATGTGGGGCGACCGGATCGCGGCGGTTCAATCCGGTGGGCTGGAACCGATGGGCGACGCTATTCTGGACCGCTGGTTTGCACCCGAGATGCGCAACGATGCAACGCGCCTTGCGCCATGGCGCAACATGCTGATCCGCACGCCGGTTGACGGGTATGTCGGCTGCTGCGCCGCGATTGCGGGTGCGGACTTCACCGCATCCACCGCGGCCCTCACGCTGCCCGTCATGGCGATGGCCGGGTCCGAGGACGGCGCAACCACGCCGGAACTGGTCGAGGCCACGGCAAAGCTCTGCAACGCAACCTTTCATGTGATCCCGGACGCAGGCCATTTGCCTTGCGTAGAAGCGCCGGACACCGTGGGTGCGCTGATCTCTGATTTCCTAAAGGAGGTGGGCCATGTCTGACCGGTTCGACCAAGGCATGAAAACCCGGCGCGAGGTCTTGGGCGATGCCCATGTCGACCGTGCCGAGGCGAACAAGACCGAATTCGATCTGCCGTTCCAGACGCTTATCACCGAAGGCGCGTGGGGCACGGTCTGGTCGTCTGACGGGATCAGCCGGCGCGAAAGGTCGATGCTGACCCTGGCGCTTTTGGCCGCCACCGGAAACTTCGAAGAAATCCCCATGCACATTCGCGCCACCGCCCGCACCGGTGCCAGCAAGCAGGACGTGATGGAAGCGTTCCAGCATGTCGCGATCTATGCGGGGGTGCCGAAGGCGAACCATGCCATCAAACTGGCGAAACAGACTTACGCAGAAATGGAGAAATCCGATGACTGACACCGCTGCCCTTATGCCGCGCCGCCGCGAGGTGCATCCCGATCCGTATTTCCTCGACTACAAGACGTCGATCACGCGGTCCCCGTCGCTGCCGCTCTTGTCGATGGAGTCGACCCCAAGCGAAGAAACCGGGCCGCGCTTTGGCCACAACAAGCTGGGGGCCTTGGACAACAACCTGATCAGCAACTTCACGCAGGGCAAGGCGCTGGCCGTCGGCGAACGCATCCGCGTGCATGGTCGGGTGCTCGACGAAACGGGCCGCCCGGTGCCGCACACCTTGGTCGAGGTTTGGCAGGCCAATGCCGGTGGGCGGTATCGCCACATCAAGGACACGTATTTCGCGCCGCTTGATCCGAATTTCGGCGGCTGCGGGCGGACGATTACGGATGAGAACGGGTACTACGAATTCATGACCATCCGTCCGGGGGCATACCCGTGGCCGAACCGCGCCAATGACTGGCGGCCGATGCACATTCACTTCTCGATCTTTGGCCATGCTTTTGGTCAGCGTCTCATCAGTCAGATGTATTTCCAGGGAGATCCGCTGATCGACCTCTGCCCGATTGCCGCCACTGTGCGGGATCGCAGTCAGCTCGACCGTTTGGTCGCGCCGCTCGACATGCAGAATTCGCGGGGCATGGATTATCTTGCCTACAAGTTCGACATCGTGCTGCGCGGCCGCCGTCAGACCATGTTCGAAAACAAGCCGGAAGGGATGTAAGCCATGACACAACCGCTTGATATTCTGGTGGAAACGCCCAGCCAGACCGCTGGTCCCTATGTCCATATCGGCTGTATCCCGACCTTTACCGGGATCGAGGGAGTGTACCCCGAAGACCTGGGTCTGAGCCCGATCGAAGACGGCGCAAAGGGCGAGGTCATCACCATCGTCGGGTCGGTCTATGACGGCACCGGCTGGGCGATGCGCGATGCCATGATCGAAAGCTGGCAACCCGATGCAGCTGGCCTGTTCGCCGGGCAGGACGGGGCCGATCCGAAGGTCTCGGGCTTCTGTCGCTTCGCCGCCGACAAGGACAGCGGCGAGTTCACCCTGCGCACCGTCAAACCGGGTGCGGTGAAAGGCCGGAACGGACAGGTGTTCGCGCCGCATATCTCGATCTGGATCGTCGCGCGGGGGATCAATATCGGCCTCAACACGCGCATCTATTTCGAGGATGAGGACAACAGCGCTGACCCGTTGCTGGCCCGCATCGAACAGCGCCCGCGTGTCGATACGATGATTGCCAAGAAAACCGGCGACGGCACGTATCGGTTCGATATCCGGCTGCAGGGCGAGGGCGAAACGGTGTTTCTTGACCTGTGATGACAGGTGTCTTTGACCATCCCTGGTTGTCGGGCCTCTTTGCCGATGACGAAATTGCTGCGCTTTGGTCCGCCGAGGCGCAGCTTTCGCATATGATCGCTTTCGAGGCGGCGTGGTCGCGGCACGGTCACCTCGCCGGATTGTGGTCCGAGGCGGAAGGTGCGTTGGCTGCGACCGCAATAGAAGCTGTCAGCCTTGCCCCGGAAGAGCTGCGTGACGGCACAGCGCTGGACGGGGTTTGTGTGCCTGCCTTGGTGCGCCTGCTGAAAGCGCGGACAGGGGCAAATGCGATCCACAAGGGCGCGACATCTCAGGATGTGATCGACACCGCAACGGCGCTGTCGCTGGTCCGCAGTCTCGACCTGATCGACCAACGGCTGGATCGTTTGGCGTCAGACCTTGTGGCAGTGGAAGACCGGTTCGGGCCGATCCCGCTGATGGGTCGGACCCGCATGCAGGCGGCGGTGCCCATCACCGTGGCCGACAGGGTGCAGACGTGGCGTCTGCCGCTTGCCGCACATCGCGAACGTTTGGCCCAATTGCGGCCCCGCGTGGCAGTGGTGCAGATCGGCGGTGCCGCCGGGGACCGCGCCGCGCTGGGGGATGGGGCTGACGCAGTTTGCAACGCGGTTGCAAAGGATTTGGGACTGTCGGCACCACCCCAAAGCTGGCACGCCATGCGCGACGGGATGGCCGAGGCCGCGTCGCTGATGTCGCTCATAACCGGAACGCTGGGCAAGATGGGGCAGGACATCTGCCTGATGGCACAGCAGGGGATTGACGAGATTGCCCTGGCTGGCGGTGGCGGATCGTCTGCCATGCCGCACAAGCAGAACCCGGTGCTGGCCGAAGTGCTGGTCACATTGGCCCGGTACAATGCGGTGCAGCTTTCAGGGCTGCATCACGCGATGCTCCATGAACAGGAAAGATCGGGTGCCGCATGGGCGCTTGAGTGGATGCTTCTGCCGCAGATGGTGCAGGCCACCGGGCGCGCTTTGGTCGTGGCGACAGATGTGGGGGTGCAAATCACGTCGATTGGCACACCCGACCTGTTGTCCTGAGCAACGCCACACCGTAAACCCGCCAAAACGACAAGGAAGACCACTATGTCCGACAACAGGGTCATCATTGCTGGTGGCGGTATCGCGGGGTTGGCACTTGGGCTGACGCTGCACCAGATCGGTGTGCCGTTCACTGTGTTCGAATCCGCGCGCGAGATGAAGCCCCTGGGCGTTGGCATCAATCTGCAGCCCAACGTCGTGCGCGAACTGTTCGATCTTGGCATCACGGCCGAGGACCTGGACAAGGTCGGTCTTCCTGCCGAGGAATGGGCGCTGGTGGGTCTGAACGGGCGCGAAGTGTATTCCGAACCGCGCGGGCTGGGCGCTGGCTACAACTGGCCGCAATATGCCGTACATCGCGGGCAGCTTCATATGCTGCTATACGACACGCTGGTGGACCGGGCAGGTGCCGACGCTGTGCAGCTTGGGGCGAAAGTCACGGGCTATGCAAGGCACGATGCCGGGGTCAAGGCGACGGTGCAGATCGCCGGGGCCACGCACACCGAGTCCGGTACTTTGCTGGTCGCCGCAGATGGCATCCATTCCGCAATCCGCGCGCAGATGTATCCCGACCAACCACCGATTCATTGGGGTGGCGCGGTCATGTGGCGCGGCACGGTTCGGGCCAAGCCATTGCGCACCGACTCGTCTTTTGTAGGGTTGGGCACGCATCGGCAGCGGATGGTGATCTATCCGATCTCCAAATCCGACGAGACCGGGGCCGCGCTCATCAACTGGATCGCAGAAGTCACGATGGACGATGCGGGGGCATGGCAGCAGGACGGATGGTTCAAACCGGTCGAGATCGACGAGTTCATTCATCACTTCGAAGAGTTCCGCTACGATTGGCTGGATGTGCCAACCATGCTGCGCGACGCCGATTGCGCCTACGTGAACCCGATGATTGACCGCGATCCCATACCAAGCTGGGTTGACGGCCCAGTGGCCCTCATGGGGGATGCGGCGCATGCGATGTACCCGACCGGATCAAACGGGGCGAGTCAGGCGATTGTCGATGCGCGGCTGATCGGGGCCAAGATGCTAGAGCATGGTGTAACCGCAGCTGCGCTTGCGGCCTATGATGCGCAGTTGTGCGGTCCTGTATCGGAACTGGTGTTGCGCAATCGGGGAGCAGGGCCGTTTGGGCTGCTCAACTTGCTCGATGAACGCTGCGGCGGCGTGTTTGACGATATCGAGGACGTTATTCCCGCCGCAGAGCGCACGGATTTCATGGCGAAATACAAGGCCGCAGCCGGGTTCGCGATTGAAACACTAAACGCCGCTGGTCCGACAATCCCGCATGGGGCGCGGGTCACCGGCTGACTTGCCATCAGGCACAGATGCCAGCGAAAGCGGTGTACTGCCCGGCCATCATTGACCGGGCAGCCTATCCTGACTTACCAGGAATTATAGGCCAGATACTTGCCTGACATCTCGAGCTTGACGCGGTCGCCCTTTTCATGCGGCACGCGCGTCAGTGTCATGTCGAAGTCGATGGCGGACATGATGCCGGTGCCGAACTTCTCTTCGATCAGCGCCTTGATGGTCGGGCCGTAGACGCCAACGATCTCGTAAAGGCGGTAGATGCAGGGGTCGGTCGGCACAGCCTGCGACCAAACCTTGGTGGGCGGCTCTTCCAGCACGCTGGCCGCTTCCTGTGGCAGACCCATGACGGACACCAGCGCTTCGGCCTTGTCCTTGGGAAATGCGTTCATGCCCATGCAGGCCGAATGCGTCCAGACCGGAGACATGTCGATCTTCTCGGCGATGCCCTCCCATGTCATGCCCGCCTGTTTCTTGGCGGACAGGATCATCATCGTCACGTCTTCCTTGGTCAACATGACTGGCACCTCGTAATTGTCTTTCATTGGGTTTCCTCCTGGGTCGTATGATAAATTCAGTGGGTTACAGCCCAAGCGCGCTCAGGCCGGAATGGTCGTCAGGACGGCGGCCCTGCGGCCAGTGAAACAGGCGGTCCGACTCCGCGATGGGTACATCGTTGATCGAGGCATGACGCACAGCCATGTAGCCGTTCGCATCGAACTCCCAGTTCTCGTTGCCATAAGCGCGGAACCATTGGCCGTTCTCGTCGTGCCACTCGTAACAAAACCGCACGGCGATCCGGTTGCCCTCATGCGCCCAGATCTCCTTGATCAGGCGATAGCCGTTTTCCTTGGCCCACTTGGCGGTCAGGAACGCTTCAACCTCGGCCCGACCATTGAGAAAAATGTCCCGGTTCCGCCACGCAGTGTCCCGTGTATAGGCCAGCGCGACCTTTGCGGGATCGCGGCTGTTCCACGCATCCTCGGCCATCCGCACCTTCTGCACCGCGTCTTCATAGGAGAACGGGGGCAGGGGCGCGCGCGGGGTGTCCTGATGTGTCATGACCGTTTCGCTCGGGGTTCAGATGTTCACCGCCCGCAAGGGCGGTGGTGCACTGGGTTCGTCTTCGGCGGGCGCAGTCTTGTCGATCCTGACGGTTTCGGGACGCTGATCTGCATCGCCGCTTTGCTTGCCCGCAAGTTCCTTGGACCGCTGGCCCAGGAAGTGCACGAGATGGTTGCGGATCGCATAATAGTTCGGATGCTCGACAATCTCGGTCCTGCTGCGCGGGCGTGGGATTGTTATTTCGACCGACTCGGCCACGCGGGCAAACGGACCGTTGGTCATCAAGAGGATACGGTCCGCAAGCAGGATCGCCTCGTCGATGTCATGGGTGATCATGAACACCGTCTGTTCCGTACCCGCCCAGACCTTGATCAGCTCTTCCTGAATGGTGCCCCGCGTTAGCGCATCCAAAGCGCCGAACGGTTCATCCAGAAGCAGCAGTTTGGGCTGGTTGGCAAAGGCCCGGGCAATCGACACGCGCTGCCGCATCCCGCCTGACAACTGGCTGGGCTTGCGGTAGACCACATCGCCCTCCAGCCCGACCTTGGCGAGATAGTCACGGGCATGCGCCTCGACCTTGTCGGCCGACCAGTCGGGGTGGCGGGCCTTGACGCCGAAGGTCACGTTCTTCAGCGCTGACAGCCACGGCAAGAGCGAATAGTTCTGGAACACCACGCCCCGGTCCAGCGACGGGCCCGAGACCTCGAACCCGTCCATCTTGACCACGCCAGACGTTGGCTCGGCCAGACCGGCAAGGATGTTCATGATCGTCGACTTTCCGCAGCCCGAATGGCCAAGGATGCAGACGAATTCACCCTTTTTGATCCCGAAGCTGGCGTTCTCGAACACGGTCATCGTGCCGCCCTGGCCATCCGGGTATTGCTGGGTCAATCGCTCGATACTGAGAAAAGGTTTCGACATGAGGAGTCTCCCTTATTCGGCGTAGGCGACGGCGCGCTGCAGGACGCCAAAGGCCGAGTCCAGCAACATGCCGACAACGCCGATCATGAGGATTGAAAAGATGACGGAGGTCAGGTCGAGGTTGTTCCACTCGTTCCAGACATAGTAGCCAATGCCTGTCCCACCGACGAGCATCTCTGCCGCGACAATGACCAGCCACGCGATCCCGATGGAAATCCGCATGCCCGTAACGATGGTCGGAGCAGCGGCTGGCAGGATCACCGTGAACGCGGTCTTGAGCGGGCTCAACTCGTGTGTTCGGGCGACATTGACCCAGTCCTTGCGCACTCCGGCCACGCCAAACGCGGTGTTCAGCAGCATGGGCCAGATCGAACAGACGAAGATCACGAAAATCGCCGACGCCTCTGAATCCTGAATGATGAACAGCGCCAAAGGCATCCAAGCCAGCGGCGAGATGGGTCGCAGCACCTGGATGAACGGGTTGAACGCCTTGTAGGCGATCTGGCTCATCCCGATGAGGAAGCCCAAGGGAATGGCGACCAGCGCGGCCAGGAAATAGCCGGTCAGAACACGGTAGATCGAATACCCGATCTGAATGCCGATCCCCTTGTCATTGGGGCCTGCGTCGTAAAACGGGTTGGACAACTCCGCCCAAGCTTTGGCGATCACCTGGCTGGGCGGGGGAACACCCGCTTTTTGAGCGCCCCCACCGGTGAGGCGCTCGTATTCTGTCAGCTCGCCCGCTGCCTTCTGTGCCGGAATGGCGGCCTCCCAGATCAGGAGGCCCACCACCAGCATGGCAATCGATAAGATCGCGGCGCGCTTGTTGATCGAAAGACCGTCCAACATGGATCAGCCCTTTCCGATCGGGAAGCTTGCGACATAGGCTTCGGGTTCCGCCGGATCGAAGGTCTTCCCCATGATCGTGTGCGATTTGTAGGTGATGTCCGGTGCCTCGTAGCCCAGATCCTCCATCACCTTCTTCGCGTCGGCAGCCAGGTAAACCTGCTCGGCCACGGCCTTGTAGTCGATGTCGCCCTCGATATAGCCCCAGCGCTTCATCTGCGTGAGGATCCACACCCCCATCGAATGCCACGGGAACGGGTCGAAATCGATCCGGTCGGGGACCTGCTGGACGTTGCCCAGACCATCCGCGAACGTACCGGTCAGAACCTGCTCGATCACCGGAACCGGCTGGTTGAGATAGTTGGTCGGCGCAATCGCCGCCGAAATTTCCTTGCGGTTGTCAGGGTTCGAGGCGTATTGCGTCGCGTCGATGATCGACTTGAGCAGCGCGCCGTAGGTGTTGGGCAACTCGGTCGCAAAGGACAGCGGTGCGGCAAAGGCGCAGCACGGGTGGCCTTCCCAGATCTCCTTGGTCAGCAGATGGATAAAGCCGATGCCTTCCCAGACCGCGCGTTGGTTGAACGGGTCAGGCGACAGGTAGCCGTCAAGGTTGCCCGCACGCAGGTTCGCAACCATCTCGGGCGGCGGCACCACGCGTATCTGGATGTCGACATCCGGGTCCAGACCGAATTCAGCCACGTAATAGCGCAGCAGGAAGTTGTGCATCGAGTATTCGAACGGCACACCAAAAGTGAAGCCCTTCCACTGGCTCGGGTCGCGCTTGTCGAGGTGTTCGTTGGACAGAACAATGGCCTGACCGTTGATGTTCTCGACAGCGGGCATGATGTAGGGGGTTGCAACCGACCCGGCACCCAGTGTCATCGCAAGCGGCATCGGCGTCAGCATGTGCGACGCATCGTATTCACCCGACAGTGACTTGTCGCGGGCCACGGCCCAGCCAGCCGTCTTGATGACCTGCGCGTTCAGGCCGTAGCGTTCGTAAAAGCCCAGCGGCTGCGCCATGATGATCGGCGTGGCGCAGGTGATCGGCACGAAGCCGATGTTCAGATCGGTCTTTTCTGGTGTCCCAAGATTGTCGAGGATCGCCGCCTTGGCTTCGTTCATCGGGAAGGCCGAGGCAAGGGCCGCCGCAACGGTGCTGCCGCCCAGCATGCCCATGAACGACCGACGTCCAATGTCGCTTTGGCCAAACACAGAGCGCACAATCGCGCTTTCGACCGCGCGTTCGAGCATTTGCTCGGATGACATGCGCGTCGGGTCTAGGTCTTTGGAGATGTGGGTGTGGCTGTGACCGGATGCGCAGCTGTCGCAGCCGCAATCGGCGCCATGGCGCAGGTCGGTGTCTGCGGAAAACGGATTTCCAAGGCTCTTGATCGTCATATGCAGTCCCCTGTGTGGTGGATGTTCCTAGTGGTTGGGGACATCCTGCCAGCGGGGCTCGGCGATCAAAACCAAGTGCCTTTTATTTGTTCAAAGTGAAAATCTGGATTAATTTCAAAATGTAAAATCATTTTAGCGATAACGGAAATTTACGACAAATCGTAAATTACGAAATTTCGTTAGACTGTTCTGCATCGCAGCGGCAATGATGCCCGCATGCTGGACGAACGACACCAATCTGATTCCCTGCTGGCCGCATTTCCCGAGGCCGCGCTGGTTCTCGACACCACTCAGGACACGGTGGTGGCCCTCAACGCGGCAGCGGCAGCGCTGTTCGTTGTTGACCCAGAAACGGACAACACCCTGCGGTTCTCGACCTTTCTAGGCAGGGCGCTGGCGAAATTCGTGGTCTTTGTCGAAGAGGTCGATCACCGGGGCGAATGCTGGACGCGGGATGTGCCGCTCACCACTCGGGACGGGGCACCGCTGCGCTGCGAAATCCGGGCGCGCGGCGTACCGGATCAACCGGGTTATCTTTTGCTCAGCTTCACTGATCTTGATGCCTTCGACAAACGCACCCAGATCGCAGAGGCGGCTGAACTCCACCGCGCTGGGCTTTTGGAATGGAAACGGGCCGAGACCTTTTTCGCCGAGCTTGAACGCCAGAACCAGTTGATCCTGAACGCGGCGGGCGAGGGGATCTACGGCGTCAACGCCGATGGCAAGACCACATTCGTCAATCGCGCGGCGCAGGAGATGCTGGGTTGGACCACGCAGGATCTGTTGGGCAAAGACATCCATTCGATGATCCACCACCACCACCTGAACGGAGAGGTGTACCCATCGAACCAATGCCCGATCTACCGCTCATTTCGTTTTGAACAGGTCCACCGGATCGAGGACGAGGTGTTCTGGCGCAAGGACGGCAAGCCCATCCGCGTCGAATATGTCTCAACCCCGATCTATGATCAGAAGGTGCTGGCGGGTGCTGTGGTGATCTTCCGCGACATCACCGAGCGCAAGGAAGGCGAACGCAAACTGCGCGAGGCTTTGGACGAGGTGGCAGCATTGCGGGACCGGCTTGAGCAGGAAAACGAGTACCTGCAAGAGGCCATCAGCTCGGAACGCGCGCATCACGACATCATCGGCAGTTCGCCCGCGATCCGTCAGGTGGTCACTCGCATCGATCTTGTGGCTGGCACCGACGCGACCGTTCTGATCACGGGCGAGGCGGGCACCGGCAAGGCGCTGGTCGCCACTGAAATTCACAAAGCCAGCCCGCGTTCCAGACGTCCGCTCATCCATTTCAAATGCGGATCGGTCGCTCCCGAGGATGTGGAGGCCGAGCTGTTCGGTCATGTGCGTGGGGCCGGGCCGAATGCGACGCGCGACAAGCCGGGCAAGTTGGAACTGGCACATGGCGGATCGCTGTTTCTGGATGATGTCGAGGAACTGCCCTTCGAAATTCAGGGCAAGCTGCTCCATGCGCTGCAGAAAAGCGCTGTCACCCGCGTTGGTGACACGCGCGAGAAGCCGCTCGACATCCGGGTGATCGCGGCCACGACCCATGCACCGACCGACACCCGCACAGGCAATCGCATCCGCGAGGACCTGTATCTGTTCCTCAACGTCTTTCCGATCTCCTGCATGCCGCTTCGGGATCGGCTGGAGGACATTCCGCTGCTTGCCGCGCACCTGCTGAAACTCGCCTGTCGCCGCCATGGCCGCCCCGTGCCCGTGCTGACGGAACGGGTGGTCCAGCAGATGCAGGCCTATCACTGGCCGGGCAATGTGCGCGAATTGCACAACGTCATCGAACGCGCTGCAATCGTGTCGAGGGATCGCAAGCTGGTTCTGGAACTGGGCGGCGGTGGGCAGGTTGCGTCCCCATCAAATGCATCCGTCCGAACCGAGGCCGAGATGCAAGAGATGATGCGCCGCAACATCATCGCCGCCCTCCGCGAAACGGGCGGGCGCGTGTCCGGCCCGACCGGCGCTGCTGCAATGCTGGATGTGCAGCCGACCACGCTTTATTCGAGGATCAAGGCGCTCAAGATCGACCGGACTGCGATCTGACCCTGCCCGAACGTTGCGGCCCGAAGATCGGCTTGCGGTTCACTGCGGCTTGCGGCCTTACTGGCCTCACGGGCCAGAGCACGACTCCGGCAAAGGAAAAGGTCGCAGGATGCCCCATGTTGAAACCCAGATGCGACGCGAGGTGCTGGAAATCCCGGTCGCCGTGCAGCGGCTCCTGGACCATGGCGGCGATGACATCCGCCGCGCGGCAGACGCGATCCGCGAGCGTAACCCGGCCTTCATGATCAGTGTTGCGCGCGGGTCATCCGATCACGTGGCCACCTATCTGAAATACGCGGCAGAACTTCTGACCGGAACACCCATGGCCTCGGTCGGGCCGTCCATCGCATCGATTTACAAGCGGCAATTGACGCTCACAGGCAGCGTGTGCCTGTCTGTCTCGCAATCCGGCAAGAGCCCCGACATCGTTGACACGACACACATGGCCCGGGCGGGTGGCGCGTTGACCTTGGCGATGACGAATGACCCCAATAGCCCTTTGGCAGCGGCGGCTGACCATACCCTTAACCTCCATGCTGGACCGGAGTTGAGCGTTGCGGCGACCAAAACCTTCGTCAATTCGGCCGTGGCCGGCATCTGGCTTCTGGCCGAATGGGCCGAAGATAAATCACTTTGCGCCGCGATCCGCGATTTGCCGGAACGATTGGAACGGGCCATCGCGATGGACTGGTCGATGGTCCAAACAGCTTTGGGGCACCGCAATTCGATCTACTGCCTTGGCCGTGGACCGGCCTACGCGATCTCGAACGAGGCGGCGCTCAAATTCAAGGAAACCTGCCAAATCCACGCGGAATCCTATTCTTCGGCAGAGGTGCTGCACGGTCCGGTCTCCATCGTCGATAGCGGTTTTCCGGTGATCGCCTTCGCCGCAGCGGACGAGGCGGAAACCGCACTGGCCGATGTGGCGGACGCGATTGCGCAGAAGGGGGCGACCGTGTTCGCCACCACGCCGCAGGTTCGCCATACCACGTCGCTGCCCACAGAGCGCACGGGCCATTCCCTGACCGATCCGATTGCCCTGATCGCCAGTTTCTATGCAATGGTTGAACAGGTCGCCACATCGCGCGGGATTGACCCGGACACACCGCGCCACCTGAAGAAAGTGACGGAAACCAGATGACCTCTCGCGGCAAGGCCTACAGCGGTGCGCAGATCCACGATGGACGCAGGCTTGTCATTGGCCACAGCCTTTTGATGTCCAAAGACGAGGGCTGTCGCATCGTTTCCGATGCCGAAGTGCCGCCGGCTTACGAGCGAGTGGCATTGCAGGGAGGCGTGATCACCCCCGGTTTTGTCGACTTGCAGGTTAATGGCGGTGGAGGTGTGTTGTTCAACGATGCGCCCTCCGTGGACGCTTTGCGGGCCATCGCGGACGCACATCAAGGCCTTGGCACAGCGGCGTTTTTGCCAACCCTGATCACCGATACACCCACGACAGCCCGCGCGGCGATCGACGCGGTTTCAGCGGCTGTCACAGAGCGTATGCCGGGGATCATCGGTCTCCATCTCGAAGGCCCGCATCTGTCGGTGGCGCGAAAGGGAGCCCATGACGGAGCGCTGATACGTCCGATGACCGACGACGACATGGCGCTGCTGATCGACGCGACAGAGCGATTGCCGAACCTGGTGGTGACAGTGGCGCCCGAGAGCGTGACGCTTGATCAGATGCGGCGGTTGTCCGACGCGGGGGTGATCCTCTCTCTGGGGCACACGGATGCCGACCGCGCCACCTGTCACGCTGCATTCGATGCGGGCGTGCGCTGCGTCACACATCTGTTCAATGCGATGAGCCAATTGGGCAGCCGGGAACCGGGTCTTGTCGGCGCGACCCTGGAACGTGAGGATGTTTTCGCCGGCCTGATCGCGGATGCGGTGCATGTGCACCCGGCCAGCATCCGCATCGCGCTGGCCGCCAAACCCAGGTCCGACCGGGTGTTCCTCGTCACGGATGCGATGGCACCTGCCGGGTCCGAGATCGACCGTTTCGTTCTGAGCGGGCGTGAGGTGTTCCGCAAAGACGGGCGGTTGACGCTGGCCGATGGCACACTGGCCGGGGCCGATCTTGATATGGCCACGGCGCTGGATGTCATGGTGGGGCAGGTGGGCGACAGCCTGGAACGGGCGGTGACCCGTGCCACCGCAACCCCAACTGCGCTGCTGCGCGAGAAGGGGGGGCTGGGTGTGATCGAGGCGTCAACGCAGTGGGTGAATTACCTTCCACCCACCGTCCCGACAGGTGCCGTTACGACGCGGCACTCCGTGGTGTGACAGCCGTCGTGTGGGTTGGAAAGGCCGCACCGGGCACGAACCGCTGATGATTGCGCGACTTGAGCGCCTTGAGGTGGTCAGGCAGATGCGAGAACCGCGCAACGTTGCGGGCCTTATGCCCAAAACCCAATTCTGCATCCTTGTTCTGCAGCTCCGGGAAGAGCTCGAAAATCTCGGTCCGCGCCTCATTCCGCAGGGCTGACATCGCGAGACTGCCCGGAAAGAAGCTTTCCGACGGCGCGCCATTGGCGAACACGATCTGGTGGTCTTCGAACAGGATGTGGAAATACGTCACCTCGCGGCGGCCTTTCATCACCCGCGCCGCACCACCTTCCATCTTGGCCAGATGTGTCGCCC
The DNA here is from genome assembly GCF_017643905.1 of Marivita sp. Taxonomy (GTDB): domain Bacteria; phylum Pseudomonadota; class Alphaproteobacteria; order Rhodobacterales; family Rhodobacteraceae; genus Marivita. The sequence goes on from NZ_JAEPMO010000054.1 coordinate 17,762, forward strand.
GGACCAGGGTTTCCTCACCGTCAAGATTGAACAGCACCCCATGTTGCGGGGATACGATCAACAGTGCATCGCCTCCGGTCAGGTCGGGTGACAACAGGATCGGGCGCAACTTGGGCGTGCGGGCCAGATCAGTCCCGCCAAGGTGACGGTGCCCAATCCAGCGCAGGGTCTGGATGCCGTTGTCGCGGGTGACGATCCGGTCGCCGGCGCGCAGCGTTTCGATCTGGCGTTCGCCATCGGCGGTCAGGATGCGGGTGCCCGAGGCGAAACACACCACGCCCGTGTTCTCGGCTGTGAACGAGCTTTTGTCGCCGGTTGCGCCCGCGAAAACCAGCCCACCGCCGCCAAAGCTGGCATTGTTCGAATAATCGACGGTTCCGCCTTGGAGGGTGCTGTTGGACTGGTTGAGGACGCCGTCATCGTTGAAGTCGGCGGTCAGTTCCCAGATGTCGTCATAGAAGGCCGATAGGTCGATCCGGTCGTTGTTGGTGATGTCACCGTCATTCAGCGTGCCGGTGTTACCGAAGTTGAAATCGGTGATCGTGTCGGTGCCATCGCCCGCAACATAGACGAACGTGTCGTTGCCATCGCCGCCTGTGATGCTGTCATCCCCGGCGCCACCGACGATGGTATCCGCGCCTGACCCGCCGACCACGGAATCGTTGCCGCCGCGCGCGTCGATGTCGAGGCCCGTCCCGTCGGCGGTGCCGTTCACGGCGTCCGCGCTGTCGGTCAGGATAAGCCGTTCGATTTCCAAGAAGGTCAGAGTCGAGGTGCCGTCGGTGATCGAGCCGCTTTCGTTGCCGTCATACAGGACGGAAACCGGGCCAGTTAGGGCCGAGAGGTTAAGCGTGTCGAAATCCGGTCCGGCGCCGCTGGTGCCTTCGCCGCCGACGATGCTGTCATTGCCGAAATTGTCCTCGAGGATGAAGACGTCGGCATCGTTGCCGCCCAGCATCGTGTCGTCGCCTTCGCCGCCGACCAGCGTGTCGTTGCCATCGGTCGCGACCATCGAGTCGTTGCCCGCACCACCCACGAGGCTGTCGTCGCCGGCCGCGTTCATCAGCGTGTCATTGCCTAGACCGCCGATCAGCGTGTCCTGGCCCAGACCGGTCGTCAGGAAGTCGTCACCGTCGCCGCCGTCGATCAGGTCGTCGCCATCCCCGCCCGACAGCGTATCACCGCCCGTGCCGCCCGTCAGCGTGTCGTTGCCACCGCCGCCTGCAGCCGAGACGCCGACTGTGGTGAGGCTCGCATCCAGGCTGTCGGCCTGGCCAGTCAGCGTGAGCCAGTCGAGCCTCTCGAAGGTCACTGAATTTGCACCTTCGGTCAGGGTACCGTTGGTGTTGGCGGTGAAATTGACGGTGATGCCATTTGTCAGCGCCGAGGCGTCGATGCCGTCGCCGCCGTTGACATCGCCTTCGCTCGCTGAGGCACGAATCGAGTCATTGCCGAAATTGTCTTGCAGGACATAGGTGATGTCGCTGTCGCTGTTCCAGATATCATCGTTGCCGGTGCCACCGTCGATGGTGACCTGCGTTCCGCTGTCATAGAGGTGGACGAAATCGTTGCCCGCGCCGGCATCGATCCAGTCATTGCCGCTGCCAGAGCCCCATGTCTCGATATAGTCGTCGCCATCGCCGCCAAAGACCGTTTCGGTCCCGCCCTGCAAACTGATAACGTCCCCCGATACGGTCCCGATGACAAGATCGTCGCCGCCAGTCGTGTAGACCTCAATGTGGCCGCTGATAGCGCCGGAAGCATCGAAGACGTCGTTGTTCACCGTGCCATAGAAGACTTCGATCTCGGTGAAGGTCCCGGTGGCCGTGCCTGCCAAGCCGTTGAAGCTGTAGCTGCCGGCTTCTCCGGTGGTATAGGTGACGGTGACCCCGTCGGTGGATGTGGTGGCAAAGAACTGCACGACGTCCGGCGTGGCGCCGCTGCCGTTGAAACCGGTGATCGTGTCATTGCCATCGGCATTGTCGATCCAGAAGGTGTTGTAGTTGAAGGCATCAACCGCTTCCAGCCAGTCGTCGCCCGCGCCGCCGACCAGCGTGTCGGTGCCGGTGCCGCCACAGATCGTGTCATTGCCCGCGCCACCATCGAGCAGGTCGTTGCCGGAATCGTTGGTCAGCGTGTCGTTGCCATCGCCGCCGCGCAGCGTGTCGCGGCCAAGCCCGCCGGTCAGGCTGTCGTCGCCCGCGCCGCCGTCGATCGAGTCGTTGCCTGCGCCACCCAAGACGGTGTCAGTGCCGTCGCCCGTGACAAGGCTGTCATTCCCGTCGCCGCCGTCCAGATAGTCATTGCCCAAGCCGCCGAGCAGTGTATCGGCTCCAGCACCGCCCAAGAACGTATCGTTCCCGGATCCCCCCGAGAGTACATCATCCCCCGAGTTGCCAAAAACACGCATCCCAATGGTGGTGGCGGTGCCGGTGTAGACGTCGTTAAAGGTGCTGAGATCGAGGGCCTCGATTTCCGAGAAGGTGACTGTGTCGGCCCCGGTCAGCGCAAAGCCGAACTCGTTGCCATCCATCGTAACCGTCACGGCGGCCGCAGAGCCGAACCCGACAATGTCGAAATCCGATTCGGTGGTCACCGTTTCCCCACCGACGATGGTGTCGTTTCCGCCGTTCGACCAGATCAGGAACCGGTCTTGGTCCGCCCCACCGATCAGGCTGTCGGCCCCTGCGCCACCGTAGAGGGAGTCGTTCCCGTCGCCGCCGACCAGGGTATCGTCACCAGAATCGCTTTCAAGGGTGTCGTTGCCGGTGCCGCCGTCGATGGAATCCGCAGACCTACCACCATTGATACTGTCTGCTCCGGCGCCACCAAAAATGGTGTCGCTTCCTTCAAGGGCCGAGATGCTGTCATCGCCAGAGCCACCGTCAATATAATCCGACCCGATCCCGCCGATGATCGTGTCGGCCCCGCCATTGCCGAACAGGCCCAGCCCGCTTGTATCCAGAGTGGCGATGATCGAGTCATTTCCGGCGCCGGTAAAGATGTTTTCGATCTCCGAAAACTGGATGGTGTCGACCTGATCCGTGAAGGTGCCGAACTCGGACCCGTTGAGCGTGACAATAATATCCGCGGTCAGCCCGCTGCCGCTGATCGTATCGCTGTCTGTCCCGTCGGTGACGGTTTCGCCACCGACAATCGTGTCGTTGCCGAAGCCGTCATTGACGATAAACGTATCGGAATCCGCGCCGCCCGACATGCTGTCATTGTCGATGCCGCCGTCGAGCGTATCGTTGCCGTCACCGCCTTCGAGCGTGTCGTCCCCCGCGCTCGCGATGATGAGGTCATCTCCGGTGCCGCCGACAAGGCTGTCATCGCCAGCGCCGTTGCGGATCGTGTCGTTGCCCGCGCCGCCAAAGACGGTGTCAGTGCCGTCGCCCGTGACAAGGCTGTCATCGCCGTCGCCGCCGTCGATGTCGATATAGTCCGACCCGGAACCGCCGAGGATTGTGTCGGAGCCAGTGCCACCACGTAGGTCGTCATTACCGGCCCCACCATCAAGACTGTCATTGCCATCGGCGCCCCTCAGAGCATCATCGCCCGCCTGTCCCAAGAGCGTGTCCGCGCCTGCATCACCCAAGACGTAATCTGCACCGGCACCCGCCTCGACATAGCGGGCGCCCGTGCCGTCAAGAACGAAAACGTCATCCTGCGCAGAACCGTAAAGCGTCGCCCAGCCGTCGGTGACGTAGACACCGACACTGTAATCCGTCAGAACGCGGGCATCGAAGGTGCCGCCGTAGTTGAACGTGCCGCCCCAGCCGTCGACCTCGTTGAAGGTCATCGTGGCCGTGCCGTTGGTCGCGCTGCCGCCGGAACCGGTGGTGTAGGTCAGGTCCAGTGTTTCGGCGAGTGTGAAGTCAATCCAGTCGTTGGTATTGGCAAGATCCGGTGTCTCGACGCCAAGGTCGATATGCCCGTTGCCCAGCGTGCCGGTGATCCAGGCATAGTCCCACCCGTCTCCACCGATCAGCGTGTCATCGCCGGCCGAGGAATAGAAAGTGTCTGATCCAAAACCCGCGCCGCCGAAGAAATAATCGTCGCCCGCCCCGCCGGTGAAGCTGTCGTCTCCATCACCCCCGTCCACGTAAACGCCCAGAGTGTCGCCGGATGCGTTGACAACATCATTGCGGCTGGTCAGGACGAAGCGCTCGATTTCGCTGAAATTCGCCGTGTTTGTGCCACTTGTTGCAAACCCGGCTTCATCGGCATTGAACGTCACGTTCACGCCAGCGGTCATACCGCTGAAATCGACCGTGTCGCTATCGGTTCCGGTGGTGACCGTCTCACCGCCGACGATTGTGTCCGTTCCAAAACTGTTGTTCAGGACAAACGTGTCGGCATCCGCGCCGCCGTCGAGTGTATCGTTGCCGCCATTCCCCGACAGGACGTCGGCGCCCGCGTTGCCGATCAGCACGTTGGCGTCGGCATTTCCGACCACGGTGTCGTTACCGCTGCCGCCAGTGACGTTCTCGATGCCGGTCCAGCTGACACCAAGCGTACCCGTGCCGTCGAGCACGACATTGAAGTGCACACCAGAGACGCTCGAATTGCCGATATCGTATGTGTCGATACCGGTGCCGCCGATATTGACCTCGTTCCCGCCCGTGCTGGCCAGAATGGTGTCGTTGCCCGCGCCCCCGTCGATGGTGTCGGTATTCTCGCCGCCATCAAGCAGGTCGGCTCCATCGCCGCCGAAAAGCGTATCGTTCCCTCCACCGCCGTGCAGGCTGTCGTTGCCCACGCCACCGAAGACGATGTCGGAGCCGCTGCCAGCGACAAGGCTGTCGTTTCCAGTACCACCGTCAATATTATCCGACCCGGTCCCGCCGATGATTGTATCGGCCCCACCATTGCCAAACAGGCCCAGCCCGCTTGTATCCAAAGTGGCGTTGATCGAGTCATTTCCCGCGCCGGTAAAGATGTTTTCGATTTCCGAAAACTGGATGGTGTCGATCTGATCCGTGAAGGTGCCGAACTCGGTGCCATTGAGCGTGACAAGGATATCCGCCGTCAGCCCACTGCCGCTGATCGTATCGCTGTCTGTCCCGTCGGTGACGGTTTCGCCACCAACAATCGTGTCGTTGCCAAAGCCGGTCTGGATGTGGATGAAGTCGGAATCCGCCTGGCCATAGATCTGGTCGGCATTTCCCTGTCCCCAGATCGTATCGGCACCGTCACCGGCAAAGATCGTGTCATCCCCGCCGCCGCCATCGAGCACATCATTGCCGACATCCCCGATGATCTGGTCATTGCCGAAACCGCCGAGGATCGTATCCGCACCACCGGTTCCGGGTGCGTCATCACCGTCCAGAGTATCGTCGCCGCTGTCGCCCCAGAGAAAATCCGCGCCATCACCGCCATAGATGATGTTGTTGACAACACCGCCGCTGAGGCTGTCATCGCCGCCCCAACCCTTGATCTCGATTACCCCGACACCGCCCGAGATGGTGTCTGCGGCAAGGTTCGAGCCGTCGATCTGTTCGACCCCAATGAGGGTATCCCCTGCCGCGTCGCCCCCGCTTTCGGCAAGAGCGTCGTTCAGGTTGATATTTACCGCGCCGGTCGAATTGTAGAAGCTGGCGATATCCCATGTGCCTGCGGTCCCGTCGATGGTATCGGCTCCGGCGCCGCCTTCCATCTGGGTGAAGCTGCCAACATCCGTTGCACTGCCGACAAGGCTGTCATTGCCTTCATCGCCAAAAAGATAGTTGGTCCCCTGTCCGCCGGTCAGGGTGTCATTGCCCGATCCGCCGCGCAGGGTGTCGTTGCCAGCTTCGCCGTCAATGCTGTCATTTCCCGAACCACCAGTGACCTGGTCATTGCCTGCACCTGCGGTGACAGTGATGGATGACGATGCGGCTGCTGCATTGAGGGTGTCGTTTCCACCAGTCAGATCAAACGACTCGATTCCTGTGAAGGTGCCGCTGTCGCCATCGTCGTCATTGTAAAAGCCCGCTTCATTGGCGTTTAGCGTGACTGTGACGGTTTCATTGGCATCAGCAAAGGACAGCGTGTCGTTGTCGCCGCCTTCATCGCCGCCGATCACCGTGGCTGTTCCGTAGCCGGCATGGATCAGGTCGGATCCGTCGCCACCATCCAGCGTCGCGATACCAAAGCTGTCGTAAAGCGTGTCGTTGCCGGTTCCACCCAAGAGCGTATCCCCGGTTCCGGTATTCGACTCTGCGCGAAGAACGTCGTTGCCACTGCCCCCGACGAGGCTGTCATCACCGGCCCCCCCCAAGAGCGTGTCATTGCCGAATTGACCGTAGATCGTGTCGTTGCCGGCGTCGCCTCTGAGACTGTCGTTCAGCCCTTCCGCGCCGTAGTTCACGACCGTGTTGGTGCCTGCCGAAAACAGTTCGAGATAATAACCGTCTTGATCTCTCAGAATCCAGTTATGACCTTCGAAAGTGCCTTGGATATAGGTATCACCCGCTTGGATCGTCTGGTAAAAAACCTCGGTTCCGGTATAGTCGATCCACCAAAGATTGATCGGACCATCGGCAGAGTTCACAACGGTCAGGTTTGTGGCGGTATTTCCAGATGACGCATAGAGCGTCGTGTCGTACCACTGGCCATCGCCAAGCATGGTGTCGCCATCATTCCCACCCAGAAGGGTGTCGTTGCCCTGACCGCCCTGCAGCGAATCCGCGCCATCGCCGCCGTCGATCTGGTCGGCGCCTTCGTTGCCGCTGAGCGTGTCCAGCCCATCATCGCCGTAGATGACATCGTTGCCCGCTTCGCCGTATACGAAGTCATTGCCCGTGCCAGCAAAGATCGTGTCGGCTCCGCCTGCGTCGTCAGCCGTCAGAAGATTGCCGTCACCGCCGTAAATGGTGTCGTTTTCGCCGCCGCCGTAGATCACGTCGAAACCGGCGTCGCCCCGGATCGTGTCATTGCCTTCATTCGCCCAGACCGTGTCGTTGCCGGCCCCAGCGCGGATACTGTCGGCCTCGCCGCCGCCCAAGGCATCATCGTTGTCGACCCAGTCGCCATCGGCGTCGAAGTAGAACTGACCGATCTGGTCACCCGCGGCCGTGCCTTCGACGATGTAATTGTTCGACAGGATGTTAACGTTTTCGATGTTCTGGAACGTCAGCGACCCACCACTGTTGAAAAAGACCGTCCCGGATTCGGCGGTCGAATAGCTGACCGAGGACACGTTCGAGACGTTCAGTGTGTCATTGTCTGTGCCGGTCTCGCCGCCGTCAATGAAGTCACCGGCAGCGCCCCAGATCGCGTCCGTATCGGCACCCCCCAATATCGTGTCGGCGCCAGCGCCTCCGGTGAGGATGTCCATCCCGGCCTGACCCTGAATGGTGTCATTGTCCTTGTCGCCCACGATTCGGTCGGTGCCCGTGCCACCATCGATGAAGTCGCTACCGTACCCGCCGTCGATCCAGTCATCGTCCGCCTGACCAAGCAGAACGTCGTTGCCACCCGCGCCAAAAATGAGGTCGCCCCCATCCCCGCCTTCGACTGTATCTGCGCTGTTGTCTTCCCACCCGCCTTCGATGTGGTCGGCACCCGCTTGGCCGTAAAGAAGGTCGGCGCCCGCTCCACCATCTATGAAATCGGCACCGTCTCCTGAAAGAACGCTGTCATTCCCGCTTCCGGAATAGATCTGGTCGGTGCCTGCTCCTGTGACGACAGTGTCATTCTCCGGGCCGCTATAAACCACGTTGTTACCGTCGCCTGCAGTGATGTTGTCCGCTCCGGCGTTGGAATAGATCGTGTCATTGCCCGCGCCGGATGTCACAACCTCGCCGTTAAAGCTGCCCGCGACATAGCTGGCGCCGCTGTTGAAAGTAAGGGTGGTGAAGAAGTGCCAGCTTGTCGCTCCGCCCAGAACGGCATTTGCGCTGCCGGTATAGTTGTTGTCCCCGATGACAAAGCTGGTCGATCCGTCCGCGATCGTGACCGCGCCTGTGTCGGTGTCATAGGACACCGTGTAATTCGACGGCAGGCCCGAAAAATCGAGCGTGTGACCGGAGGAGGTTTGCGTGATGCCTGACCAGAACGCGATCGAGTTCCAGTTGCCTGTCGTTACAAAATATGTGGCCATCGTTAAATTTCCTCAGGCATGCTTGCGTGCACGGCAGGTAACAACGGAAACGAGGCCACTCTTAACAACGACTGCGAAACGTATCGCGTCGCTTTGCAGCAAAACATCGTACCACTCATTAATCGACTGTGCTCCCGGTCGGGTCTTTTGGACGGGGTGCAGCCGTGATCGTCATCCAACCGGACGATCATGGATTTTCCCCAAACCCCTGATTATCCGGGAATTGCGGCCACATTTCTGAATGACTTTGGCGGACCTGTAGTCTTGCAGGGTATGATTCGGAAACAATGCTTGAAAATCAAAGAATTGATTGTTCTCTGGAAATAATCAGCCAAACAAGCGCATCGCATCGACGCTATAGGGGCGTTTAAACAGAGTCAGGCAGATAGATCAGCGGTTCGAAAAACAGCCGTTCTCTGCTGAACTCCGGGCCCTTTCCAATGCGGTCGACCATGTGTCTGACAAGAGCGCGGCAGAGCGTTTGAAGCGGCGTTGCAATGACCATCGTCACATAGCGATCCGCAAGCGCTTCGCGGCTGTCCTCGGTCAGCTCATTGACGATCAGTGACACTTTCCCCGGCGGCCGGGCTTCGCGAAGCGCGGCGATCGCACCTTCCATGCCGCCCCCGGCCACGTAAATCCCGGCAAGATCCGCATGGCGCTGCAAC
>NZ_JAEPMO010000141.1 GCF_017643905.1 Marivita sp.
GACGCAGGAAAGGCAGCTCATGTTCATCAGAAATGCATGGTACGTCGCAGGGTGGTCCAAGGACTATGGCCGGTCTCTCAAGCCGGAAACCTATCTGGGCGAGAACATCGTCATCTACCGGACAGAGGCAGGCGACCCGGTGGCGCTCGAAGACGCGTGCCCGCACCGAAAACTGCCGCTGTCCCAAGGCAACCTGAAGGGGGACACCGTAGAATGCGGCTATCATGGTCTGACCTTCGACTGTTCAGGCACATGTGTCGATGCCCCGACCCAGCGCGGCCAGATCCCGCGCCGCGCCGTTGTGAAATCTTATCCCGTGGTCGACCGCTACCGCCTGCTCTGGATCTGGATGGGAGACCCGGCAAAAGCCGATCCCGACCTGATCTTCCCGATCGAGAATTACGACAGCCCCGACTGGGGCTACACGGATGGCGGCGTTCTGGATATCGACTGCCATTACCTCTGGGTCTGCGACAACCTTCTGGACCCAAGCCATGTCGCGTGGGTGCATGTGACCTCTTTCGCGGGGGCGGGAACCGACGATGGGGCGCTTGATGTCAGCAAGACGGACCAAGGCGTGATCGTTGCCCGCTGGATCTACGGCCAGCCGCCTTCGCCCTACTACGCCAAGCTGGTCAAATTCGAAGGCGTCTGCGACCGGCTTCAGCATTACGAAATGTGTTTGCCGGGGATTGCCCTGAACAAGTCGATCTACACCCCTCCGGGCACCGGCGGGCCGGACAGCACCCCGGTTGAGAACACGCTGATCAATATCTCGTACAACTTCATGACCCCGATTACCGAGGACAAGACCCGCTATTTCTGGTTCCAGCACCGCAACACGGATCCGCATGACAAAGCGGTGTCCGAGCGGATGAACGCAGGCGCGCGCATGGCCTTTGAAGAAGACCGCGTTGTTCTGGAAAAGGTGCATGAAGGCATGAAGAACCCCGCCACACCCTATATCGACCTCGGATTGGATGCGGGGGCCAAGCTGTTCCGCCAGATGGTCGCCCGCACCATCGACGCCGAACAGCACCACTGACCTCAGATCAGGATTTGCACGATCCCGTTCATCACACGCGACTCGAACATCCGCAGCGGAATCCGCGCCGGGGCAGCCTTGGGCCCGCCGGTGCGCACGTCAAACAGGCCCTGATGTAGCGGGCATTCAATGTGGGTTCCGTCGAAATGCCCATCGCAGAGGTTGGCCGCGCCATGTGTGCAGCGGGCAAGGCTGACAAAGATGCCGTCCGCTGCATCGAAAACCGCCAGTTCGCGGGAACCCAAGGTCACAGGCGTCGCGTCCCCGGGTTCCAATGCGCTGACAGCGATGACATCCGTCCAGGTCATCTCCCGCGCCGTCACGCCGTCTTGGCCCCGCCATCGCTGCGGGGTTTGCGGCCGATCAACTGGCTGATGATGTCCACGTGCGCGCCGAGATATCCACGTTCTTCGACATAGACATAGCCGCGCAGCTTTTCATGCAGCTTGGGCAGCGCATGAAACGGCACCGATGCCGCGTAATGATGTTCGGCGTGGTAATTCATGTTCCAGCATAGAAACCGCATTGGCCCAGACACCAGCGATGTGCGGGTGTTTTCCTTCATGTCGTCTACATTGGGCCGCCCCACATGTTCGGTCAGACGGATCGCGCGCATCACCGGTTCGCCCAGAAATAGCGGGATGATCCAGTACCACAGCGTCGCGGTCCAGCCCATGACAACCGACACGACGGCGATCAGTGCATAGAACGCCAGCATCAAACGGGCTTCGCGGATGATGATCGGCGCTTCGTGTTTGGTGAGGAACGTGCGGTCCTCGTCGTTCAACCGCCCTGCACCGTTGCGCAGGATCTGGCTGAACTTATTGCGCCAATAGGGCACCGAGGAGATGTACCACAGGTATTTCCAGAGCGAGATCGGCAGCTCGATCAATTCGGGATCCTGCCCCTTGAGTTGGGTGTAGGTGTGGTGATTGCAATGCTCGTAGCGAAACTGTTGAAACGGCAGGATAATCGCGAAACCGCAGATATTGCCGAAAATATCGTTGAGTTTCCGGGTCTTGAACACGGTGTAATGCACACATTCATGCTGTAGCGAAAACAGGTGCACGATTACGACTCCATGCACGAACATCGCGGGCCAGATCCACCAACTGTCATAGGCCAGAAAAATCAGCACCGAAGTTGCGGCCAGCAAGAGCGCAAACCCAGCGACCCGGATCAAGGCCGGACCGTCGGAGCGGGCCATCAACGCCTTGAGCTCCCGGCGCGTCAGCGCGCCTTCCTGCATGGCTTGGGTGATCGGGGTGCGAACGTCGGATGGCATAACGACTCCGGGACAGAATGCCCGTAGAGTATGCCTCCCGTGGGCGCACCGCAATTCCCGAACCCGAGGCGCCCTGCATGTCAGACTGTCGCAATACATGGTTGCTGGAGAAGCAGGCACAAAAAAGCGCGACCGAGTGAACAGCCGCGCTTTTCTAAAATTAACCAGTAGTGTCAGACGTTGTTCAAAATCCGGTCAACGGTTTGACGCACTTCGTCTTTCGACTTGCCCAACTTTTGCTGCAGCACGCCTTCCATTTGTTCGCGATCACCCTTGGCCTCTTCGACGTCATTATCCGTCAAATCACCATAGGCTTCCCGCAGTTGACCTTTGATTTCGGTCCATTTGCCTTCGATCACATCGCGGTCCATGAGGGCCTCCTGTCAATTACTTCAATTCGACGCAACAGCGTCTTCTTCCGGCGATTCTACATCGATCGTCGGTACGGTGACGGTGACGTCGCGCTCCCCGACCTCGATATCGCCAACTTCGGCATCGTATTCGGGAAGGTTGCCACCTTCGATGGAAACGGTCGGCATTGCGCCTTCCTCGGTTTGGTCGATGTCCACCATGTAGACACCAAAGACCACAGCTGCGACGAGCACGACGCCCGCAAGAATTGCTCCGATTTTCATGACAATATCTCCTTTTATCAATTAGTTAACGAAGATTCCGTCAGAAAGGTTCCCAACTTTTTTCAGGTATTTTCCATCTCGCGGCTGACCAGTGTTTCGATCTCGTCAATCGGGTGGTTGGTCAGCACCTTTGCCACATCAAGCCGGATGCAATCCGCGACCTCTTGGTGCAACTCCTTGCGCAACTCGGCCAAGGCCGGACGGCTGGCTACGATGATCAGGTCTTTGAACCGACCCTTTTGCACATCCTTGTAAAGCTGCTCAGCGATATCCTTGGCAAAACGCTCTTTTTCGAGCTGGTGCCAGTCCGTGTCTGCGACTGCCGAGCGGTGCACGGACGGACCATCGTTGAAACGACCCGGACGGTTTGCCGCCCAATCCTGAGCTTTCGGATTGTCCTGTTCATCCTTGTCGCGAACGACCAGATTCATGTCCATCTCATCACCCTTGTTGACGAGATAAAGTGCCTTCTCGCCATCCGCGATCAGCACCCATGCGTCGTGCGGGACACCTGATTTACGCGTCATTGTCGCCCCCGTTATCTTCCGATGATTTGGTCACACGTGTGGCACCTGCCGGGCGCTCTGTGCTGCGCTTTTCTTCGTCCTCAGTGCCAATGTCGCGGGCCAAACGGCCGCCGCTGCGACCTTGTTGGTCAATGTCGGCAGGCTCGCCAAACAGGTCCTTCGTTTCGCTGCGGCCATCTTTCGATCTATGACGTTCTGCCATGTGTCACCTCCATTGGGTTTGGATGAATGATCTTGCGCTGCATGTCGCTTTGCAGCAGCGCGAGGTTTTTCTTGTGAGATTTGAAGGCGACGTCGAATAGATCGCCAACGAGGGGAATGCCGCCGACCACCAGATCGATGCCGGCATTGATCCCCATACGAGCCAAGGTGCGCTTCCGCGCGCCCATCTGATAGCCCTGCCAGATCATCCAGCCCGCAGGAACCGTGGTCACAGCATCGCCCAGACCGGGGATCAGGCCGAGAATGGAGTCCCAGCCAACGCGAACCCCAATCACGGGAAGTCGGAACCGGGTGTCCAGCAAACCGGCAACACGTTCAAGACGCGCCATCCGGTCCGCCATATCAGCGGCGGGCAATGATGTAGACGGCATGGACGATCCCCGGAATATATCCAAGAAGGGTCAGCAAGATATTCAGCCAGAAATGCTTGCTCAGACCGACTTCGAGGAATGTCCCCAGCGGCGGTAGAATGACGGCTGCGATGATGCGTAACAGGTCCATTGACCCCTCCTTAATTATCTGGAGGGTCAACGTGTGATCAGCTTGAGGGTTCCGTTATTTCCTCATTGATCGAAGCGCCTAGTGTGTCCGCTTTGACCGCACCACGTTCACCCATGGGCCGATCTTCGCCAACTGTACTGTCGCGTTTCGTCTGCGCTTCAAGCTCTGCATCCAGCAATGCGCCGAGCAATACGATGAAGGCCGAGAGCCACAACCATGTGAGCAGAATGATCACCCCGCCCAGCGCCCCGAACGTCTCGTTGTAGGACCCGAAGGACTGCACATACAGGCTGAACCCATAGCTGCCTGCCACCCAAAGGGCGCAAGCGACAAAAGCGCCCGGCGTAAGCCAGCGCCATTTGGCTGAGCGTCGGTTCGGCCCAAGGCGATATAGAATGGCGATCCCCAAAGCGCCCATCAGGAAGAGGAACGGCCAGCGCAGGAACATCACCAGATCGTCGATGATGCCGTAGTCGCCAAAAATCGCCGCAATGACCGGAATCGCGGCCACAACGATGATCGCGATCAGAAGGCCCACGATGAGAATGGCCGTCAGTACAATCGTCAACGCTTTGACGACAAAGAAATTCCGGGTCTCTTTTTCTTCGTAAATGACATTGAGACCTGCAATGAAATTCGCAACCGCCTTGGAGGCGGAGTAGAGCGCGATGGCGAGGCTGAACAAGGCCGCAAAGCTGAGCGTCGAACTGTCGGCATTGGCGACATCGCGCAGCTGCCCCAAGACGATGGTCTTTGCCGCCTCGGGAAGCATTGCAGCGATTTCTTCGCTGTTCTCGATCAGCAATTCCGGACTTAGGAACGTGCCGGCAAAGGCCACGGCGGCGGTGATGCCCGGAAAGAGGGACAGCAAACCATAGAACGCGATGCCCGCCGCAATCAGCCCAAGATTGAGATGCGCCTGTTTGTGCCACATGCGCACCAGCACATCCAAAATCCCTTTCGCCGGGAAACGTGTCGGGCGGTGGGCCAAACGACCACGGCTCATGAACCTCACTCCTTGTCTGTCAGAAGACGAACCGTTGATCGACGTGTCAAGTTCCGTCAAACGATGTTTTCGGTGACACCCGGCAGCGCCTGCGCGAGGTGCGCGTTGTTCTCGGGGTCGTATGGCACGAGGAATCCGGTCCGGTTTTCGGGAAGACAGACGCCGTTGGCGGCAATGGCCGTGGCCCACCAATGGTAGAGCGTGGAAAGGTCCATCGTCTCGGGCGGCAGATCGTCAAACCACCAATGCCGCATCAGCTTGGACCGAAGCAGCCGAAGCCGCGCCGGATCTGTTATGGCAACACCCGCTTCGGTGTCCCAGTTCATCGACCGCCCGTTCAGGTTGCCTGATCCGATCAGCGCGAACCGGTCGTCCTGAACCAGAACCTTGTTGTGAACGTAGATTATGGGAGAGCCTGCCAGCACGGCCAATCCATCGCGCGACGACATGACGGGGCGTACAGGAGAGGCCAGCACCGCACGATCTCCAAAGGCATCTTGCACGACCGCCACAGCTTCGCGTTGCAGGCTTATGCCGAACCGTGTGTCGAGACCGTCCTCTTCGTCGAAGGCAAGACTGTCAGGCAAGGCGGGCAGGATGGCAAGCAACCGCAATTCCGGATTCCGCACAGCAGCATCTGCAAGGGCCTGCGAGACAACGCTGGACCGGAGAAATTGGGTTTCGATGTAGATCAGGTGCTGTGCCGCGCGAAAGCTTTGAAGATGCGCCTCTTCGATTTCGTTCACGACGGTGCGCGGCGACAGATATGGGAATTGAACCCGGCGTGGCGCGGACAGGGTGCGCTTGATCCACTTCAGATCCGGCGCACCACGTTTCCCGGCCGTCACGTCCAGAAACGTGTCGAGATGCTTCTGCGCTTCGGCCACTTCCGGCCCACCCCGCAGGATCATCTGCACATCCGACCACGATTCATGCGCAGGTCGGTCATGAACCGGCGTATCAAACCGCCTTTCGTTCAGGTCGAGCCCCCCAATGAACAACGTGTCATCGTCGATCACCGCCATTTTCTGATGGTGCGTGACGGTGCGCAATTCCGGCAGGGCATTGCGACCAAGCAGAACCGACTGTCGGGTCAGGCGATCCTTTGACAGACCCGCAACCTGTTCCCATTTGCGCTTGATTACCGCAGGCAGCAGCATACCCCACGGCAACATCCCGGCTCGGGCCGGGTGCAATGCCGCTGTGATCGTGAGCTGTCCGGGCGCGGCATCTGCGATTTCGGCCAGCGCCGCGCCCTGACGAACTGTCTGCCAGGTCAGTTCATGCAACGGCGTTCCCATGACCGGATCGAAGTCACTGACAATCAATGAGACTGTCACACCGCGACGGATTACGTGGCAAAGAAGGTCGAACCAATCTTCGCCTATGGTCTGCGCTTCAGCGCTGCGCAGTTTGGTTCGCAGGTCGAAAATGCGGAACGACCCGTGGACCTTTGACCGCGCACCCAGAACGGCCCGCTCGAAAGCGGGCCAAGCCTCATCAGCGGTGATGAGAACATCGAAGTCAGCGAGCTGCTCGATCGGCGACGAGGGGGCGGACTCGAACACGATGTTCCTCTCTTCGCCTGCAGGATCGGGGTTGAAATCAGGCGACGTTGCGCTGATTGGTCACGATGCTGGTGGTGACGATATCGGTCGCTTCCATGACTTCGTCATCGCTCATCTTAAGGATTTCGACCAGTTGCTTGCGCGCGCGGTTCACGCGGCTTTTGATCGTACCGACAGCAACGCCACAGGTCTCGGCCGCCTCCTCGTAAGAGAAGCCACCAGCCCCCACCAGAACCAGCGCTTCGCGCTGTTCGTCGTTGAGTTGATCAAAGGCACGGTTGAAATCACGCATCTGAAGACGACCATCGTGATCGGGCTTCTGTGCCAGCGACGCTGCCATTTCCCCATCAACATCCGCAACCTCGCGCCGAGCCTTGCGGTGGTGCGAATAGTAGGTGTTGCGCAGGATGGTGAACAACCACGCCCGCATGTTCGTACCGGGCTTGTACGAGTCGATCTTGGTCCACGCCTTGACCAACGCATCCTGAACCATGTCGTCCGCCAGCGCAGAGTTGCGCGTCAGACTCATGGCGAACGCACGCATCGCGCTCAGATGATTGACAATTTCCTCTCTGGGATCAGTCATTTGAAGTCTCCGGAGAAGACGTATCCGCCTTGCGAAGTTGTTTAAGCAGCTGCGTAAACCGATCCGGCACCTCTTGTTTCGCGACGTCGTCATAGACCCGCTTGAGGTTGGCTTCGATTTCTTGCTCAAGGCTTGATATTTTGCGATCCTGTTTCATGTAGCCCTTCAGATTTTTTTGCATTATGCCGCGCGTTTGCTGGAACCTAACGCAATGTAGAACGTTTGGTTCCCGTAACATCTAAAAAAAGTGGGAGCTTTTATCTATGTCGACCGAACAACCTCAGGACCTCACCTCGAAGATCGGCGCCAATCTTCCTTTCCTCCGTCGATATGCAAGGGCTCTCACTGGTTCGCAGGTCGAAGGCGATAAATATGCCGTGGCCGCTTTGGAAGCGATCCTCAGCGACACATCGATCTTCGATCACGAGGCATCCAACAAGGTTGCGCTGTTCAAAGTGTTCCATTCGATCTGGTCCACATCTGGCGCGACCCTCAGTGACTCTGAAACCGGCGTTGCTGCCAAGGCCCAGAAACATCTGGCCCGCCTGACGTCCGGCACGCGCGAGGCGCTTTTGCTGCACACGATCGAAGAGATGTCTTTTTCGGATGTCGCCAGCGTTCTCGACATCTCGGCAGAGGAAGCTGAAAACCTTGTCGACATCGCCTATTCCGAAATGGCGAAATCCTTGGCCGGGCGCGTCATGATCATCGAAGACGAGGCGATCATCGCGATGGACCTTGAGGCAATCGTGGCGGATATGGGCCATGCGGTGACCGGGATCGCCCGTACCGCCGATGCAGCGGTCAAGCTCTACAACACAGAGCGCCCGCATCTAATCATGTCGGATATCCAGCTCGCCGACGGATCGAGCGGCATCGACGCTGTAAACAAGATTGTCGAAGATGCGCCTGACATGCCTGTCATCTTCATCACTGCGTTCCCCGAGCGGCTGCTGACAGGCGAAGGTCCGGAACCGGCATTCCTGATCTCGAAGCCCTACACCGAAGAGCAGGTCCGTTCTGCTGTCAGCCAAGCGATGTTCTTTTCGTCTACCGAGACGCTCAAGGCCTGACCGATCTCAAGGCCTCCCTCAGAAACCGAAAAACCGGAGCATCGTTGCTCCGGTTTTTTGTTATGATCGCACGGCACGCATGATCAGCGTTGCCACGAACAGCACAAGGAACACCACGAACAGGATCTGTGCGATACCCGCCGATGCCGACGCGATGCCACCAAAGCCGAACAACGCAGCGATCAGTGCGATGATCAAGAATATTGCTGCCCAGTAAAGCATTGGAAAGTCCTTTCAATTTTGTCTGTAACTGCAGGGACAACCCGTTTTCCGCCCGGATGGTTCCGCGGAACTTTGGGCCTGTCCATGCGTTGGGTCTCTGACAAAAGGAGACAGACAATGGCATCAACACGCACCACGAAGCGAAAGACAGCAGACGATCACGCAATGGCAGAGGCACGTGTGTCCGACAAACTACAAGACGCCGTCACTCATGCGCAGGAAAGCGTGCAAGACGCAGCAAATTCCGTCCGCGATACGGTTGTAGCAGCTGCGGATCGTACCATCGACAGGACACAAACTCTGCAAGGCGATTTTGACCGCGCCGTGCGTCGCAATCCGACATTGGCCGTTCTTGGCGCATTGGGTGTGGGTGTGGTGCTTGGCCTCGCCCTTACCAAGCGGTCCTAATCCCGCAGTCCAATCCGCGCAAAGGCGGCAAGGACATCATCGGTTGAAAAGGGGCGCTGCAAAATTGCCGCCCCTTCTCGATCCAGAAACTCGGCGGTGCCGTCAATCACGACGAGCGACACTGTCGACAGATCGCAAGAGGCAAGGAACTCTTTGACCTCGTGCAGGTGCATCGACAGGCCGCAGATCAAAAGGCGCAACGTCTCGCCAGTTTCGGCCAAAATCCGCGCCGTATCTTCAAGGTCTCGTGTGTGGGTTACAGGGCCCAAGCCCTGCTCGACAAGCATCTCGGTCAGGTCGTCGACTTCGACCATGTTGTTTGAAATGAGCAATGTCTTCGGAGCTGATGGCGTCAACTCGATCATGTCAGAATTTTCCCTTGGCGTTTATCCACGCATGACACCGCACCAAATGTTCCGCATTAAACTATGACATAGCGAGGCGTCATGAAAACGAATTGCGAAAACTGTCCGCTTCGTCAGCTCGAATTGTTCGAAGACATGACAAATGATGAAGTTCAGTTCATGTCGAAGTTCAAGACCGGCGAGTTTGTCGCCCAGCCCGGCACCGAACTTTTGGCCGAGGGCGCGTCCTCCTCTCATCTTTACACAGCCCTTGAGGGCATGGGTCTTCGGTACAAGACATTGGAAGACGGCAACCGTCAGGTGGTTGGGTTCGTTCTGCCCGGGGATTTCATCGGACTGCAAAGCGGCGTGATGCACGAAATGAAGCATTCCGTTGAAGCGACGACACAAATGACCATGTGTGTCTTCAACCGGTCAGAGCTTTGGGATCTGTTCAAACAGCAACCACGCCGCGCCTTCGACCTGACGCACGTCGCCGCAACCGAGGAATTCCTGCTGGGAGAAATGCTTGCCGCGGTTGGACAGATGGACGGGATCGCCAAGATCTCCTGGGTGCTCAATCGGTTCTACAAAAGACTTACCGCGCTGGGTCTCAACGAAAACGACCAGGTCCCCTTGCCCTACCGTCAGCAGGACATTGCCGACGCGATGGGGCTATCTCTGGTGCACACCAATAAAACGCTGGCGAAGCTGCGCGGGAAAGGCGTGGTCACTTGGTCGGACGACACGCTGACGGTGCACCGCCCCGACACACTCGCGGAACTGGGATACGCAAAAGGCATCATGCCAGTCAGACGCCCGTTGATCTGAAGATACGTCGCGAAGACCTTTGAATTTCAAATCTTTCCGCCTCCATGACATGGCCGAACTCATCAGATCTGCATGTCTCCGGCGCAGTCTGGTTGAAGAGACCGAACTTCTGCGACATCCGCCATGGCTCCATTTTTCGCGGTTTCTGTGGGGAACTCTGGATCACTTCGCGCGTTCAATTTCCAGATGAGGAGGCTGCTATGCCCAACACCACAAATCACACTCTGTATAATTGCGTACAGTCGCTGTTCGACACATTGATCGACATCAGCGAGGGTTACGATCTCTTGCTTGAGCGTTCCGATCCTACGGCCCGTCCCTACATTGCGGATCTGGCAACACAGCATAAAACCGCGGTTGAGAAGATCGACGCGATCGCTTCGGCGCAGGGGTTCGAACTCGACCGCTCCGGCACGTTGATGAGCGAAGTTCACAAAGTCGCGGTAAAGGTGCGCGACATGTTTTCAGATATTGACCGCGATGCGCTTGAAGCGATTGCGAAGGGCGAAGAAAACGTCATCAAACGCTACGACGACGCCATCGAGTGCCTGTCGCCAACTGACGAGCTGCATGATGAACTGATCGCCCAGCGCGACGCGCTGCGAACCGCGATCGTCAAGATTTTCGAAGCGGTTTGATCCGATTTCCCAAAGGAAGCCTAAGATGAGCA
>NZ_JAEPMO010000183.1 GCF_017643905.1 Marivita sp.
CGGACTTGGAACGGATGTGCAAGCGTTCACCTCATATTCGAACATTATCGCGTATTGATATTGACGCCTACCAAGGGGTCTTCCGCCAACCATTCATTCAGTTTTGAACACCTCTGGCGCCCCGCCACATTTTTGACCGCGATGGCCACAGCCTTTTTTTGTCCGACCAGCACGACAAGCTTCTTGCCCCGCGTGACCCCGGTATAGATCAGGTTGCGCTGAAGCATCGCGTAGTGCTGTGTCATGACTGGGATGACCACGGCGGGGTATTCCGACCCCTGGCTTTTGTGAATCGTGGCTGCATAGGCTGGGACCAGCGTGTCGAGTTCGCCAAAGAGGAAGCTCACCGTGCGGCCATCGAAGTTCACGGCAACCTCGCCGTCGTCGAGGTCGACGTCTTCGATCATGCCGATATCCCCGTTTTAGACGTCCTTGTCGTAATCGTTCTCGATCTGCATCACCTTGTCGCCCGGCGCGAAGGTCCAACCGAAGCGCTCGACCTTCTTCTCCCCGGCAGGGTTCAGCGCGGCCTGAAGCTCGATGTTGAGGGATCGCGCGCCGACCCCGCCGCGGTTCATCGGGCAGAGGACTTGAATGTCCTTGATCGGGTCGAAACCGAACCGCTGCGGGATACGCTTGGCCACCAATTCGACGATCCGCGGTACGGCCTGCTCCGGATCCGCGGCCGGCACAAAATAGAAATCCGCCTCGCCATCGGGTTTGCCGAGATCGGGCAAGCGGCCTGCATTGATGGCATGCGCCGTCGTGATGATCTTGCTCTGGGCTGCCTGCCGGAACACCTCGGTCAGACGCACCACGGGCACTGCGCCGGAGCCGATGATGTCTGCCAAGACCTGGCCAGGGCCAACGGAGGGCAACTGGTCGATGTCGCCCACGATGAGCAACGCTGCGGTGCTGGGCACGGCTTTCAGAAGCGATTGCATCAGAAGAACATCGACCATCGAGCTCTCGTCCACGACCAACAGATCGCAGTCGAGAGGGTTTTCCTCGTTGCGTTTGAAGCCGAAGGCCTTCGGGTCAAACTCCAGCAGCCTATGGATGGTCTTGGCCTCCATGCTGGTGGCTTCGGTCATCCGCTTGGCTGCGCGGCCGGTGGGCGCACAGAGCAGCAGCTTCACGCCCTTGGCAGCCAGAATGCGCAGGATGGAGTTTACGATGGTGGTCTTTCCCACCCCGGGACCGCCGGTGATCACCGTGAGCTTTGAGCGCAGTGCCAGGCGGATTGCCTCGGCTTGGCTGGCAGCAAGTGTGAGGCCCGTCTTTTGCTCGATCCATGGCAGGGCCTTGTCCGCATCGATCTCGGGCCAGGGCAGGGCGCCCGCATCGATGCGCTTCACATGCGCGGCGATCCCGCGCTCCGCGAGATAAAGTCCCGTCAAAAAAATGCAGTCTGCATCTCCCACGCGATCGGCAGTGACGGTTTCCTCGGCCAATTCCTCTTGCAACGCGCTGTCGATCAGGCGACGCTCGACTTCGAGCAGCTTGCCCGCAAGACCGATCAGCTCCGCCCGCGGGAGGCCGCAGTGGCCATCCCCCATGGCTTCACTCAACGCGAACGAAATCCCCGCCCGCACACGGATCATCGCCGTCTTCTCGATGCCCAGCTTTTCGGCAATCAGATCGGCTGTCCTGAACCCAATGCCCCGGATGTCTTTGGCCAGTCTGTAGGGGTTCTCACTCATCACCTGGACGGCATCTGTCCCGTATGTCTTGAAGATACGAACAGCGCGCGCTGTTCCCACGCCGTGTTGGTGCAGGAAGACCATGATCTCGCGGATTACCTTCTGATCCGCCCAGCCGGCCGTGATCTTGGCCGCGCGCATCGGGCCAATGCCAGTGACTTCGCGCAGACGTTCAGGCGCTGCCTCGATGATGTCGAACACATCCTTGCCGAACGCCTTGACCAGCCGCTTGGCATAGACCGGCCCTATGCCGCGGATCATCCCAGAGCCCAGGTATTTCTCGATGCCTTCGACTGTCGAGGGCTCATGGGTCTTGAGAAAGTGAGCTTTGAATTGCAGACCGTGATTGCGGTCATTGATCCAGACTCCAGATGCTGTGATCCATTCCCCTGCAGAAATCATCGCCGCGTGCCCGACCGTGGTTACCAGGTCCCGGTGCCCGCGCGCCTTCACCCGAAGCACACAGAAGCCGCTCTCCTGACTGTGGAAGGTCACCCGTTCCACCAAGCCAGCGAGAACCTCAGTCGTGCTCTCGGCCGATGACGTCATGGAAGCCGCTGTCCGCGTCGCCAATCCCACGGCATCACGAATTGCCCGGACCAAATATTGCGCCCAGCGCTTCGGGCTTGATCTTCGGCTCTGATGTAATCTCGTGAATACCGCCTGTAGGCGACGGCCCAACCTTCGCTGACCAACCAGCGGTTCAGGTCTTGATTGCCTTGGGTGCAGACAGCGATTGCACGATCATAGCGGTCCACGTCGCGCACCGAGCAGTTGATCGTGCGGCGACCAATCCGGTCGGACAGGGCGAGAGCGGCCTGTTGCCCGCAGCGCCACCGAGCGCCAGATGCGCGCATGCACGATTGCCGACTCTCAGGGGCATCAATCCCGTGCAGGCGGACGCGGACGCCGCGGATTTCAAGCGTGTCGCCGTCTATGACGCTGGCAACGCCAACCAAATCACTTGCAACAGCCGTCATGGGCGCCAACGAGGCCGTGAATGCCAACACCATCGCCGGTATGATTGCCCATATCCTTCGACCGGCCGGACGGCTCGACCCGCTGACACACCTGTCGGAACGACAAGCCTTTGAACGAAACGGCCCGATCTGCATGTGACGACCTTGTTTTGATTTCTGCACGCCATCGCTCCTGTCAAGATCCTGTTTACGGTCACGACTGCCGGAAATCTACATGCGGATCGGAACGGACATCATGGCCTTCGAGATTTGCCTGCTCTATTATCTCTCTATGGATTTTGTTTTCTACGATCTTGAAACCACCGGCATCTCGCCGGAATTCGACCAACCGCTGCAGTTTGCTGCGATCCGGACGGATGAGCATTTTGTGGAGAAGGAGCGGGTCAATATCCGCTGCCGATTGGCACCGCACATTTTGCCCTCGCCGCAGGCCCTGGTGGTGACGCGGCTTACCCCTGACCAGCTCACAGACCCATCCCTGCCATCCCTTTTCGAGTTTTCGCAACAGGTGGCCGAGTTCACTGAGCAATGGGCCCCAGCGATCTGGGTCGGCTTCAACACGATACACTTCGACGAGGAAGTCCTGCGGCAGACCTTCTATCAGAACCTGTCGCCCAACGTGTATGCCACGCAGTTCAATGGAAACACGCGCTTTGACACCCTACCTGCGGTTTATGCGGCCTATGTTCGGGAACCCGATCTTCTCTCTTGGTCTGTGGATCACACGGGACGGCGCAGCTTCAAGCTGGATCGACTGGCGCCTGCAAATGGCTTCAACGCGCACAACGCGCATGATGCTTTGGGGGATGTCGAAGCGACCATTCATATTGCGCGCCTGATTGCGACGCGTAGCCCGGCACTCTGGGCGGAGCTGCTGGACAATGCGCACAAGACGCGTGTCCAAGAGAAGCTTGAAAGTTTCCGCCCCTATGAACTGGTCACCCGCTTTGGCGGTGGTGAGCCGCAATCTTTTGTTGGGTGTTTTTGCGGATATTCGAAGAACAACAGCGCGCAGGCAGCATTCTTTGATCTGGACGCCGCGGACCCGGCCGAATTTCTACAAGCGTCCGATGAGGTGATCCTTGCGGCCGTTGATGGCACGCCGAAGATTATCCGGGGCGTTTCGACGAACAAGGCTCCTGCGCTTCTCCAGCCAATCAAGCCCAGCGCGGAACATATGCGCCGCGCCGCGATCATTGCGGATGCGCCGGAGTTTCGGCAGAGGGTTGGCGCGGCGATGGCGGCGCGCTTCGCGGATGTTGCTGACGCGCCGCCCAAGCCTGTGGAAAAGCAGATATATGGCGCGTTTTACTCCAACGCTGACAAGCAGCTCCTTCAGGAGTTTCAAGGTGCCGACTGGCCGCGGCGACAGGAAATCGTGGCAAGCCTTTCGGATGCGCGCCTTCGTCAGCTTGGTCGTCGATTGGTGGCGTTTTTCAGTCCAGAACTGCTGAACACGCAGGAAAAGGCTCAATTCGACAAATATTTGCGGGAAAAATGGTCCGCGCCCGATGCGCCGGAAACCGAATGGATGACGCTTGCGAAAGCGCAGGTGGCACTGGAAAGTCTGCGTGATGCTCATGCTGCGGCGCCACAAGAGCTTGAGGCTATTTCGTCATTCCTTACAAGGTGGTACGCATGAGGTGCGTGAGCGCCTGCACCCGCGAGGATTATGGGTTTTTATGTGCTGTGTTTGTCTCGAGTTTCGCAACAGCTGCGGAGTGTCGAACGGTGTCACTGTAACCCGCCTCTAGCGGCAAGAGGCATAACTGGTGCTTGAAGGGATTTGTCTTTCACTATGCAGCCCGCCCAGCCCCACGAACGGCCCTTTGGAACATTAGCCCCATCAGCATGTCGCGGGCCTCTTTGTCCTGCATGAACGCGTTTCGCATAGCATTGTCCCGCTGGAATGCCTGAATGGTTCGGCGCATGAACTCGGCATCAAAGCGCGGACGCACATCTCGCGGGTCGTTGTTCCGCAGCATCTCAGCCCAAACATCGTCGTCCAGAATGTCGTTGTTGACCGCCTCGAACCGGAGGTAGTCGTCTTCCGAAAATTCCGTGCCATGACGGGCATTGAAGGACTCGATGATCTCGGTGAGGGTCTTGGACTCCTCTTCCGTGTAAGGGTTGGCCCCAAACCGGTCGATCGGGCTCAAGGCCTGATTGTCATCAGCTGTGAGGCTGGCGTCCTGCGGGTCGCCCTGCTTTTCAAGGCGGTAGGCCGCCATATCCAGCATGTCGTCTGTCACGTCCTCACCCTGAGGCGCCTGACGAGACGGCAGGATGCGCTTCAACCATGAGCCGTAGATGTGCAGCTTCTCGAGGTCCGTATCACCAAGGTTCATGACCTGCGACATGAAGGAATAGAAGCGCAGGAAGGACGCCAGGGTCTGGCGGAATTCCTCCTGTTCCGTCTCGTTCAGGTTTTCGGTGAAGCGGGTGACGGCCTGACGGACGATCCCTTCCAGGACGGGCCGTTCATCGGCACGCTTGCGCGCCTGAACAAAGCGCGTGACGAAGCGATCGATCTCGCCTGCATCAAGGATACCGAACGCCTTCAGGCGTGCTTCGAGGCTGTAGATCTGGTTCGGGTCCGAGACATCCTCAAGCTGGGTCACGTTGTAGTAAGGCTTGAAGGCTTCCTGGATCTCTTCAACCGTGTTTCGGAAGTCGAGAATATAGGTGCGCTCTTTGGACGGATAGATCCGGTTCAGGCGCGCCAGGGTCTGGACGGCCTGCAGGCCGCTCAGGCGCCGGTCGATATACATGGCCACAAGCTTGGGCTGGTCAAAGCCGGTTTGGTATTTCTCGGCCACAACAAGGACGTTGTAGGTGTCCCCATCGAACTGACGCGGCAGTTCCGTTTCGGCAAAGCCGTTGATCCCCGGCTCGGTATAGGGCTGGCCATCCACGTTGATCTCGCCCGAGAAAGCCACGAGGGACCGGACATCCGTGTAGCCATTGTCGGTGACGTATTTCGAGATCGCCTGATGGGTGCGAATGGCGTGTTCCCGGCTCGAGGTCACCACCATAGCCTTGGCATTGCCTGACAGTTCCGGGAGCGCATGGCGACGGAAGTGCTCCACAATCACCTCGGCCTTCTGGATCATGGCCGTCTCATGGAAATCGATGAAGCGTGCGACCTTGCGCGAAGACTTCCGTTCCAGAAGCTCCGGATCTTCTTCGATAGCCTTTTCGAGTTTCGCGTAGGACTTGTAGGTCTGATAGTTCCGCAAGACATCCAGGATGAACCCCTCCTCGACAGCTTGCCGCATCGAGTAGAGGTGGAAAGGTTCAGGGCCGCTGTCGCCGAGGCGCCCGAAACGCTCCATGGTGACGTTCTTGGGTGTTGCGGTGAAGGCGAGGTATGACAGGTTGGCCTGTGGCCCGCGGAGGCGCTGCAATTCGATCAGTGCCTGCTCGGTGGCGTCCAGTTCCTTCTCTTCCTCGGTCAGCTCTCCGTCGGCCAGGACGCGGGCCATACTGTCTGCGTGCTTGCCCGACTGGGAGGAGTGCGCCTCATCAATGATGATCGCAAAGCGTTTCTTTTCCTCGTTTTTCAAGACGGAAAGCTGGTCGGTCGAGAACTTATGGATCGTCGAGATGATGATCTTGGCGCCATCCTCGATCGCTTTCTTGAGCTGCCGCGATGTGCCATCGATCGGCACCACATATCCGGCAGTCTGCGCGAAGGATTTGATGGTCTGCTGGAGCTGTCGGTCCAGAACCACACGGTCAGTCACCACGATGATCGTATCGAAAATCGCCTTGTCACTATCATCATGGAGCGTGGCCAGATGGTGCGCGGCCCATGCGATGGTGTTTGACTTACCGGAGCCAGCGGAGTGCTGGAACAGGTAATTCTGCCCTGCGCCATTGGCCTTGGCGTCCTGGATCAGCATGCGTACGGCATCGAGCTGTTGGAAGCGCGGCCAGATGGTGGTGCGCTTGACCTTGCCGACGGGCTGTTCGACCTCATCGACCAGAACAAAGCGCTGCAGGATACCCAGAAGGACTTCACGGGAGAAGACCGCTTTGCGCGCACCGATATCGCGGTAAAGATAAGCGATCCGGAATTCCTCTTCGACATCAGGATTGCCCGCGCCGCCGTCGCGGCCGCGGTTGAACGGCAGGAAGCGTGTCTTGCCGTTGTTGAGATGCGTGGTCATGGACACGTTGTCCTGATCCAATGCGAAATGTACCAACGCGCCCCGCTTGAAGGTCAGAAGCGGTTCGCCATTGGGTGACCTGTCCTTGCGGTACTGCTTTTCGGCGGTCTGGTAGGTTGAGCCAGTCAGCGTGTTCTTGAACTCAAGTGTTGCGAATGGAATTCCATTGACGAGTAGAACCACATCGATGGCATTCTCGGAGCGCAAGGAATAGCGCACTTGGCGCATGACGCCGAGTATGTTGCCTTCATAGGCGCGCAGCGTGACCGGGTTTAGGCCTGACGCGGGTCTGAAAGTACAGAGCGCGATCTTGATGCCCGGGATGATCGTGATGCCTTGGCGAAGGACTTCAAGCGTGCCGACCGCTTTCAAGCGGGCTTCCACCTGGCGGACCAACGTCTCACGTTCTTTGCCCGGATATTGGTCGCAGAGCTTC
>NZ_JAEPMO010000187.1 GCF_017643905.1 Marivita sp.
CCGATCCATACATTGGAGACGACCACCACCGGATGCCATGCTGAGGCGCAAACCATGTGTGACCTCGAAGAGAACCATGACCCCGGACGGATCAGTTGCTTTCCGCTTGACAGGGCCGCAATCAGAGAACCGGCCCGCGGCGCCACTGTCCGCCGCACAAACAGGCCTGACAAAAGTACGCGCTCGATCACATGTCCAAAGGTTCAGAATTTCCTTGCAAAACGAGCGGCATCCACAAAAGAGAGTTGGGTGCCAGGTTGGCTCCCTCCGCAAACTATCCCAAGGATTGCCGCAAGTTCTGCGCCACCGCGTCCGCCGCCATCCGCACTGGCTCGGCCGCGAGATGAGCGTAGCGGGCCGTGGTCTGTACCTGTGTATGTCCCAGTAGCTTCCCGATCATAGGCAGCCCCTGACCCGAGGCGATGGCGGTCGATGCAAAGGTGTGGCGCAGGTCGTGGATGCGGACATCCTTCACCCCGGCGCGCGCGCGGACGCGCTGCCAGAAGGGCTGGAGATCGCTCAGGCGCTTGCCGGGCAGGGTGCCAGCGATGACCCATGGGTTCCCGTCGATGCGCTGGGCGTCGCGGAGCAGCTCGACGGCAGGCTGACCGAGATGGACGACCTTGGCGCCGGATTTTGAATCCGGCAGGCGCAGGACGCGCTCGCCCAGATCGGCGTATGCCCATTTCAGCGTCATGATCTCGTTGAGGCGGCATCCGGTCAGGATCAGCAGGCGTGCGGCGAGAATGGCCGAAGGCAGTTCGATTCTTTCAGCCTCCATTTCGCGCAGCACTTCGCCAATGCGGCGGAGTTCTGCCGCGCTGAGGAACCGCTCGCGCTTCTCCTCGGGGTACTTCCGGATGTGCTTTCGTGGGTTGGTGCCGTCCGGACGCAGGCCCCATAGCTCGGCGAGGCTGAACATCTTTGAGACCACTTCGAGGCAGCGGTTCGCCTGATAGGGGATGTGCCGGAGGTCGTGATGGAACTTCGCCACGTCCGCCCGGGTGATTCCCGTGACCGTCAGCTGCCCCAGCGCGGGCAGGATGAAGCGTTCGAGGTTCCGGCGATATTCCTTGGCCGTGCTGGCCTTCAAGCGGATCGCAATGTGCTCCTTGTCGAACCGTTCGGCCAGTTCCTTGATGGTGATCGCCTTGCGCCCGGCGTCGCGTTCGCCGGCAGGATCCTCGCCATTGCGCGCGGCGGCGACGATGGTGATGGCGCGGTTGCGGGCCTGCTCGCAGGTAAGGACCGTGCTAGGCCCGAGGCTAATCCGCCGGGATCGGCGCCCGGCGCGATACTGGACCACATAGCCCTTGCGCCCGCTTGGCAGCACCCGAAGTCCGAAGCCGGGGATGTCGCTGTCCCAGACGAAGTATTCGGTGGCTTGGGCTTCTGCGGCATCGACGAGGCGTTTGGTGATCTTGGGCATGGTAGGCGGCCTTCTGGTTCCCTTTGCTCTACAGTGCGAAAGGCGTGGTGATAGTCAACGAACACGTTGAATTAGCGAAGAAAAAGGAAATGGCACGCAGTCCTTCGAAGAGAGCGGGATCGCAAATTCGACGACTTGCGACGGTCGCTTCGAATAACAACGGATGTCTTCCAATAAATGAGACATATTGACATGTCGCATTAATCCACCTACATCGCCGCTATGTCTGATGATGAACTCACACTCGAAGAACTGAGCGAACGTACCGGGGTTGAGGCACGCACCTTGCGGTCCTGGGTCGGCGAAGGACTGCTGGCTCCACCTTTCAAGCCTGGGCGTGGCGCTCGATACCCCGCGAGCAATGCAGATCGTGCGCTGGCCGTTCGGGCGCTCAAAGATCTGCACGGGCTGTCTCTTTCGGAGATCGGGCGTCGCTTCATGATGGCGACGGAGGACCAGATCCGCGAGTGGGCCCTCGAGGCAGGTCCCACAACGGTGTCCACTGGGTCGGCGCGCGATTACCTCAGGCGGATCCAGACACGAAGCGCCACCGAGGAACCGCCGCATCGATCGATGGAGTTTTTTGCTAAGAAGGCCCCTTCGAGCGCATCAGAACGGCCGTCCTTCAAACCTCGCTTCGGCAAGCCGTCGATGGAGTCCTATCGAAGAGCTCGCTCCGACGAACGTCAGGCGGAACTGGCGAGCATCGAGCGGCTGATCCTTCAGTTGGAGAGGGTACTCGAAGCGCCGGCGCCGAGGCGGTCTCGAGGGACGGTCTGGACACGGATCTCCGTCACGCCCGACCTCGAACTTTCCGTGCGAGGCGATCTCGAACCTCGCGAACGGGTCCTTTTCGAACAACTTGCGGACCAATTCCGTGCCATTCTCACCGGGAGAGCAAAAAATGACTGATGTGAATTTCACCGCCGCCGCCGCCTTCGACCGCAAGCTCTTCTGGGAGGACGGCGACTCCGTTCGCTTCCTTGTCGCACGGCTCAAGGCTCACCGGAAGGATGACCGCCGCCCGGCGGAGCGCGCGCCCCTCAACATTGCTCTGGTGATCGATGCTAGCGGTTCGATGGGCGGCGGAAAGCTCGAGGCTGCAAAGGAAGCAGCTCTCGGCCTGGCAGAACACCTCACAGCGCGAGATCGTCTTACCGTGGTGTCCTTTGCGTCGGATGTCCTCGTTCATCTCGACGGTGTGGCGGTGACGACCGACAACGCCGCTCGCATTCGGTCGGAGATTTCGCGCCTTCAGACGCGGGGTAGGACGCTTTTATCGGGGGGATGGTTCGCCGGTGTCGAGTGCGCTGCCGGGATCGCCGAAGAAGACCCGCGCATGACTCCACACGTCATCATCCTGAGTGACGGTCATGCTAACGACGGCATCGTCGACCCTGAAGAGCTCCGCGAGCACGCGGGCGAGCTTCGGATGCGCGGCGTCCTGACCTCATGCCTCGGCATCGGCGACGGTTACGACGAGCAGCTGCTGAGGGGCATTGCCGAGAGCGGTGGTGGACGCCTTCACGATGCCGAACTGACGAGCGAGATCTCCTCGGTGCTTCTGGGCGAACTGGACGACATCTTCGGAACTGTCGTGGAGGATGCACAGATCGAGCTCATTGTACCGACAAGCGTGCGGGTCGAGGTGCTGGGGAGAACAGGATCCGAGATCCGTGACGGTCGCATCCTCGTTCCTCTCGGGCCGGTTCAAAACGACGTCGAGCGTGTTGCCGTTCTCAAGGTCACCTGTCCCAAGGCTCGGCTGAATGACGAGCTTGAGTTTGCGCTGATCGCCAATGGACGTGCTGTCGACGATCGCACCAGGCTTGAAACGGATACCGTTCTGGTGAGGCTTATTGCTGTGGATGGAGCGACCAACACCGACCAGTACCGTGACGACGAAATTGCCATGATAGTTGCGCGGACGTGGAGCGCTCATATTGTAAGTACTGCTGCCCGGATGAACAGGGACGCGGCCTATAATGAAGCACGAAGATACGTAGAACGAGAACTGCGTCACCTTTGTCGCTACGTCGAGGGCCTGGATCAAGGACGCGAAATGATCCGGGAACTCGAACTGTTGGCACGGCATGCTGGCAGACAGTTCTCGTCCCGTATGCGAAAGGAGTTGGTGGTCCAGTCGTCCCTGGCGATGGAGAGCCGGGTCGATCGCAGGGGCATGGGCAAGGCTGCTTGGAGTGCACGCATGGAGCGCGGCGATTGATGACCATTAAGTGAGGGCAGGATAGGCTTCTGGAGATGGCAACCTGCGACACTTGTGGAGAACCGATTATATTCAGGTACATGGATGGGCGCCCGACGCCCATCCATATCCATGGCGGCTGGTGCCGAGGCTATCGGGAAAAGGGGCGAGCTTCTGACAGTTCGCCGTTTCGGTCCGTTAGGTCCTACATCGTTCCAAACGCAACTTGCCCGGTCTGCGGCGCGACCGTCTTCTTCTATCAATCTCCAAACGGTGGGCGCGTCTTCTTTGATGACGTTGGCTGGCCTTGGCCGAAACACCCGTGCACGGACAATCAACGTCCGGCCGGAAAGCCGGCGCATCCAAAGAGCACTGGCAACATCTTGGCATTCCGCGCAAGAGACGGGGCGCAGCTTGCGCTTTACGACCTGGATGACTTCGAGGACCTAGAAAACCACTATAAGTTTATCTTTCGCAGGCAGGATACGAACAAACGCCGGACGGGTTTTCTGAGGAAATCGACTCTTAAGAAAGGCGGCCTGAAGCTTGGTGACTTCTTCGATGCGCCGTCTTTTGTCGTTAACATCGACCAGAGTTCTGGCGAAGCACTGCGCGTTGATTTTATCTGTGCTAGGTTTGGCAAGATTATGAAAATCAGAATGTCCAAGGGCAAAAAAGAAGGTCGACAATGACAAACAACTTGTTCGCAACCGATATTGAAGCTGTGATTCGGGCTGTTGAAGAAGCCAATAAACCGATTGTCGACCGCCACAAGGCACTTATGGCTGCAATAGATCGAGTTCCTGTTCGATTGGAGACCGAAGAGGAGGTTATTCGTGCTAAGACGTTCGCCGAACAACTTGAAGCGGCAAATAGAAAATGTCGAAGTGTCCGGCTGGAGGACACCAAGCCGATTCGAGAGCTGCTCAAAAAGGTCGAGGGCTTTTTCAAAAATATGGAAAAGGAAGCGGCTGATGCTCGAAAGTTTGTCATGGATAAATTGAGTGACGCTGGTCGCAGATTGAATACACAAAGGCGGCGCGATCCAGAACAAGACCAAGAAGCAAACGTAAACGAAACAATCATCACGAACCCCCAAACCGGTGAGGTTTATGGAACTGCATCTCCGCATATCTCGCAATCGGTGGCGGATGAAGGATTTATCCCGCTCACATGGAGAGTCAGCCAAGTCGACCGGGATCACGTTGACTTAGAAGCTTTGCGCCCGTTTATCACCGAAACTGCGCTTCTTAATGCGGCGCGCGCGCACATGCGTGAACACGGACCAAATGTGCTTCGCGGTGTCACATACACGCAAGAAGCCAACCTATAATGCACAAAGAACTTAGCAGCGCATGTCGTCTCAGGCGTTTATGAGTATGATGCAATGTGCTACCACAACCATCGTTCTACACCCACATGGAAGCATGGTGGAAGCACGAGGGGAAAAACCGCTGCGCAATCCTGACAATCCGCGCGCAGGCCGGCCTCGGGGAACGGCCTCGCAACTGGCGGAAACCGCGCAAAAACTCGCGATCCTGCGCGATTGTTCATGGTTCGTTCGACACGACTCATAACCTGAAGGTCGTAGGTTCAAATCCTACCCCCGCAACCAAAATCTCGAAATATATCAAATGCTTAGTTCCCTAGTGAAACACTGGGGAATTTGGCGTGCAATTTCTGGTCAACACCTGGTCAACATTTTTCGAGCCCCCCCTCGAGGCTTCAGCGCGTTTCATTTGAGCCCCATCTCTGGCGACGCTGAACCTACTGCAGAGGGTCTGAGGTTGATCTGCAATTCACCCAGATCTCTGTCCGACAGTGCGTCCCGAGCTTTGTCCAGAAGCGCTAGAAGATCGTCCTGGCGAGGTTGGCCAAAAGCGAGCCTGTAGATGGCCACCGATCTCCGTAACCATGACAGTCTCGTTTCTTCGCGACTAAATGGCAGCGAGAGGATGTGGCGCTCGACTTTCACTGGACGGCAGGAGGGGGGTAGCGTAGCGCTTACACTCGTTTCGTCAGTGCTATATCGATCAGAGGCAGCGTCTACGGCAATCGCCACGGCTCCCGTTCTGTCCGAGAGTGAAAGCACAAGCGTGCCATCGCCCTGTTTGCCAGGACGCCGGCCAACAGCGATGTGCTCATCTGTCGCCTGTCAGGCCAAAGAGACAAGGTGGCTGACAACACGGTCCTCTTGCAGCAGGTGGAGATCGAAACCGGGCGGGCCGGGCATTGGGCGGTGCGGGGTTTGGCCGGTCAAGGAAAGGCTGAGGGCGTGGCCAATCGCTGGTGCAGTGCTGGCCAGAACGCCTGCCCAGCATGTCTGGATAGCGCGGTGGCTGTGCCCCGCAATGATCCGACACACAGGTGCTTTGGTCACAATCTCGGCTAGTTCGGCAGCACCGGCAAACCCGGGCCTGTCAAGATGCGCGGTCAGGGTTGGAAATGGCGGATGGTGCATCGCCAAGATGACGGGCCGCCGTGTCTGCGCCAGAACAGAAGCTAACCACGCCAGCCGGGGTGAATCCAACCCGCCCGAACCATCCGGCATGGTACTGTCGAGGCCGATAAGCAGAGCCTCGCCCACGGGCTGCACAAAGCTCAGATGCTCGGGGTGGTAGGCCATCCCTGCGCCGAAGGCTAAGCGAAACTCCGCGCTCTGATCATGGTTGCCTGGCAGCGCGAACAGAGGGGCCGGTGCATCTTTCAGAAAAGGCAGGACATGGGCGTAACCTTTGGCGGTCCTGTCAATGATGTCCCCGGTGATCACAATAGCATCTGGCAGCCGTTCCATCGCCGCAATCGCCTCGAGTGCGCGCCGAGTTGCCTCGACCGGGTCGTGGCAAGGATCGGCCCCGTCATCGCGCAGGTGAAGGTCGCTTAGCTGTGCGATCAACATCACAAAAGGCCGCTGCGCCGCCCCATCAGGCTTAGCCCGATCAGTGGAAAGGCCGTGGTGATCAGGATCGTCACAAACGCCATCGCCATCCCCAGCCCGACCGAGCCCTGCTCGAACTGCCTCCATATATAGGTGGAAATCGTAGAAACGCCCACCGGCGCGACCACAATCGAGGCGACGAGTTCGCGCGTAGCAACGGCAAAGACCAGAAGCATCGCCGCAAGCAGGCTGGGCGCGATCAGCGGGATGAGGATCCGCGAAAACGCACGCAGCGATGAAGCCCCCGCAACACGCGCCGCAGCTTCGAGATTGTCACCGATCTGATGAAAGGCTGCGGTGGCATAGCGCACAGGTTGCGGCATGTTGATTTGCACTGAGAAGTGACCCGGGTAGGCATAGAATTTTCATTGAGATTTGACCCATGTGACCCTCCCCCGAGTGAAGAGCGAGGGGGCTTACGGAGTGATCGACATGGGACTATTGAACGTTATTCGGAATCTGC
>NZ_JAEPMO010000117.1 GCF_017643905.1 Marivita sp.
ATTCGCCGGAAATCCGAGCCGTCGCCTTGTCCTTCGCAAAGGTGATCATGCCCACGCCGGGCACGAGGTAAACAACAGCATTGGGATCACGAAGCGCGGGGCTGTCACTGTGTTTGCACCGCTCGTAATAGGCCTTGTAGTCTTCGCGGTAGGCGTCGATCTGCGCCGCCAGCCCTGCAAGAACCTCGTCGAGATTGCCCTTGGCAGGGTCGAAGTCGACGACGAGCGGACGGATTTTCGTCCGCAGGAAGTGATCAGGGCAGGAGGTGCCGAGGGCAGCCAGTTCTTCCATATTCTGAGAATTCACGAATTCCAGAACGGCAGGGCTGTCGTTGAAATGCCCGACCATATGCTGGTTTCCGCTGACAA
This sequence comes from Marivita sp., assembly GCF_017643905.1. Taxonomy (GTDB): domain Bacteria; phylum Pseudomonadota; class Alphaproteobacteria; order Rhodobacterales; family Rhodobacteraceae; genus Marivita. The sequence goes on from NZ_JAEPMO010000117.1 coordinate 370, forward strand.
ACCCCCGAATGGCCGGCATGAGCCGAGCCGCCACGTCGCGGCGGGCGGCGTCATCGAGGGAGGCGTGTTTTGCGCCGCCAAATGCCGGAATGCCCGATGTGCGTTCATGCAGCCATTCTGTCGCGCGATTGATCACGTCGATTGTGGTGTCGTAGCAGTCCTTCGCGGTGTCGGCCCACGTGAACAGGCCATGGCTTTCCAGCACGACGCCATCCGCATCCGGGTTTTCGAGGCAGAATTTCTCGAGCCAAAGGCCCAACTCGTAGCCCGGGCGTTTCCACGGCAGCCAGCCGATGCGTGCGCCGAAGATCTCCTGTGTCAGGTCTTTGGAATTCTTTGACGCGGCAATGGCGATAATCGCGTCGGCATGGACATGGTCGACATGCTTGCGCGGCACATAGGCATGGAGTGGCGTATCAATGGAAGCCGCGCGCGGGTTCAGTTTGAAGGTGCAATGGGGAAGGTAGCCCACCATTTCATCTTCGTGCTCGACACCGCGGTAAAGCAAACGCAGGGAATTTAGCTTGTCCATGTAGAGCGTGGCAAACCCATCCATCTTGATCGAGCCGATGTCGCCGCCCGAACCCTTGACCCAGAGCACCTCGACGGTTTCGCCTGTCAGCGGATCGGTTTCCATCACCTTGGCCGAGGTGTTGCCACCGCCGTAGTTGGTCACGCGCTTGTCCGCCCCAAGAATGTTCGATCGATAGAGAAGCAACTCCGATTCGCTCATCCCGCTTGCCGCTTCAACGTTCCAGCGGTTCTCAAGCAACGGATTGTCGACCGATTTCAACATGATGCGCTCCTCATCAGACGGACCAAGTCCCAATTTACCTGTGTCGCAGGGTGGGGCTGGCATGATCGTTTGTCAATCTACTTCAATCATATTCAATCACGCTGAAGCGCATAATGATTGAATATGACGGTTTTTGATTGACTGGAGGTTGGAATCTGAGCACCTTCGATGGTGAGGGAGGCATTTATGCATGAGTCCGAACGCCACAGGGTCATTCTTTCCACAGTCCAGGATCGGGCTGTCGTGACGGTCATTGATCTGTGCAACCTGACCGGGGCATCCGAGGCCACGATACGCCGGGACATTGCGACCCTTCACATGCAGAAAAAGGTTCGGCGGGTGCGGGGCGGCGTTGAATCGCTGAATCCTCCGCAATTCGTTGGCCTTGCCGGGCGCACCTTCGCGGTCAACGAAGCGCTTCGGATCAAGGAGAAGCGGGCGATCGCCCGCGCGGCTGTGGAGCTGTGCCAAGACGGGGAACCGATCATTATTAACGGCGGGACGACGACCTTTCAGATGGTTCACCCGCTGGCGAATCGGCGGTGTCAGGTCTTCACGAATTCTTTTCCCATCGCCGAACACCTGCTGAAGCATTCGAAAAACACCGTGATGGTTTCGGGCGGCGCGATCTATCGCGAGCAGAACATTATCCTGTCGCCGTTCGAGAATGACGTTACCCGCAATTTCTATGCCCGCCGCATGTTCATGGGCGCGCAGGGCATTGGCCCGCTCGGTCTCATGGAGGCGGATCCGCTGCTGATCCGGGCCGAAGAAAAGCTGATGGGGCAGGCCGACGAGCTTGTCGTGCTGGTGGACAGTACGAAATTCGAACAGCGCTCCAGCCTTGTGCTCTGCGGCCTCGACCGCATCTCGACGCTGATCACGGATGAAGGAATCTCGGACAAGGCGGCGGCTATGCTGGACGCTGCGGACGTGAAGTTGATCGTCGCCCAGTCGGGCGGCGCTCTGGAGGACGTGGCCGCCTCATAAAACGGCCAGGCAAAACAGTTTCTTTGGGAGGACATGATATGAAACGTCGGACATTCACCTCGCTGGTGGCAGGCATGAGCCTCGCGGCCAGCCTCATGGGCACAAGCGCAATGGCGCAGGACAACTTGCGCATCGCGCTTGTCGTCAAAGCGCTTGGCATCGGCTTCTTCGAGGCAGCCGCTGAAGGCGCAGAGGAAGCGGCAGCCGAGCTTGGCAACGTCGAGGTCATCTATACCGGCCCGACCGACACCACTGCGGAAGGCCAGATCGAGGTCATCAATGCGCTGATCGCGCAGGGCGTCGACGCCATCGCGATCTCTGCCAACGACCCGGATGCCGTCTCGCCGGCGCTCCAGCGCGCGATGCAGCGCGGTATCACCGTGATCTCGTGGGACTCCGGGGTGAACGAAGAGGGACGCCAGATGCACCTCAACCCGTCGTCGACTCCGTTGATCGGCAACACGATCATCAAACTTGCCGCCGATCACATGCCTGACGGCGGTCAGGTTGCTATCCTGTCGGCATCGGCTACCGCCACCAACCAGAACGCGTGGATCGCGGCCGCTGAGGAGGTCATGCCGAACTATCCGGGCATTGAGCTCGTTGCGACGGTCTACGGGGACGATCTTTCGGACAAGTCCTACCGCGCAGCGCAGGTCCTTATGGCATCTTACCCCGATCTGAAAGCGATCATCGCTCCGACCACAGTCGGCATCCTTGCCTCGTGTCAGGCTGTGTCAGACGCTGGCAAGATCGGTCAGGTCAACGTGACCGGTCTTGGCTTGCCGTCGGAAATGGCGGGCTGCGTGGAGTCCGGTGCAACCAAGAGCTTCGCGATCTGGAACCCGATCGATCTGGGTTACTCGGCGACGATGATCGCGCATGCCCTTGCCTCGGGTGCCGCGACAGCAGAGCCGGGCTCGGAAATCCCGACCGGCCGTATGGGGTCGGTGACACTCGACGACACGAATTCCGCGGCGATGTCGGACCCGTTCACGTACGACGCGTCCAACATCGATCAGTTCAAGGACATTTTCTGATCGTCGAAAAAGAGCGGTGCAGCTTTCACGCTGCACCGACACCCTTCCGGCAAGGCAACCCAAGACCCCCATGTTGATGCAACCCGATCAGACACACGATCTTCCCAAAGTGGAGACCGGACCGCCGATTTTGGCCCTGAACCGGGTCACCAAGACCTTTCCGGGGGTCACGGCGCTGTCGGAAGTGTCGCTTGAGTTGTTCCCGGGCAAAGTCACGGCTCTGGTCGGAGAGAACGGAGCGGGCAAGTCGACGGTCGTCAAGATCCTGACGGGCATCTATCAGCCGGACGGCGGAGAGATCGAGATCGATGGCACACCTTGCCGATTTCCGACGGCGCAAGCGGCGGGAGATGCGGGTGTCACCGCGATCCATCAGGAGACGGTTCTCTTTGACGAGCTGTCGGTGGCGGAGAACATCTTTCTGGGCCACGCACCACGGGGGCGGTTCGGCCTGATCGACACCGCAGAGATGATCGAGAAGGCCCGTGCCATCCTCGTGGGTATCGGCGCACAGATCGAGCCACGCACGAAACTCAAAGACCTTGGGATTGCGAACAAACACCTCGTTGCCATCGCGCGGGCTTTGTCGATCGACGCGCGGGTCGTGATCATGGACGAGCCGACCGCAGCGCTCAGCCAAAAGGAAATCGAGGAGCTTTATGTCCTTGTTGAAGAGCTCAAGGATCAGGGGAAAGCGATCCTCTTCATCAGCCACAAGTTCGATGAGATCTTCCGCATTGCCGACAACTACACAGTTTTCCGCGATGGAGCGCTTGTCGGCACTGGGTCCATTGCGGACGTGTCCGAGGCTGAACTCGTCAAGATGATGGTCGGTCGGGACGTCAGCCAGATCTTTCCCAATCGTGCGCACAATATTGGCGACGAGATCCTCGTGGTTGAAGGCTACGAACACCCGACCGAATTCGCGGACATAGGTTTCACGCTTCACCGAGGGCAAATTCTGGGCTTTTACGGCCTTGTCGGTGCGGGCCGTTCCGAATTCATGCAGTCGATCTTCGGGATCACACGGCCCTCATCAGGTGTGTTGCGAATTGATGGCAAGCAAGTTGATATCCGATCCCCTGCCGATGCCGTTGCAAATGGCATCGTCTATGTGCCCGAGGATCGCGGCAAACAGGGCGCGATCACCGCGCTCCCTATCTTCCAGAACGTGACTCTTCCCTCTCTCGGGCGCACATCGCGCAACGGCTTCCTCCAACTTGCCGAAGAGTTCAAACTGGCGCGCGACTTCACCGAACGCCTCGACCTTCGAGCGGCCTCGCTGGATACCGATGTCGGCAACCTGTCGGGTGGCAACCAGCAAAAAGTCGTTATCGCCAAGTGGTTGGCCACGCAGCCGAAAGTCATCATCCTTGATGAGCCGACCAAAGGGATCGATATCGGCTCCAAGGCCGCGGTTCACGAATTCATGGCGGAACTCGCCGCGCAGGGTCTGGCGGTGATCATGGTCAGCTCGGAAATCCCCGAGATCATGGGTATGTCGGACAGGGTGATCGTCATGCGAGAGGGGCGGATCGCGGCTGAGCTGTCGGCCGACACCATGACGCCCGAGACATTGGTACGTCACGCGGCCGGGATCTGAGGGAAGCAAAGTTATGCCGAAAAACATCCTCATGTCTCGCGAAGTGCTCCTCACAGGCGCAATCGCCTTGCTCCTTGCGATCATCGCCTCGCGCTTCCCCGCCTTCATCGCTCCGACAAACCTCGCGAATGTCTTCAACGACACCGCCCCCCTGATCCTGCTGGCCATTGGTCAGATGATCGTGATCCTGACCCGCTGCATCGATCTGAGCGTCGCTGCCAACCTTGCCCTGACCGGTATGGTTGTCGCCATGATCAATGTCGCCATGCCGGGACTGCCTGTGCCTGTGATCATCGTCATTTCCATCGGATTCGGGGCGCTTCTTGGCGTGATCAACGGTGTCCTTGTCTGGAAGCTCGCCATTCCGCCGATTGTCGTGACGCTGGGGACCATGACGATCTTTCGCGGCACGATCTTTCTTCTTTCTGACGGAAAATGGGTCAACAGCCACGAATTCAGCGACAGCTTCAAGGCGTTTCCGCGGACAGAGTTTCTTGGTCTGCCGCTGATGAGCTGGATCGCCATTGCTGCCGTTCTCCTCTTCACGCTCGTGATGTCCCGGACGACTCTGGGGCGCGCATTCTATGCTGCTGGCGGTAACCCGCACGCGGCCACTTATGCCGGAATCGACGTGGGAAAAACGCAGTTCTGGGCCTTCACGATTTCCGGCGCGTTGGCAGGGCTTACCGGCTATCTCTGGGTGTCGCGGTTTGCCGTGGCGTTCGTCGATCTGGCAGGCGGGTTCGAGCTTAATGTCGTGGCGGCTTGCGTCATCGGGGGCGTCGCGATCATGGGGGGTATCGGCACGGTGTTCGGGGCAATGCTGGGGTCTCTTTTCCTTGGCATCATCAGCAACGCGCTTCCTGTCGTGAACATCTCGCCGTTCTGGCAACTCGCGATCTCGGGCGGTGCGATCATCATCGCGGTCATCCTCAACGCTCAGGCCAATCGGGATAAAGGCCGGATCATCCTCAAACGTGCGGAGCAGGCGACATGAGCGACACGAGCCGTTCCATTCCTGACCGCTTGCAATCGCCGCTGGAGCGGCGCCTGAAAAGCTGGGAGACACTTCTTCTGGCCGTTGCCGTCGCGATCTTCATCGTGAACAGCTTTACCTCACCTTATTTCCTGAACGCTTGGAACCTCAGTGACATGACGTTCAACTTCACGGAAAAGGCGATGATTGCCTTCGCGATGGCACTTCTGATCATCGCAGGTGAAATCGACCTTTCCGTGGCTTCGATCATCGCGCTGGCCTCGACGGCAATGGGCGCGGCCGTTCAGCTTGGGGTGGGAACACCGGGACTGGTGCTCATCGGGCTTGGAGTGGGCCTGCTTTGCGGCGCGTTCAACGGCTTTCTTGTCACGCGTATGGGCTTGCCCTCGATCGTTGTCACCATCGGCACGATGAGCCTTTTCCGCGGGATCAGCTACATCGTTCTGGGCGATCAGGCCTACCGCGGATACCCGTCGGACTTTGCTTTTTTCGGGCAGGGCTACGTCTTCTGGGTGATCTCCTTTGAGTTCGTGCTCTTCGCCTGCCTTGCGCTGATCTACTTCGTGCTCCTTCACAAGACGAACTTCGGGCGAGCGGTTTATGCGATCGGAAACAACGCCGTCGGCGCGGAGTTCTCCGGTATCCGGGTCGCCCGCGTGAAGTTCATCCTCTTTCTGCTTACGGGGCTTATGTCTGGCGTGGCCGCCATCTGTCTGACGTCGCGGCTGGCCTCGACACGTCCGTCAATCGCGGTCGGATGGGAGCTGGAGATTGTCACGATGGTGGTTCTTGGCGGTGTGAACATCCTCGGCGGGTCGGGCTCGATCCCGGGCGTGGTGATCGCCGCGTTCGTGATGGGTCTGGTGACGTTCGGGCTAGGCCTTTTGAACGTGCCCGGCATCGTGATGTCCATCGTCATCGGAGCGCTGCTGATCGGCGTCATCGCGTTGCCGCGTCTTTGGGAGAATTGGCGCATGCAGGCAGCAAAGCGGTAGGTCAGGAGAGAGCGACATGGAGAAATACGCCTTCAAGATGCACCTCAATCCCGGTGCGAAGGACGAATACAAGAAACGCCATGACGAGATATGGCCCGACCTTGTCGCGCTTCTGAAAAATGCCGGGATCTCGGACTATTCCATCCACCTCGACGAGGAGACAAACGTCCTTTTCGGTGTGCTTTGGCGGACGGATGATCACAAGATCGACGATCTTCCCTCCCATGAGATCATGAAAAAATGGTGGGCGCATATGGCCGACATCATGGAAACGCATGACGACAACGCGCCGGTCGCCGTAGCACTCACCCCTGTCTTTCATATGCCATGACAGGCGCGCATGTAGCCGTCATTGATATCGGCAAGACGAACGCGAAACTCGCGGTCGTGCGCCGTTCGGATCTTTCGGAAATTGCCGTTGTCACGCGACCCAACACCGTTTTGCCCGGTCCGCCCTATCCGCATTTCGACGTTGACGGGCATTGGGATTTCATTCTTGACGGCCTGACGCGCTTCCATGCCGAACATGGGCTGGGCGCGATCACGATCACCACGCATGGCGCTGCCGCTGCGTTGCTCACCAAAGACGGCTCCCTCGCGGCACCTGTTCTCGACTATGAACACACTGGGCCTGACAGTTGCGCAAAGGAATATGATGCGTTCCGCCCGCCATTTTCCGAGACCGGGTCCCCCCGCCTGTCCATGGGGCTCAATCTCGGCGCGCAACTCCACTGGCAGTTTCTGACCGATCCGGCGCTTCTCGATCGCGTCGTGTATGTCGTGACCTATCCGCAATTCTGGACGCATCGCCTGACAGGAGTCTTTGCCACGGACGTGACGTCGCTGGGGTGCCACACGGATCTCTGGAACCCATATGAAGGCCGGTTTTCCGCGCTGCCAAAGTCACTTGGCATCGCGGACAAGATCGCGCCGCCACGCATGCCCGGCGACGTTCTGGGAACGGTCACCGCCGAAATCGCCCGCCGCACCGGACTGAGCGCGGATACGCCGGTCCTTTGTGGTATCCACGATTCCAACGCCTCGCTGCTGTCGCATCTTGTAACGCGCAAACCGCCCTTCAGCGTGGTCTCGACGGGCACATGGGTGATCGCCATGGCCGTGGGCGGCAAATCCGTGACCTTGGACCCTGCGCGCGACACGCTGGTAAACGTAAACGCATTCGGTGATGCCGTGCCATCGGCGCGCTTCATGGGGGGGCGGGAGCACGATCTTCTTCTCCCGGGGCCATCGGTGGATGCGGATGAGGCCGAGATGCGGGAGATTCTGACCCATCGCAGGATGCTGCTACCCGCCATTGTCCCCGAAACCGGCCCATTCGCCGGCATGACCTCGCACTGGATTGGCGACGAGCCGCCGGTTGGGACAGGGCAGCGGAGCGCTGCGGTCGGCTTCTATCTGGCGCTGGTCACGGCGCATTGTCTTGATCTGATCGGGCATGTGGGCCCAGTCATTGTTGAAGGCCCGTTTGCCCGCAACAAACCCTACCTCACGATGCTTGAAGCCGTATCCGCGTCGTCCGTGATTCCGACGGCCAGCACGACCGGAACAAGCGAAGGCGCCGCCCTGCTCGTCGCGGCTCAGGGGTCTCAAGAACGCGAGATCGCGGCTCGTCCAATCCGAGAAGACCCGTTGAAGGGCCTTTGCATTGGCTATGCATCGGAGTGGAATGCTGCGGTAAAGGCCATATGATCGGAACACGTCCGCTTCGGGTGCGCACCAGACCTTCCCAGCGGGCTCACCTCGACGCACATGCAAGGCCAAATTTTATATGGTTTCCGGGCCGACAAGCATCAGGAGCGCGCGCCCAACCGCGCCGCGAACGAATTCGACATGCCTCGTAAATCCGAGAGACATCTTGGTGGATACATCCACGTTCCGGCTACATGCTTGATTTGAATGGTGCCCCCACACGGACTCGAACCGCGGACCTACTGATTACAAATCAGTTGCTCTACCAGCTGAGCTATAGGGGCTCTGGAGGCGTGATTACTGAGTGTCGCGCGGCTGTGCAAGAGGCAATCTGGCGAAATTTTGCGATTTGCGAATGTCGTCCTAAGACGGTTTTCATCGCTGCGCGTGGGGGTATACTACGCCCAGACAGCGAGAAAACCGAAAACAGATGCAGGTTGTCCTACACGCAGGCCTTCACGAGACTGACAGCGATCGGCTGTTCAAGACGCTCTTGCGCAACCGCGAGGCGCTTCGGTCAGACGGGATCGCGATTCCGGGGCCGGGCAAGTATCGGCAGTTGATTTCGGAGATGCTGAACGCCTTGGGGGACGCGCCGCCTGCGCCAGGGTCGCGCGACGTGTTGCTGGACAGTATCCTTGACGAGGACACGGGTCATGTGGATCGGATGATCCTGTCGCATGAGAACCTGTTTTCGGTACCCAAGATCGCGTTTCAGGGTGGGGTGGTATACCGCAAGGCGGAGCACCGTCTGCGCACTCTGCGGGATATCTTCGCACGGGATTCAGTCGAGATTTTCATCGGGCTGCGCAATCCTGCGACGTTCCTGCCCGCGCTTCTCAAGGCGACACCGCTGTCGGACATTTCACAGCTGTTGCACGGGTTGGATCCGATGCATATTCGCTGGTCCACTCTGCTTGGGCGGATCACCGCAGCGGTGCCCGGCGTTCCGGTGACGGTCTGGTGCGACGAGGATAGTCCACTTATCTGGGGGGAACTGATCCGCGAATTCGCAGGGGTTGAAGCGACCTATCCGATTGTCGGGGCCTATTCGCGGATGGCGGATATCACCTCGCAGGAAGGGATGACGCGGTTTCGGGCCTATCTTGCCGAAAAACCGGAATTCAACGAGGCTCAGATCCGCCGAGTGATGGTGGCTTTTCTCGATAAGTTCGCGGACCCGTCCAAGGTCGAGCATGAATTCGATCTGCCGGGCTGGGATGCGCATCTGGTGCAAGACCTGACCGAGCAATACGAAGAAGACCTGTTCGATATCCGTCGCATTCCGGGGGTCACTTTGATCGCGCCTTAAGGCCTGGTCTGTCGTTTGCGGTTCTTCACGAAGGGCAGTTGAGTGATGAACATGAAGACCAGCGCGCAGGTCAGCACCAATGAAATCGGGTGGCTGAGCAGGTCATAGATGAAGGTTCCGATATTCTCTTGTGCGCCGATCATGGCGCGGCGGTAATTCGCGTCGATCATCGGGCCAAGGATCACGCCAAGGATGATCGGGCCGACCTGGAAGCCATAACGCTTGAGGAAATAGCCAAGAACGCCGAAGCCGAGGGCCCATGTGATGTGCACGGGGTTGTTCTGAATGGCATAGGCTCCGACGGCTGACAGGATGATGATCAGCGGGATCAGGATCGCGCGCGGGCATTCGACCACCTTGGTGAAGATGCGGACACCGGTCAGGCCGAAGACCAGAAGGAACAGGTTGGCAAGTGTCAGGTTGCCGACGATGAACCAGAAGAGGTGCGGAGTGTCTGTCAGGAGCAGCGGCCCCGGTTTCAAACCGTGGATGTAAAGTGCGCCGATGATGATCGCAGTCACCGCATCGCCGGGAATGCCAAGAGTGAGCATGGGTACAAAAGCCCCACCCACTGCCGCGTTGTTGGCGGCTTCGGGGGCGATCAACCCTTCCTTTGCGCCTTCACCGAAGGGAACCTCGGGGTTCTTGGTGCTGCGCTTGGCGTGGTCGTAGGCCAAGAGCGCTGCAATATCGCCACCCGTGCCGGGCAGGGCACCGATCAACGTGCCAAGTCCAGAGGATTTAAGCCCAAGTCCAAGATAACGCCGTACGTCGGACCAAGACGGCACGATCCGGGCGACCTTTTGTTTGATGGGAGCGGCGGAGATATGTTCAAGCTGCGCGAGGGCTTCGGCGACACCGAAAAAGCCGATCATCGCCACGACGAACGGCACCCCCCCCATGAGATTGATCGATCCGTAAGTGAACCGGGCCTCGGCGGTCATCGGGTCGAGCCCGATCATCCCGATCATGACGCCAAGCGCGCCAGCGAATGCTCCTTTGGCAAAGCTTTCGCCCGAGAGCGTGCCGACCAGAAGGATCCCGATGATGCCAAGCAGCATGTAATCGCGCGATGTGAACTTGATCGCAAAATCGGCGATCAGCGGGGCTGCGATGGCAAGGGCCAGCACGCCGACAAGTCCGCCGATCACCGACATCACCGTCGAAAGGCCAATTGCCTCGCCCGCGAGGCCCTTGCGCGCCAGTGGATAACTGTCCAGTGCGGTGGCAATGGCACTGGGTGCCCCCGGAATATTGAGCAGGATCGCGGTGCGTGCGCCTCCGTAAACGCCACCGACATAGACACCGGCAATCAGCGCCAGGGCTTCGTTCACTTCCCATTTGAAGGTGAAGGAAATCAGGATCGACGCGGCCATGGTCACCGACAGACCTGGGATCGCACCGATATAGATCCCGGCAAACGTGCCAAGCGCTGTCAGCAGAAGAAGCGAAGGGTCCAGCCAGGAGGTGGCGAAAAAGCCCAGTGTTTCCATCATGTCCACAGGCTCCCTGTGGGGAGAATGACTTGAAAGACAACGCCGAACAGAAGGTAGATCACCCCGACTGACAGCGCCGATATTGCCATCGCCCAGACCGGGCCTTTGCTCCACAGCGTCCAGATCGCCACGAACAACAGCGCGCCGGAGGCCGGAAGAAATCCGATATAGGGGATAACGGCCACAAAGGCTGCGACGAGCGCGGTGAACAGCACGACCCGCAGCGGGAACAGATAGGCCAGCAGCGCGGGCAGACCGGTCTCGGCCGAGGCTGGTCTGCGCAGCGTGTCGTACAGGATGACAACCCCTGTTGCCAGCATCACGCCAGATGCCAGCATCGGCATGACACCACCGGTTGTCAGGCCTTTGAACCCGGAAATGCCATAGGATTCCCAGAAGGCGTAGCCTGCGAAGACCACCAGAAGAAGCGCAAAAAGCCGTTCTCCGGGTCGGAGGGTGTCAGGTGTTTTCATCTCTTCGGAATGCTGCGACCCACCAGAGAGCCAGCGGGTCGCACCCTTGGATCAGGGACGGGGAATGCCAAGCTCTTCCGGGCTGACCTTCGCCGCGCCGGTGTCCTGAAGGGCCCAGGTCGTGACCTGTTGCCACTTGGCAAGGAAGTCTATCGCCTCTTGGCCGCTCATGTTCATGACCACGTTGCCGCGGTTGGCCATCAGCTCAAGGAAGGTCGCGTCGGTTGCTGCAGTCGTGAACACTTCGGTCAGCTTTGCCTTCACATCGTCCGGCACTTCGGCGCGGACGAACACGCCGTAGAACGGACCCCATGGCAGGAAACGCTCCATGTCGGGGAGGGTTTCCGTGATGGCAGGAACGTCCGGAAGCGTGTCCACGGGTTCCGGGTTGACCACAGCCAAGGCACGCATGTTGCCGGCCTTGATCTGCTCGGCTGCTGCCGAGATGCCCGCTGGCATGAAGTCAACCTCGCCGCCCAGCATGGCGGTCAGGCCAGGACCTTCACCATCAAAGGGAATGGCGGTGACGTTGAAATCGGTCGCATTGGCAATCAACGCGCCAATCGTTGAGGGCAGGCCACCGGGACCGGTCGAGCCCATTTTGACGGAACCGGGGTTGGCGGCGATATCGTCAAGCAATTCGCTGAGGGTCTAGTATTTCGAGTCCGCCGGAACGACGACAACGGCCACACCGCGACCCAGAATGTTGATCGGGTACATGTCGCCATAGTCGATGTCCGACACGCCCATCACGCCATGAAGCTGCGGGTTTTCCGCGCCATAGAGGAAGGTGTAGCCATCCGCAGGTGCTGCGTTCACGAAAGCGGTCGAGATCGCGCCCGCGCCGCCGGACTTGTTCAGAACCACAATCGGTTTGCCAAGCGCCGCCTCGGCTGCCGGATTGACGGCACGCGCGACCGTATCCGTGGCGCCGCCTGCGCCCCACATTACAACGCCCAACACTTCGCGCTCGGGATATTCCGCAAGCACGGGTGTGGCCATAACAGACAATGCCACCAAAGCGGCTTTCCAAATCTTCATGCATTCCTCCCTTGGCCCTTTGCGGCCTGTTTTTCTTCAACAGGATATTCAGCAAAAGAAACCGCGTGGTCAATCATGTTGACGGATATCTGAAAACAGTCGGTGCCGGGCCACGCGCTATTCAAGGCAGCATAGAAGTCGCAGAAAAAACGGCGCTCCGAATGAACGGGCGCCGTTTGTGTTTGATGGCGATGTCAGATGTGATCGACGGCGATCACTGCATGCCCAAAGCTTCCTTGTACATCTCGAGCACGGCTTCTTCCTCGGCGATGTCGTCGGGCTCGCGCTTGCGAAGGGCGATCACCTTGCGCATGACCTTGGTGTCGTAGCCCCGCGCTTTCGCCTCAGCCATGACTTCTTTCTGCTGGTCTGCGATGTCTTTCTTTTCCGCGTCCAGACGTTCGATCCGTTCGATGAACTGACGCAGCTCATCTGCGGTGACGAGGTAGTTGGCTTCGATAGCGCTGTCGTCCATCACGAGGCTCCCTCTTTTGGTTTGACTGGGTTCGTAGCGATGGCGGCGCGGGCCTTCAAGGGCTTGTCAGCGGGCAGGGGATGAATTACCGCCCCCGTGGGCACAGACCATCGCGGGAGCGTATCATGGACATACTGATCTGGTCGGGCGCGGCGCTGTCGTTTGGCGGTTTGTGCGGGCTGGTCTATTGCATCCTGCGGGTCAACAAGGCGCGCAAAGCTGGGCTGAGCGACGAAGCATTGCGCGACGAGGTCAAGAAGGTGATGCCGATAAACCTCGGGTCGCTGTTTGTGTCGGTGCTGGGTCTGATGCTGGTGATCGTGGGGATCTTCCTAGGCTGATCGTGGTGGCCCGACTTGAACCAAAAGACAGTGGCCCGAGTGTTTGGTGAAGAGTCCGCTTGTTCCTATCTCATGCCAATGCGTTCAGGTGGTCTAGTACGAGGCTCCTCGAGTGCTCTAGGGAATGTTGCCTTCGATGCGACAAATGGGCTTTGTCTGATTGCTGAGCCAGATTTCATGCAAGTTTCGATTGCGGCCGGAAAAATTCGGGTCGTCATATTGGAGCGTCCATTCAATAAATGCTTTGTGGGTTTCGTACATGTCTCCGCCTTCCAAGATACGACCACCGAAACGCTCGGTCTCGCGGGCGATCAAGCGGTCGATGCGAATCCGTGTCGGAAGCGTTAGGAAAACAATCAAGTCCGCGGGGTCAACTATCCCACGACCCCATTGATGACAGGCACCCGCAAGAACCCATCCATCAGTTCCAAAAGCCTTGGTTATGGAAGCCAGACGATCGTCGAGGGAGCGGACCTTTGAATAAGGCGGATCGCTTGGCGCCCAATAGTGGTGATCGGAGTCAATGTGCACCACACCAATGTCTTTAGCGATGCGTGCGCCGAGCGTCGTCGAGCCTGCGCCGGAAGCGCCAAAAATGTAAATCCGTTTTTCGGTCAAATCGGGCAATATGTTTACTCGTTGTGTACCTTCGAGACAGCTGGAAAAGCTGATACTGCGCTTCGCTAGCCAGACGGTGTGTCTCACCTCAACTGTCAGTCACATACCTCAGGTCTAGAGCGTGTCGCGTTTAATCGGTTCTATATCCTGCCGCCTTGAAGAAGTTGTAGCATTCCTCGTCGGTGAAGAGGTTGCACACATGGCCGACGGCCTTCCAGAGTTCCTGGTAGGTTCGAGCCGCGGCTTTTCTGATCA
>NZ_JAEPMO010000074.1 GCF_017643905.1 Marivita sp.
GCTCAGGCGGGCAAGCAGGCGGCCGAATTCGGTCGGATCGAAGCGGGGCATGGCGGGTCTCCTCGGGCCTCGGAAGCCTCAGCATACCTCACTGGCACGTAAGAACAAAGAGCGAACCAACACGATTTGCTGACACCGCCGTGAGCTTGGAGACTGTGAAAATCGTGAAAGCACTGCCTGAGTTGGATATTTGACCGATGCTGCGACCCGCCATTCTTGCCATCACCCTGCTACCCACACTGGCTGCGGCTATAGAAGGCAATTTCCTGAGCTGCACAGTGGGAGCAAAACAGCTTTCACTATCCATCCAAGATTACCACATCACCTACAGCTTTGGACCCGATGGAAAACCTGAACTGGTGCTGCGAGAACCTGTCGCAACGGTAAATTACACACCTTGGAATGGGTGGGGCAGCACAGATGTATATTATGTGACCTTCTATAACCACAGTTACAGCTACACCGTGGCTGCAAGCACAAACTACGAAAATTACCGCAACGGTATTCACTACTATGATATCAACATATGGGTGGAACGAGACGGCAAGGATTTAGCCATCTTAGAATGCAACGAACAGTTCGCCGGTGACCCACTTGACCATTTGCGCGTTGCAAAAGCGGCAATCGGACAGTGTTGGAATCGTGAGCGGGAACAGTGGTCAGAAAACTGTGCAGATTGAAGCCCAACCACTGATGGCATCTTACACAGGTAGTGTTTGGACTAATCCAAAAAAGAGCACAGCGTAAAGCATCATCATTCCAATCAACAAGACCTTGCTCACAAGCTGCACTCCCTGTCTAACTTTCCTTACACTGTAAAGGCAAGCCAGTCTGACACCTATACTACTATGGTAGAAAATTGTTGGTGCCAGCGTTGAGAACTTTTGTCTTATTTGGCTCTACCCTACCGAACAGTTCCAGTGGTTCGGAATTCGTGTCTTTTTTGGGTCCGAATCCTGGATAAAATACATTCTCCCGGATAACTCCAGACCCATATAAGACAGATGGAGCATCACTATGAAGATTGGATATCGCCGCGTAAGTTCAGAAGACCAGAATCTTGACCGTCAGGATCTCGGACCAGTTGATAAGGTCTTTGAGGAAAAGCTATCTGGTGCATCATCCCACAATCGTCCTGCCCTACTGGCGATGATTGATTTCGCCCGTGAAGGTGATGAATGCATAGTTTATAGCATTGACCGCCTTGCGAGAGATCTGCGAGATTGTCAGGATATCGTGGCCAGATTGAATGATAAGGGTGTCAGTGTGGCATTTCTATCTGAGAACCTGAAATTCACAGCATCCGACGACGACCCATTTTCTAAGCTGCAACTACACCTGATGTCGGCATTCGCAGAATTTGAGCGTGCAATCATCAGGCGCAGGCAGAAAGAAGGTATTGCAAAAGCTAAGGCCAAAGGCGTGTATAAGGGCAGACCACCAAGCATCAATGCCCATAAGATTGCTGAACTTTGCCAAAAAGGACTTGGAGCAAGTGACATCGCCCGTGACTTGGGCATTTCAAGGGCATCGGTGTATCGTCTGATGAAGAGCGCGAACGGATAGCACCAAAGCAATTATGGAGTCTTACGGCCTTGGCCAAGCAACAGATGGTCCGCCCAAGTGTCGGGTGTTGCTTGGCGAAACAGGAAAGCTCAAATCTTGAATCGCTACTCCTTATGAAATGGCAATATCTATGCAACCGATGCCGAAAAAAGGCTGCGAATCACATTGGCAATTAATTCATTCATTTATATTCCCTCAAAACATCATATTTTATTTAATTCTATTCGTTAAAAAATTTAATGCGAAAATTGTAAACAATTGTTTATAAACGGTTAAGTTAGCGCCA
Source organism: Marivita sp. (assembly GCF_017643905.1). Classification (GTDB taxonomy): domain Bacteria; phylum Pseudomonadota; class Alphaproteobacteria; order Rhodobacterales; family Rhodobacteraceae; genus Marivita. The sequence continues at coordinate 1,853 of NZ_JAEPMO010000074.1, forward strand.
TAACTTTTATGATGGTGTCACCGCTTAAAGTATTGCCAGGCACGGACTTCATTTGCCATTTCAAAGCCAGTCGCAAAGCAAATCAACAACCCCACAAGCCCTACTATGAACTGCGACGGGAGCAAAATGTAAGGAAAAGAAAATGCCCAAAACAAGCAATAAACTAACAGCATCAATTCTAAAATCTATGAAAATTGGTCAATCTGTATATGGCAGTAACCTTCGGGCTACAAAGAATAAATATGGCACGACATTTTATGCAAGCTTTACGCTTAATGGAAAGAGGTATCAGGAAAAAATCGCAAATAGTGGAAAAATTAATCTGTCTGAAGCAATTCAGGCTGCAAATCTTTTGAGAACACAAAAGGAAAGAGATCTAAATCTTTATGCAAAAAACCAAAACAGAACTGAGCCTTTTCTCAATGAGGTTGCATCTATTTACCTGAAACACCTTGAGATTCATCAAGGTAAGAACCTTAAAAAGAAAGAGCAACATTTACGCATTCACATCCTACCATATTTGGGTCAGTATAAAATCAAGGACCTTCACAATGGCTTAATAAACGGATTTCGGGCAAACCTTCTTTCCAAAAAAGGTATTTCCCATTCAACTGTAAATCGCAACTTATCTATGCTTAATCATCTATGTAAATTTGCCATTGAAGAAGGTTTCATTTCGTCTGCACCATTTAAGGTCAAGCAATATCAAGAGGATTACCACGGCAGAGACAGAATATGGCCAAACGAAAAGATGAAGCTATTTGAAGCAGCAAAAAATGGCAAACACCACCCAATGCTTTACTTGTTTTTGCTCATCGGATTTGGAACAGGAATGCGACATAAGGAGATTCTTACAATGAAGTGGGAGGCTATTAATTGGCGCAATGAAACGGTATTCCTTCCAGTCGCAAAGAGCGGGAAAAGACATCAACCCTTGCCATCTCTGGTAATAAAAGAACTTCAAAGTATCTCCAAAACGATAGGAAAAAACGAAGGTTATGTTTTTGCCGCAGACACAAAAACAGGTCACATTAATGACTTTAGCAGACAATTCAAGAAACTTTGTGACTCTTGTGGCTTGGAAAGAATATATACTCCTCACTTTATGAGACATACTAAAGTCACTGAGTTAGTTGAAGCTGGATACCCGGACAACATTATTAAAGAAATCACTGGTCACCGGACAAGTGTGATGATTGCTCATTACAGCCATCTCCGTGGAAGTTCGGCGGTGAAATCTGCTCTTGATGCGTGGAACCCGCTGACATCCTAAGCCACGAAAGCCCATCCAAACAAAGCGCCCCCCTGCAACGGGGCGCTTTTTTTTTGCACAAGCCAACAGATTCGAACACGACCAAGAACGAAAATCGCATTTCCAAATACACAAAATAAACGCAAAGTTTTGTAATAATGTAACAAAGTTTTTGCGGAATAGGTGGTAAGTAGTTGATTTTGTTGGTGCCCAAGGCGAGACTCGAACTCGCACGCTGTTGCCAGCGGGGGATTTTGAATCCCCTGCGTCTACCATTCCGCCACTTGGGCCTCGCGCAATCCCTACCCAAGCTCATTCTCCTCGTCCAGCGCAAAAATGCATGTCAAAGCTGTGGACTTGACCCGTCCAGCCGTGCGTGGTCTTAGCCAGACAACCCGCATTCGGAGCCATCATGCTGCAGCGCCTGTACCAGTGGACCATGTCCTTGGCCGACCATCCCCGCGCCCTTTGGGTACTTGCGGTTGTGGCCTTTGTGGAAAGCTCGGTTTTCCCAATTCCGCCTGACGTGTTGATGATTCCGATGATCCTTGCGCGGCCGTCGCGGGCGTGGCTGATCGCGTTGGTGGCCACCGTGTTTTCGGTGCTGGGTGGCATGCTGGGCTATGCAATTGGTTATTTCTTCTTCGAAACACTCGGAGAGCCGATCCTCAGCGCCTTGGGCAAGGCCGATGCGATGGCGGCGTTCAACGATCGTTTCAACGGGGTTGGCTTCTGGGCGGTGCTGATCGCCGGTGTGACCCCATTCCCCTACAAGGTCATCACCATCATGTCCGGCTGGACGGCGATGCCGCTGACCACTTTCGTTGTCACATCCGTGATCGCGCGGGCCTTGCGGTTTTTTGTCGTAGCGGGTTTGTTGCGGGCATTTGGAGAGCCAGTTCGGCACTTCATCGAAAAGCGACTGGGGCTGATGTTCACGCTCTTCGTCGTGCTCTTGCTCGGAGGGTTTTACGTGGTGAAGTTCCTATGACGGTAAACCGTCGGATGCTGATGCTTTTGGCTGCCGGAGGGTCTCTGGCGCTGATGCTGGGCGCCTTTGCGTTTCAGTACATTGGTGGTTTGCCACCCTGCAAGCTCTGCATCTGGCAGCGTTATCCGCATGTGGTCGCCATTGCGCTTGGTGCGGTTGCGTTGCGGTTCGGCAATGCCGCAGTGGCATGGCTTGGAGCATTGGCGGCGTTCGCCACTGCTGCGGTTGGCGCCTATCACACGGGGGTCGAGCGCGGCTGGTGGGAGGGTCCGACCACGTGCTCATCCGGGCCAATCGGCGGCCTGTCCACGGACGAGTTGTTCGATCAGATCATGAACGCGCCGCTGGTGCGTTGTGACGAGGTGCCGTGGGAAATGTTCGGCCTGTCGATGGCCAGCTGGAACATGGTCATTTCGCTTGTGCTGATGGGCCTGTGGATCGCGGCGGCGCGCAAGCCCGCTTAAGCGCCGCTTTTCCGGGTCGACAGCAAAAGAGACGTTTCCGACTGGGACACCCCGTCGAATTTGCGGATGCGGGACAGCACGTCGTCCAGCGCCTCCAGAGTTTCGGTCCCCAGTTCGGCAATCACGTCCCACCGCCCATTGGTGGAATGGAGCGCCCGCACCTGCGGCAGACTGGTCAGCTGACGGATCACACGGTCGGTCCCACGCCCTTCGATCCCGATCATCATCAGGGCGCGCACCGGGTCGCGGGATACGTCCTCTTTCAACACCACGGTGAAGCCAACTACATCACCCGATGCTTGCAAGCGGTCCAGCCGAGACCGAACGGTGGCGCGGGACAGGTTGAGTGTTGTTGCAAGGTCAGACACCGATGCGCGACCATTGTGGCGGAGGATCGACATCAGTCTCTTGTCCGTGCTGTCCATTTTGATCCTGCTATCTAACATTATGATCAATAGTATCTCGAATTGATCACTTTGACCAGTTTCAGATCACCCGAACTGCGCCCTATATCCCACTCAAGCAACATGAGGACAGGATTGATGCAGGCACAGAACATCGTATTGGTTGGCGCACCCTTGGATTGCGGCAAGGCCCGCAAAGGCTGTCTGATGGGCCCCGATGCCTACCGCACCGCCGGGATCGCCCGCGCCATGACCGCCTTGGGACACAGCGTGACCGATCTTGGCAATGTCGCGCCGGATGCCAATGACATTCCCGAACGTGACGGTCTGGTGAATCTGTCGGAAACCATCGGTTGGACCACTGCGCTGATGCGCACGGCGCAGGATGCCATGCAGCAGGGTTTGCCGATTTTCATGGGCGGCGACCACGCTCTGTCGCTGGGCACAGTGCCTGGTGTTGCAGCGCATGCCGCGCAAGAGGGGCGTCCGCAATTCGTGCTCTGGCTGGATGCGCATAGCGATTTCAACACGCTGGAAACGACGACCTCCGGCAATCTTCACGGAACACCACTGGCCTATGCTACAGGGCAAAGCGGCTTTGACGGCTTCCCCGCCCTGCCCGCGATTGTTCCTCCCAGCAAAACCTGCATCATCGGCCTCCGCTCCGTCGATCTGCCCGAGCGTGAGCTGATGGCAGGCACCGGCGTGCGCGGCTACGACATGCGCGCCATCGACGAGTCCGGTGTTGCGGCGTTGCTGAAGCCGTTCCTCGCAGATGTGGCCAAAGCGGGCGGCGCGCTGCATGTATCGCTGGATGTGGACTTTATCGACCCGGCCTATGCGCCTGCTGTGGGCACGACCGTGCCCGGTGGCGCTACGGTGCGCGAGGCGCATCTGGTGATGGAAATGCTGTGTGACAGCGGGCTGATGACCTCGCTTGATCTGGTCGAACTGAACCCGATGCTCGATGAGCGTGGGCGCACGGCGCAATTGATGGTCGACCTCGCCGCCTCGGCGCTGGGGCGTCGCATCTTTGACCGCCCCACCCCGCGCATGATCTGAAGAGGCCGCCATGCAACCGTCAGAAAAAGCCCTGGTGCCCTTCGTGTCGGTCGACCACATGATGCAACTGGTGCATCGCGTGGGATTGGCAAAGATGATCCGCCGGATCGCGAAGGCCATCGAAGAGGATTTCCGCCGCTGGGAAAGCTTCGACAAGACGCCCCGTGTCGCGGCGCACAGCCCTGTGGGTGTCATTGAACTCATGCCGACGGCAGACGATGCGCTCTATGCGTTCAAGTACGTGAACGGGCATCCCAAGAACACGTCCGAAGGGTTGCAGACCGTCACGGCTTTCGGGCTGCTCGCGGATATGGATACGGGTTATCCGGTGCTCTTGTCCGAAATGACCTTGCTTACGGCGCTGCGCACAGCGGCAATGTCGGCGGTGGCGGCCAAGTACCTCGCGCCCAAGGGAGCGACCACAATGGCAATGATCGGCAATGGCGCGCAGGCGGAGTTTCAGAGCATCGCGATGCAGGCCATCTGCGGGATCGACACGGTGCGGCTCTATGACAAGGATCCGGCCGCAACGGTGAAATGTGCGGCGAACCTCGCAGGAACGGGGTTGACTGTGGTGTCCTGCGACAGCGCAGAAGCGGCTATCGAAGGTGCGCAGATCCTGACAACCTGCACGGCGGACAAGCAATACGCGACCATCCTGACCGATAACATGGTCGGCAGCGGCGTGCACATCAACGCCATCGGTGGCGATTGTCCGGGCAAGACGGAACTGGCCGCGGCGATCCTGAAGCGGTCGTCGATCTTTGTGGAATATCCGCCGCAAACGCGGATCGAAGGAGAGATCCAGCAGTTGGATCCGGATCATCCGGTGACGAAACTTTGGCAGGTCATCACAGGGGCCATGCCGGGCCGTCGTGATGCGCGGGAGATCACGCTGTTCGACAGCGTGGGGTTTGCGATCGAGGATTTCTCGGCCCTGCGTATGGTGCATGATCTGACGCGCGAGACCGGGTTGAACCTGCCGCTTGACCTGCTGGCCGATCCAGACAACCCGCGCGACCTTTACGGCATGCTGATGCGCGCAGCTGGGTGAGCGGGACGGATTTTCGAAAATCCGTCCCAAGCCCCTTCGAAAGGGCTTGCCCGCCTAGAGGTAATCGGAGCGCTGCAAGCCGTACTTGGCCATCTTTTCGTTCAACGTCCGGCGCGGCAGGCACAGCTCGTCCATCACCGACGCAATCGACCCGCGATGGCGGCGCATCGTGTTGTCGATCAGCATCCGCTCGAACGCTTCGACATATTCCTTGAGCGGCTTGCCTTCGGTGGTCATCACAGGCTGCATCTCGTCATGGTCTGACATCAGCAACGATGCGATCGTGCCCGTGCCGCGACGCGATTGCAGCACAGCGCGTTCCGCGAGGTTGATCAACTGGCGCACATTGCCGGGCCACGGCGCTTGCAAGAGTTGCGCGGCTTCCTGCGCGCTGACCTGAGGGGCATCGCAGCCATATTCATCCGAGAACTGGTCGGCCAAAGCGGTGAAGAGCGTCAGGATGTCCTCACCCCGGTTGCGCAGCGGCGGCGCGGTGATCTTGAGCGCGGCGAGGCGGTAATAGAGGTCCGGGCGCAGCGCGTCTTCGCAAGTGCGCCCTTCGTCCTGCAGGTTGCAGATGACGACGATGCGGGTTTCCGGCGGCGTGCCCTGATCGTTGATCATTGTCAGAAGTCGCGCCTGAGCGGTGTCAGACAGCGCCTCGATATCTTCCAGCACCAGCGTCCCACCACGGGCTTCTTCGACAGCCGGCAAACGGGTGTCGTCGGGCATCATCGGGCCGAACAGACGCCGGATCAGCGTGTCCTCGTCCATCGCTGCACAGGAGATCAGAACGAATTTCTTGCCCGCCCGGCTGCCTACGGCGTGCAACGCATGGGCCACAAGCGTTTTGCCTGTGCCGGTTTCGCCGTCGATCAGAACATGACCATCGGCCTGCCCGAGATCGAGAATGTCCTCGCGCAGGCGTTCCATCGCGGGACTGGTGCCGATCAGCTTGCGCATCATCTGCGTGCGCATCATCTGCGTGCCGTCGCCCAACTCGCGGCGCAGCGCCCGGTTGTCGAGCGTCAGGCGGCGCGCGTTGGTGGCCTTCTTGGCAAGGTCCGACATGCGGTCCGGGTTGAACGGCTTTTCCAGAAAGTCGAACGCCCCGATGCGCATTGCTTCGACCGCCATCGGCACATCGCCGTGACCGGTGATCATGATGACCGGCAACGCGCTGTCCGATCCCATCAATTTTCGGAGGAGCTGAATGCCATCCATACCCGGCATCTTGATGTCCGAGATCACGATGCCCGGATAATCCGCCCCCAGAGTACCAAGCGCCTCTTCGGCACTGGCAAAGGTTTCGGTGTCATAGCCCGACAGTGCCAGCCATTGGCTGATCGACTGGCGCATGTCCTTTTCGTCATCGACAATGGCAATCTTCATGGCTTTGCCCATGGGTTCACTCCGCCGCCTGCGTTTGGTCGTTCAAGATCGGTAGCTGCATTTCGAACACCGCCCCGCCTTCTTCAGCGTTGCGGGCCAGCAGCCGTCCTCCTAGGTCGTTGACGATCCCCGAGGAAATGGCAAGCCCCAGCCCCACGCCGTCGCCCGGCTGCTTGGTGGTGTAGAAGGGTTCAAACAGCGCATCGAGGTCTTCGATCCCGTGCCCGTTGTCGCGGATGGTGAGCGTTGCCGTCTCACCGCTGGCAAGGATGATCTCGAGCTGTGGGTCGGACACGGTTTTGGTGGCGTCCAGCGCGTTGCGCAGCAGGTTGATCATCACCTGCTCGATCCGCATTCGGTCGCCCATCACCAGCACCTTGTCTTCGGGCAGGATCTTGGTGATCTTGACCTTCCGTGACTTCAGCTGAGGCTCCATCATCGACAGGCTTGAGGCGAGCGCATCGCCCATATTCACTGGGGAAAATGCCTGTTGGCCTTTGCGCGCATAGCTCTTGAGCTGCCGCGTGATGCCACCCATCCGTTCAATCAGATCGTCGATCCGGCTGAACGCCGCCTGCGCCTCTTCGATCCGGTTGCGCCGCATCAAAAGCTTGGCTCCGGCCAGATAGGTCTTCATCGCCGCCAAAGGCTGGTTCAATTCATGGCTGACCGCCGCCGACATCTCGCCCAATGCGGCGAGTTTGGAGCTTTGCGCCAGCGTCTGTTCGGCCACCACAAGCGTTTCCTGCACCCGTTCGCGTTCGGCGATTTCCCGCTGCAGCCGCTGGTTCAATGCGCGAAGCTCTGCCGACTCGCGCTGGAAAAGCGCCATGCGCAGCGCGGTCTTGCGGCTGAGGGCATAGAAGGTAAGCGCCAGCAGAATCGCGAATCCCATGATTTCGAGCGCTAGAACCGCATTCACCCTCTCGCGGACGCTCGAATAGGTGGTGAAGGATGCCATGTTCCAGCCCCTAAAGGGGATACGGCCTTCAACGCGCATCACCGCCTCGCCTTGGAAATACGCGTCCGCTGGCAAGGCAGTCCAATCCGCAGTGGCCCGGATCGCACGTTCAATGGCGCTGTCGGCGGGTTGGCGTTCCAAGGCAGTTTCGACGGTTTGTCCGCGCCAGCGCGGCTCTGTCGCGAGAATGATCTCGCCCTCGCTGTTGGTGACCAGGACAGCGTCCGAAATACCTGCCCAGGCGCGTTCGAACTTGGCCAGATCCACTTCGACAACGATCACACCGATGGATTGCCCCTGGCTTTCGATGCGGCGCGAATAGCTGAAATTGTAGCTGCCCACTTCCTGTCGCTGCGAAGTGAAGACGGTGGCATTCGAGCGTAGGGCTTCGACAAAATAGGCCTGGCTGCGGTGCTGCTCGCCCAACCGCTCGCGGCTCGTGGCGGCAACGGTGCGCCCGTCCCGGTCGAGCAACATCAGCGACGCCGCGCCGATTTCGTCCACGAACGAGATCAGGCGCTGAGAGCTTTGCGAGAAATCACCCGAATTGAGCGCGCCGATGAGCGCCGGGTCACGGGCCAGAAGCTGTGGCACAATCGCATTGCGGCGCAGTTCCGAAACAAGGTTGCCTGAGTACAGCGCGAGGCGCAGTTCGGCCCGGTTACGGGTGCTTTCGGTGAACCGGTCGGTGAGAAAGCGGTTGGTCACGAAAACGGTGGCCACGGCAACAGCCGACAACAGTATAAGCGCAACACGCACCCGCCATGACAGGGAACCTGTCCGGGTCATGTCTCGCATCACGGAAACGCCTGTTGCCATTGCCATAGAATAGGCAAATCCACACCACCCCTCAAGCGGCGCTGCGTCACGGGTACTTCAACAGGCGTTAAGCCGCCGCAAGCGCGCTGGCGATGCTGGCGAACATCGCCTTGCCATCCGTGCCACCGTGCTTTTCGTCTGCCGCACGTTCGGGATGCGGCATCATGCCAAGGACACGACGGTTGCTCGACAGAATGCCCGCGATATCGGCGGTGGAGCCGTTCGGGTTGTCGCCATAGCGGAAGGCAATCCGATCTTCGGCGGTGAGCTGTGCAACCACTTCGTCGGACGCGATGTAATTGCCATCATGATGCGCAATCGGAATGTCGATCTGCTGGCCAGCCTTGTAGCCCGATGTGTAAACACTGTCTTCGGTACCAACGATCAGCGGCACAGTGCGGCAGATGAACTTGAGCCCCGCATTGCGCAGCAACGCACCGGGCAGCAGCCCCGTTTCGGTCAGAACCTGAAATCCGTTGCAGATGCCCAGGACAAACCCGCCGCGCGCGGCATGGGCCTTGACCTCGGCGCAGATCGGAGAATTCGCGGCAATCGCGCCGCAGCGCAGGTAATCCCCAAATGAAAACCCGCCCGGAATACCGACGATGTCGATGCCCGAGGGCAGCGTGGTGTCCTTGTGCCAAACCATCTCGACCTGGCATCCCGCCTCGCGGAAGGCCACGGCCAGATCCCGGTCGCAGTTCGATCCGGGGAATACAACGACCGCCGCGCGCATCAGCTCATCTCGATCTGATAGCTTTCGATCACCGTGTTCGCGAGCAGCTTTTCGCACATCTCGCGCACAGTGTCTTCAGAGGTGCCATCGGCCAGATCAAGCTCGATCACCTTGCCCTGTCGCACCTTGTCGACACCGCCAAAGCCCAGCCCGCCAAGGGCGTGTCGCACGGCTTCGCCCTGTGGGTCGAGAACCCCGTCCTTCAGCATCACATGCACCCGTGCTTTCATGATCGTCTCCGCCTTGTCCGGGGGCGCGACTGTCCCCCTTCTTGTTTTTTCAAATATTCTTTTGCGACGCCCACAAACGGGCACCGTGTCAGTTGATCAGCTTCGGCTTTTCCATGGGCGTCGCGTTCTGCGGCATCACGCCCAGACGCCGGGCCACTTCGGTATAGGCATCGGCCAGATTGCCCAGGTCACGGCGGAACACGTCCTTGTCGAGCTTGCGCCCGGTTTCGATGTCCCAAAGACGGCAGCTGTCAGGGCTGATCTCGTCCGCGACGATCAGGCGTTGGAAATCACCGTCATAGACACGACCGATCTCGATCTTGAAATCCACCAACTTGATGCCCACGCCATACATCAGGCCCGACATGAAGTCGTTGACCCGCAGCGCGAGGCTCAGGATGTCGTCCATGTCCTGCTGGCTGGCCCAGCCAAAGGCCGCGATATGTTCCTCGGTGACGAGCGGATCACCCAGCTTGTCGTCCTTATAGCAATACTCGACGATCGGACGGGGCAGCGGCGTGCCCTCTTCGATGCCAAGGCGCTTGGCCATCGTACCAGCGGCAAAATTTCGCACGATCACTTCAAGCGGGATGATTTCGCACTGGCGCACCAACTGTTCGCGCATGTTGAGCCGCTTGAGGAAGTGGGTCGGGACACCGATGGAATTCAGACCCACCATGAAGAACTCGCTCAGGCGGTTGTTGAGCACACCTTTGCCGTCAATCACGTCCCGCTTTTCAGCGTTGAAGGCGGTCGCATCATCCTTGAAATACTGGACGAGTGTGCCCGGTTCCGGGCCTTCGTACAGGATCTTGGCTTTTCCTTCGTAAATCTTCTTGCGACGGGCCATGTGGGATCTTTCTGTCAATGCGCCGGATGGCACGAGTTCGGAATCGGCTCAGCCGCGTTCCCATGGGAAAGCGGATGCGGTCGAGTGCCTCTTAGTGCATGCCGGGTCGTGCCGCAAGCAACGCACGCACTTGAACCGACGGGCGCGTCGGGCCATACGTAACCCAACAGGAAACACATCCCCGGGAGAGCACCCAAATGTCGACCTTCGATGATCGCGAAAACGCCTTTGAGAACAAATACGCCCATGATGCAGAAATGCAGTTCAAGGCCGAAGCCCGCCGTAACAAGCTGCTGGGCCTCTGGGCGGCGGAGCTTCTGGGCAAGTCCGGCGATGACGCGGCGAACTATGCCAAGGAAGTCGTGAAAGCCGATTTCGAAGAAGCCGGTCACGAGGACGTTGTGCGTAAAGTGTCGGGCGATCTCGGCGGCAAGGCCTCGGATGACGAGATTCGCGCAAAAATGGCCGAATTGATGATCGTTGCCAAAACGCAGATCATGAACGAAGTCTGATCTGGCCGCAGGGCCTGTGAACGCGCCCGCCCCGTCGGGCGCGTTTTTCTTTTGGTGCATCCTTTTTTCGAGGCCACATGTCGCACATCGTTCTGGTCCGTCATGGACAAGCCAATACCGGCGCCCGGGAAGAAGGCGACTATGACCGCCTGAGTCCTCTGGGCCACCAGCAATCAGGCTGGCTGGGGGAACATTTCCGCCAGAAAGGCGATGTGTTTGCCCATGTCTGGACCGGCACTTTGCGCCGTCACGTTGAAACCGCAGACGCGATCGCCGCGGAAAGCCCCGGCCCGATCACCCGTGACGAACGGTTGAACGAGTTGGAATATTTCACGCTCTCCCAGCTTTTGGCCGATCAACATGACATTCCTTGGCCATCGAACCGCGAAGGGTTTCTGCGCCACCTGCCCTGCCTTTTCAGCCATTGGCACGACGGCAAACTGGAAGGCGCGCCAGAGAGTTTTGCCGATTTCGAGAACCGGGTACGAGATGCGCTGGACGAGATCAGCGCCTTGCCGGGGCGGTCGCTGGTGGTGACATCAGGTGGGCTGATCGGCATGGCGATGCGTTTGACACTTGGCCTCGACATGCCGGCCTTTTGCAATGTTTGCCTGTCGATCCAGAACACCTCGGTCAGTTCATGGATGCCGCTGGAAGGGCAACTGGCGCTGACGCAGTTCAATGCGCTGCCCCATCTGGACACGCCGGATCGCCTTTTTGCCCAGACGCATATCTGAACGACACTGCTAGAGATGTGCGCGCTGACGCGCTGTGGTCTTTGGATTGCCTCGCGCGTGGATATTTTTGAACCAGAGAAGCCTTCCAGAGGGCTTTTGTCTTTGCATTGCGCTGGCTAGGGTGCGGCGAGTTGGAATGAGGTGCGATATATGACCCATCTCTGGGTGCGCGCGGAAAGTCGCGAAAACGAGGAACGCGTCGGGGTGCTGCCGGAGGGTGTCGCCGCGCTCTTGGCGGCGGGCATCGACGTCACAGTCGAAGAGAGCGCCACGCGGGTTGTTCCATCAGCCGGCTACGCCGCAGTGGGGGCCGAAATTGCGCCTGAAGGCAGTTGGGTGGATGCGCCCGAAGATGCGATTATTTTCGGCTTAAAAGAATTACCGGATAATGGAACTCCACTGCGCCACCGCCACATCATGTTTGGCCACGCCTATAAAGGCCAGCCTGCAGGGCAGCGCTTGCTCGCGCGGTTCAAGGCGGGTGGCGGAACGCTCTATGACCTTGAGTATTTGGAAAACGAAAAAGGACGGCGCGTTGCAGCCTTTGGCTACTGGGCGGGCTATGCGGGGGCTGCAGTGTCGCTTCTTGCTTTTGCCGCGCAACAAGCCGGTTCCCCCTGCCCGCCTGTCAGCACTTGGGCGTCGTCAAAGGACATGCGGAACGACGTGCAATCGGCGCTGAACGGTGCCAAGCCAACCGCATTGGTCATCGGCGCGTTGGGACGCGTCGGAACCGGGGCCAGTGACCTGTGTGAAGCGGTTGGCCTGACCGTGACCAAGTGGGATATGGCGGAAACTGCACATGGTGGTCCCTTTCCGGAAGTGCTTGATCATACGTTGTTTTTCAACTGCATTCTGGCACGCCCAGGGACACCGGTCTTTGTTCCGGCAGACACATGTGACAGGCCACGTCAGCTGAGGGTGATCGGGGATATTGCCTGCGATCCGGACAGCGATTTTTCACCGATCAAGGTCTATGATCACGTCACAACTTGGGACGCGCCAGTCACGCGGGTCTGCAATGCGCCGCCGCTCGATGTGATGGCGATCGACAACCTGCCCTCGCTCATGCCGCGGGAATCCTCCGAGGATTTCGCGGCTCAGCTCCTCCCGCATCTCAAGACGCTTGGCGACATCAACGAAGGTGTCTGGGGTCGCGCGAGAACCTATTTCGACACGCATATCCAGAAGGTGACAGCATGACAGTTCATTGGTGTGGCACAGGTCTGTCTTCGGTTCCCGGCCTGCGGCGGCTGATCGAGGACGAGCATTCAGTGACCGTGTGGAATCGCACGGTCGAGAAGGCGCGCAAGGCGGTGGGTGATCTCATTGACGAAATTCGCGTCTTTGATCCGGCGGCTTTGGCTGAGGCGGTCAAACCCGGCGATGTGGTGGTGTCGATGCTGCCCGGTGACTGGCATGTGCAACTGGCACAGATGGCCATCGATCACGGCGCACATTTCGTGTCGTCCTCCTACATCGCGCCAGAGATGCGCGCTCTGGATACGGCGGCAAAAATGGCGGGCGTGGCACTGGTGAACGAGGTCGGTCTTGACCCGGGCATCGATCATCTTATGGCCCATCACCTCGTCGCAGACTACCGTAAGAGTGACGCGTATGATATTGAAAATGTGATCTCTTTCAAATCCTACTGCGGTGGCGTCCCAAAGGTCGCCAATGCCTTCCGCTACAAGTTCAGCTGGGCCCCGGTTGGGGTTTTGAAAGCGCTGCGGTCGCCCTCAAAGTCGATTCGTCACTTCACCGAGCTGGAGGTCAAACGTCCTTGGGATGCGATCACACGCTACGACGCCCCCCTGGCGCAGCCAGAGGCGTTCGAGGTCTATCCGAACCGGGACAGCCTGCCCTTCATGGAAGATTACCGCTTCGATCCGCGATGGCCGGTCAAGGAATTCGTGCGCGGCACGCTGCGCCTGAACGGTTGGGCAGATGCCTGGGCCGACATCTTTGCCGAGGTGGGCACGGCCAGTGACGACCGGCTCGCTGAGTTGGCGGCAGAACTGTTGGAACAGAACGCCTACGGGCCTGATGAAGCGGATCGCGTGGTGCTGTGCGTTGATCTGCTGGCCGAGAAAGACGGGCGGGCCGTTTGGCACAAGACCTATGTGATGGATGCCTGGGGCGATGCGCGGGGCACGGCGATGGCGCGGCTCGTGTCGGTGCCGGTGTCGCTGGCCATCGAAGCGGTGCTGAACCGGGAGATCCCGGCAGGGGTCAGCGCTGCCCCGTACGACCCCAAACTGGTGGCGCGGTGGTTGGACGAGGTCCAGACACTGGCGCAGAATCTGATGGTGGTAGACCATTTGAAGTAAGAGCCAAGGCGCTTCGAAGCGCCTTGAAAAGGTCCTTTCGAAAGCACGTGGGAAAGCGGCTTTGAAGCTGCTTTCTCCAAGCCCGTTTGAACGGGCTTACGCGCCGAACACCCGGGCGAAAATCGTGTCCACGTGCTTGGTGTGATAGCCGAGGTCGAACTTCTCTTCGATCTGCTCGGGGCTAAGCGCCTTGACCACATCGGGATCGTTCAGCAGCTCAGTTTTGAAGTCGGTCCGATGTTCCCAGACTTTCAAGGCGTTGCGCTGCACGAAGGTGTAGGCATCCTCGCGGCTGACACCGGCTTGCGTCAGAGCCAGAAGCACGCGCTGCGACATCACCAAACCCGGAAACTTGTTCATGTTTTCCAACATGTTTTCCGGAAAAATCAGCATCTTGTCGATCACACCTGTCAGGCGGGCCAGCGCGAAATCGAGCGTGATCGTCGCGTCCGGTCCGATCATCCGCTCAACGGAGGAATGCGAGATATCTCGCTCGTGCCAAAGCGCCACGTTCTCCATCGCAGGGATCACGGCAGCACGCACCATTCGGGCGAGACCCGTCAGGTTCTCGGTCAGGACCGGGTTCTTCTTGTGCGGCATGGCCGACGAGCCCTTTTGCCCCATCGAGAAGAACTCCGCCCCTTCCAGCACTTCCGTGCGCTGCATGTGACGGATTTCGATGGCGATGTTTTCGATGCTGCTGGCGATCACACCCAATGTCGCAAAGAAGGCCGCGTGACGGTCGCGCGGGATGACCTGCGTGCTGATCGGTTCCGGCACAAGGCCCAGCTTGTCGCAAACATGTTCTTCGACCGCCGGGTCGATATTGGCGAAGGTACCGACGGCACCGGAGATGGCGCCGGTGGCAATCTCGGCACGCGCATCGCGCATGCGACTCAGGTTGCGGTCCATCTCGGCATAGAAGCGGGCAAAGGTCAGGCCCATTGTCGTGGGTTCCGCGTGGATGCCGTGGGAGCGGCCGATGCGTACCGTGTCCTTGTGCTCATAGGCGCGACGTTTCAAGGCAGCCAGCAGCCCTTCGATATCCTTGATCAGGATGTCCGACGCCCGCACCAGTTGCACGTTGAAACAGGTATCGAGCACGTCCGACGATGTCATGCCCTGATGCACGAACCGCGCCTCTTCGCTGCCCACATGCTCGGCCAGATGGGTTAGGAAGGCGATCACGTCATGTTTGGTGACCGCCTCGATCTCGTCGATGCGGGCGACATCAAATTCGACATCCTTGGCCTTCCAGACCGCTTCCGCGTTTTCGCGCGGGATCACGCCCAGATCGGCCATCGCGTCGCAGGCATGAGCCTCGATCTCGTACCAGATGCGGAACTTGGTCGCGGGTTCCCAGATGGACACCATTTCGGGGCGGGAATAACGGGGGATCATGGACGCGATCCTTTCATCGGTTGGCTTGCGGAATTTCGCCGCACTCCTAGACTGCGGACCGGTGCGCGACAAGAGAGGCCAACCGAAATGAGACGCTTTGCCCTGACAGACCCGGCACGGAGAGTGACGTGACAGCGCTGACAGTGCCCACCCTGCTGGATTTTGAAGGCACCTGGAGCCTCGTGCGGCGGATCATCGACCACCGGGCGGGCAGCACCGGGACGTTTGAAGGGACAGCAACCTTTACGCGCGACGATGGCGGGCTGGCCTATTGCGAGGTGGGGTCGCTGCACCTGCCCAACCATCCGCCCTTCCATGCGGAACGCCGGTATCGCTGGCGCGAGGTGGGCACGCATTTTGAAATTGATTTCGACGATGGGCGTTTTTTCCATGGCTTCAGCGCAGACGCTCCCAATGCCACCCATTGGTGTGACCCAGACACCTACAATGTCAGCTACGCGTTTGATGTGTGGCCAAGGTGGCAAAGCACGTGGGACGTGAGCGGGCCGAAAAAAGCCTATAAAATGATCAGTGACTACAGACCGTTGCAACGCTGACAAGGTATCGTTTTGCCAAATCGACAACCCGTGCTAGCTTTGGCGTGTTTACAACAGGAGAATGACTGATGACCATCAAGACACTTCTGACGACAGCGGCGCTGACCATCGCCACGGCAACTGCAACATTTGCAGCATGCGGCGGCCATGAGCAGGCGTCCATGACTTGCGCAGCTGGCACGGTTTATGATGCCGATACAAATACTTGCAAAGTTGTAAGCGGCTAAGACCACCCCGCTGACGCTTTCTTTAGGACGGCCAGATTGGCCGTCTTTTTCGTTGGGCCTACCTCTTTTTCATACATGTTCGTTTAAGGAAACCCCTATGCGCAAACTGATGATTGCAGCCGCTTTTGCTCCGACGCTGGCCTTTGCCGTGGGCACCGAAAGCGATACGCCGCCGACGCCGACCGAGACGACGACCACCTGCACAAACGGAATGGTGTGGGACACTGAGTCCAAGTCCTGTGTGGAACCGACGGACAGCAGCCTTAATGACACCGATCGCATGAATGCGGTGCGGGAACTGGCGTATGCGGGACGAATCCTCGATGCCGAGCGGGTTCTGGATGCTGTGCAAGATCAGACCAGCGACGCCGTGATGACCTATCGCGGCTTCACCGCGCGCAAGGCAGGGCGGATGGACGACGCGCTTGGTTGGTACGAACGCGCGTTGGCGGCCAACCCCAACAATCTCTTGGCACGGTCTTATATGGGCCAGTGGCATGTCGAAAGCGGCAATATCGAATTGGCACGGGCCGAACTGAGCGAGATCCGTCAGCGTGGCGGGCGATCGACTTGGCCGGAAATTTCGCTGCGTTTGGCGGTTCAATCCGGATCGGGCTACAGCTACTGACGCTTTCTTAACCTTGGCCACCTAATCCTCAGGGATCAGGATGGAGTAAGGTGAATGACGCAACTGACCACACTGGCCCGCCCTGCCGCAGGTGCACCTGCCGGTCCGTCTTCTGTCCGGCTGTCCCAGCGGGCAAAGGCGGCCATAGTCGTGCAATTCCTGCTGAAGGAAGAGGCTCAGGTTCCGCTGACCGCGCTGCCCGAGGATTTACAGATCCAGCTGACCCAACTCCTTGGGGAGATGCGTTACATAGACCGCGCGACGATGCACTCGGTTTTTGCAGAATTCGTTGAAGAACTTGAGTCCATCGGCCTGTCTTTTCCGGGTGATATGGCCGGTGCGCTTTCCGCATTGGATGGCAAGATCAGCGCACAAACCGCGGCACGCCTGCGCAAAGAGGCCGGGGTGCGCCAGATCGACGATCCTTGGAAGCGTCTTACCGATTTGCCCGTGTCGCGGCTAAAGCGGTTTGTCACGTCGGAATCCACGCAGGTCGCGGCCGTGATGCTGGCGAAACTGGAAGTGGCCAAAGCTGCCGAATTGCTGGGTGCCCTGCCGGGGGATGTGGCGCGGCGCATCACCTACGCGATGTCCATGACCGATGCCGTCACGCCCGACGCGGTGGAACGGATCGGATTGAGCCTTGCCGCCCAACTTGATTCAGAGCCACCGAAGGCCTTCCGCGCGCAACCATCCGAACGGGTTGGTGCGATCCTGAACTTCTCGCGCGCCACAACACGTGATGACCTGCTGACCGCGCTCGACGAAGACGACAAGGGATTTGCGGAAGAGGTGCGCAAATCCATCTTCACATTCGCTCATATCCCTGATCGGATGAGTGCAATCGACGTTCCCAAAATCACCCGAGACGTCGATCAGGAGACATTGGCCAAGGTAACTTCAGGCGCTGTCGCCGAGAGCGACATCCGCAGCGTTGACTTTATTTTATCAAATATTTCCAACCGCATGCCGGACTCTATTCGAGAGATGAGTGAAGATATGGGGGAGGTCAAACCAAAAGACGCGGAGGCTGCCATGAGCACCGTCGTCCGCGCGATCCGGGCGCTTGCCGAAAGCGGTGAGATCGCGTTGACCATGCCCTCCGAGAATGACGATTAGGTCTTGATCACCGACCCGCTGTCCTTGCGGAACACAAAACACCGATCGCGTCTGACGGTCAGCCACATCACGGTGCCCGGCTTTGGCAGAAAGACGTTCGGCACTGTGGCGCGGATCATGCTTTGGTCATGGTCCATGCGAAACTCGACAAGGCTTTCGGACCCCATGAAACGGGCACGTTCGACCACCCCACGCGCGGGGGCGCCCGCGAGCGGCGTTGGATTGGGGCCGCGCCCGTGGCGGTCGAAGTCGATGCCGACATGCTGCGGGCGGAACACAATCTCGACCTGCCCGCCATCCGGCACGCCCGGTGCAAGAAACTGCCCGAAGGGTGTGTCGGTCAACGCCCCGCGCACCGTACCCGTGAGCAGGTTGATGTCAGAAAAGAACGCCACCGCCGCCTTGTCCGCAGGCGCGTTGTAGATGTTGTAGGGTGCGCCGCGCTGCACGATCTTGCCGTCGCGCATCAGCGCGATCTCGTCGGCCATGCGCATCGCTTCTTCAGGTTCATGCGTCACCAGCAGAACCGATGTGCCTTCATCCTTGAGCAACGCAAGAGTTTCATCGCGGATGCCGTCGCGCAGGCGGTTGTCGAGACCCGAGAACGGCTCGTCCATCAGCATGATCGACGGGCGCGGCGCGATGGCACGTGCGAGTGCCACGCGCTGCTGTTCACCACCAGACAAGTGATGCGGATATTCGTTGATGTAATGCGACAGCCCGACCCTTTCGAGAAGTTCGCCCACACGGGGCAGCTTGTCCTTGCGCGAGCCGGTCAGGCCAAAGCCCACATTGTCGCCCACGGTCAGATGCGGGAAGAGCGCAAAGTCTTGAAAAATCAGACCGATAGACCGCCGTTCAGGTGGCACCCGGTAGACGGTGTCGCAGATCAGGTTGCCATCCACATGGATCGTCCCACTGGTCTGCATATCCACACCCGCAATGATGCGTAGCGTCGTCGACTTGCCGCAGCCAGACGGCCCGAGAAGACAGGTCACGTGGCCCGGCTGGATCGCCAGAGACACGTCATCCACCACGCGCTTGCCATCGTAGTCGCGCACGATATTGCGGATTTCGAGCCGGGGATGGGTGCCGGTCACTGCTGCCTCACGAGTTTTCCGAGTAAAAGTATCGGATTAGCCCATGTCAGGTAGCAGCCAGATCAAGCGACGGCAACCCCTCAGGCCCGCGTCGTGCCGTCGCCGACAACGATGTATTTGAAGCTGGTCAATTGTTCTGCCCCGACCGGACCACGCGCGTGCATCTTGCCCGTGGCGATGCCGATCTCGGCGCCCATGCCGAACTCGCCCCCATCTGCGAACTGGGTCGAGGCGTTGCGCATGAGGATGGCACTGTCGATCCGCTCAAAGAACTTGGCGGCGGCGGCGTCATCTTCGGTCAGAATGCAATCGGTGTGGTTTGAACTGAAGGTGTTGATATGGGCGATGGCGGCATCCAGATCATCGACGACCTTGGCGGCGATGATGCTGTCGAGATATTCGCAGCCCCAGTCATCGTCCGTGGCGGCGATAGTGCCTTCGATCGCCTGCAGCGTTTCGTCAGCGCGCACCTCGACACCTGCGTTCAGGAGCGCCTTGATGACGCCCTGCCCGATTGTGTCGACGACATCCTTGTGAATCAGGAGGCACTCCGCCGCGCCACAGATGCCGGTGCGCCGGGTCTTGGCGTTCAGGATCACGTTCAGCGATTTGACGGGGTCCGCGTCCTTGTCGACGTAGATGTGCACGATGCCTTCAAGATGGGCAAAGACCGGGACGCGGGCCTCGCGCTGCACAAGGCCAACAAGGCCTTTGCCGCCACGGGGCACGATCACGTCGATATAATCGGTCATGGTCAGCATCTCGCTCACCGCCGCGCGGTCGCGCGTGGGGACAAGCTGGATCGCGTCTTCGGGCAGGCCCGCCTTGACCACGCCGTCGACGAGGCAGGCGTGGATCGCGCCTGACGAGTGGAAGCTTTCGGACCCACCGCGCAGAATCACTGCGTTGCCCGCCTTGAGGCACAGCGCGCCGGCATCTGCTGTCACGTTGGGCCGGGATTCGTAGATCACGCCAATCACACCCAGAGGGGTTCGCACGCGCTTGATATGCAGACCAGAGGGTCTGTCCCATTCTGTAATCACGGCACCTACGGGATCCGTCTGTTCCGCCACGGCGCGCAGGCCGTCCACGATACCACGAATACGGTCCTCGTTCAGCAGAAGCCGATCCATCATCGCGTCGCTCCGGCCCTTGTCGCGGCCATATTCCAGGTCCTTGGCGTTGGCTTCAACAATAGCAGCGCGGTTCTTCCAAACGGCTTCGGCCGCGCCGATCAGCGCTGCGTGCTTGCGCTCCGCTGACGCAAAGGCCAGTTCCCGTGAGGCTGCCTTGGCGCGAACACCGATGTCGTGCATAAGAGCGGGGATGTCTGTGAAATCTTTCATCGGTACAGCCTTTGAAGAGGTCGCA
>NZ_JAEPMO010000260.1 GCF_017643905.1 Marivita sp.
CGGGGTCGAAGGCGACGAAGTGCTGATCAATATCGAGGAAGGCACGGTCGGGCTGAAGTTCGATTGGCTGACCGATGCCAAGCTGGTGCTGACCGACGAGCTGATCAAGGAAATGCTGAAGGCACGCAAAGCCCAAGGCTTTGACGAGACCGAATTTGACGACGTGATTGAGGCCGAAGGGCCCGAAGAGGAGTAAGACCGATGGCAATCACCTCCGCCAACCAGTTGGAACTGTTGCAGACCGCCGAAGCGGTGGCGCGCGAAAAGATGATCGACCCCGGGTTGGTCGTTGAAGCGATGGAAGAAAGCCTCGCCCGTGCCGCCAAGTCGCGCTACGGCAGCGAGATGGACATCCGCGTGAAGATCGACCGCAAGACAGGTCGGGCGACCTTTACCCGCGTCCGCACCGTGGTTGATGAAGAAGAGTACGAGAACTACCAGTCGGAGTTCACCGTCGACAGCGCAAAGCCCTATTTCGAAGCACCGAAGCCGACGCAGAACGCGGTTTGGCTGCGGGATGGTCAACCGGTTACCGATTTCTCGGGCAAGCCGCAGGTTGGTGACATGTTCACCGAAGAGGTGCCGCCGGTTGAAATGGGCCGGATCGCGGCGCAGTCGGCCAAGCAGGTCATCCTGCAGAAGGTCCGCGAAGCCGAGCGCGACCGTCAGTTCGAAGAATTCAAGGACCGCGCGGGCACCATCATCAACGGTGTGGTAAAGCGGGAAGAATACGGCAACGTCATCGTCGATGTGGGCCGGGGCGAAGGCATCCTGCGCCGCAACGAAAAGATCGGCCGCGAAAGCTATCGCAACGGCGACCGCATCCGCTGCTATATCAAGGATGTGCGCCGCGAGACCCGTGGGCCGCAGATCTTCCTGTCGCGCACTGCGCCCGAGTTCATGGCAGAGCTGTTCAAGATGGAAGTGCCGGAGATTTACGACGGCATCATCGAGATCAAGGCCGTTGCCCGTGATCCGGGATCGCGCGCCAAGATCGCCGTGATTTCCTATGACGGGTCGATTGATCCCGTGGGTGCCTGCGTCGGTATGCGCGGCAGTCGCGTGCAGGCGGTTGTGAACGAGCTTCAGGGCGAAAAGATCGACATCATTCCGTGGAACGAAGATGTGCCGACCTTCCTTGTGAACGCGCTGCAGCCTGCGGAAGTGAGCAAGGTGGTTCTGGACGAAGACGCGGAGCGCATCGAAGTCGTGGTCCCGGACGAGCAGCTGAGCCTTGCGATTGGTCGCCGCGGTCAGAACGTGCGTCTGGCGTCGCAGTTGACGGGCCTCGACATCGACATCATGACCGAGGAAGAAGAATCGGCACGTCGTCAGAAAGAGTTCGAAGAGCGCACACAGCTGTTCATGGACGCGCTTGATCTGGACGAGTTCTTTGCCCAGCTTCTGGTTGCCGAAGGCTTCACCAACCTTGAAGAAGTCGCGTATGTCGAACTGGACGAACTGCTGGTCATCGACGGTGTGGACGAAGGCACCGCCGAGGAATTGCAGACCCGCGCCCGCGAGAATCTGGAAGCCCAGGCAAAAGCGGCATTGGAAAATGCCCGTGCCTTGGGTGCCGATGACAGCCTGATCAACTTTGAAGGCCTGACACCGCAGATGATCGAAGTGCTGGCCAAGGATGGCGTCAAGACGCTTGAAGACTTTGCGACCTGTGCGGATTGGGAACTGGCCGGTGGCTGGACAACCGAGAATGGCGAGCGTCACAAGGACGAAGGTCTGCTTGAGCCGTTCGACATGTCGCTGGAGGAAGCGCAGCATCTCGTGATGACCGCGCGCGTTCTTCTGGGCTGGGTCGATCCGACCGAGCTTGAGGACGAGGTCGAAGGCGAAGATTTGGACGATGTGGAAGACGAGCAGGCCTGACCTGTTTGTGAATGAGGGACGGCGACACACGTGACACGCGGTGGCAAAGACAAGGATCGGGAGAGCGGACCGGAACGCAAATGCATTGCGACCGGAGAGGTGCGCCCGAAGGCCGAGCTGATCCGCTTTGTCGTCGGTCCCGACGATCAACTGGTTCCCGATCTGGCGGAAAAGCTGCCGGGTCGGGGTATCTGGGTGACCGCAACGCGCGCAGCTCTTGAAACCGCGGTGAAAAAGAACATGTTTCATCGGGCGGCGAAAACGCAATTGCGCGTGTCAGAGACGCTGGTTTCCGATCTTGAGCAACAGCTTGCACGTCGTGTTGTCGACCTGATAAGTCTCAGCCGCAAATCCGGTGTGGCCGTATCCGGCTATGAAAAGGTCAAGGACTCCCTGTCCAAGGAAGTCGCCGAGGTTTTGTTGCAGGCGACCGACGGATCGAGCCGGGGGAAATCGAAGCTCAGCACGCCGCATTATGGCCACTACATCGATTGGCTGACGGCGGATGAGCTTGGAATGGCCTTTGGGCGACAAACTGTGATACATGCCGCGCTTGGCGCTGGTGGACTCACGCAACGTGTTGTAGAGGAAGCCCAAAGATTGAAGGGCTTTCGCATCGGAACGTCTGATGCAAAGACAGCGGCAGGGGCCGCTGGGAAGGAAAATAGAGCTAAATGAGCGATAACGACGGCAAAAAGACTTTGGGTTTGCGCGGCGGTCCCCGTTCCGGGAACGTAAAGCAGAGCTTCAGCCACGGGCGGACCAAGAACGTCGTGGTAGAGACCAAGCGCAAGCGCGTTGTGGTGCCGAAGCCCGGTGTGGCGCAGACTGCTGCTGGCAGCGCTGCGACAAGCGCAATGAGCGCAGCCGGAAGCAAACGACCCGCTGGGATTTCTGATGCAGAGATGGAGCGCCGTCTGAAGGCACTTCAGGCTGCAAAGGCCCGCGAAGGCGAAGAGGCCGCGCAGCGCGAAGCCGAAGAAAAAGCACGCGCCGAAGAACGTGACCGGATGCGCGCCGAAAAAGAGGCCAAGGAGCGCGAACAGCGCGAAGCCGAAGAAAAAGCCCGCCAGAAAGCCGAAGAAGAAGAGCGCCGGGCGCGCGAAGCGGCGGAAGCTGCCAAGCAGGCTGCGGCCGATCCGGCAGAACCTGCCGTGTCGCGTCCGACCGCTGGCGGTCCGAAGCCATCGCAGCAGGCCGCCCCTCGGAAGGTCGAGCGGGAGCGCGAAGAGCGTGGTCGTCGCAAGGGCGACGATACAGAGCGCCGGTCCGGCAAGCTGACCCTCAACCAAGCGTTGGGTGGCGAAGGTGGTCGTC
>NZ_JAEPMO010000246.1 GCF_017643905.1 Marivita sp.
CGACGACGCCATCGAGTGCCTGTCGCCAACTGACGAGCTGCATGATGAACTGATCGCCCAGCGCGACGCGCTGCGAACCGCGATCGTCAAGATTTTCGAAGCGGTTTGATCCGATTTCCCAAAGGAAGCCTAAGATGAGCACTACGACAGATGCGCTGAACAGCGCCAAGGACCATATTGTCGACGCGGCCCACGCAGAGGCGGAAGACGCGCGCGCAAGAACAGTCGATTCCATTGAAACCGCTGGGCGTGCTGCGCAAGCGGCTGGCGACACATTCCAGCCTGATACCTTGCAAGCCGCTGCGCTTGACCAGATCGGCGCGCAGATCAATTCGGTCGCCGCACAGCTGCGCAGCAAACCCGTCGACGAAATGGTCGATGATGTTGCGGTATTTGCCCGAAAGAACCCGCTGCTCTTTCTTGGCGGCGCGGCGCTTGTGGGCTTTGCGGCCGCGCGGTTCCTGAAATCCGGCAATGGGTCCGGACATGTGTCTGACGACGGCGACGATCCGTGGTCGGGTCACCTGTCACACGTCGAGGCGCGCAAGTGACCCAGCCGACTGAACACCCCGGCGATCTGCGCAGTCTGATCGCAGGCATCCTGACCGAAGCCCGTGCGCTTCTCCGCACGGAATTGCAGCTCGCCCGGCGCGAACTGTCCGATAATGCCGCGCGCGCAGGGTCCGGGCTAGTTCTGTTCGCCCTCGCCACTCTCGTGGCGCTGGTCGGCCTCGGCGCTTTGGCGACCGCCGCTATCCTCGGTGTCGCTGCGTTGGGTATGCCCTATCACTGGGCCGCCCTGATCGTTGCCGCTGTGTGCCTTCTTGCCGCGCTGGCAATGGCGCTGATCGGGAAGGCGCGTCTTTCGACCGCGACGCTCACCCCCAAGCGCACCCTCAAACAAGTCAAGTCCGACATAGACGCAGTCAAGGAGATGGCCCGTGCCTAACGCAGATCAACTCGAACGAACCGCCGAAGCCCATAGGGCGCATCTGACGGGTCACATTACTGCTCTGTCCGACGCGATCAATCCTGAAGCCACGGCGAAACGTGCCGTCGGTCAGACAGCAGACTTGGGTCAAACAGTGGCCAAAACACTGATTGATGGTGCCATGCGGAATCCGTCCGGACTTGCGCTGATCGGCATAGGCGCCGCCGTGATCGCGCTCAACTCGGGCCGAAGGACGGACATGCGCCAACCGGCTGCTGGCGAAATGGAAAACTACGATGACCGGATTGCCCGTGCAGACCGGCAGATGAAGGCGCGTGAACAGGCGCAATCCGGGCGCTTTGCCGGATCGCAGTCTGCGTCGCGTCTGCGCAAAACGCTGGATCAGGGATTGGACAGACTCTCGCCGGACGCCCGCGCCCGCGTCACGGAGGCACGTCTCAAGGTGATCGACGCACAGGAAAAACTGGACCGTCAGGCGCGCCGCGCGGCTCAGCAAGCCAGTGCCGCGCACCAAAGCCAGCCATTCCTCACCGGCGCGCTTGTTGCCGGGATCGGGGCATTGATCGGCGCGCTTCTTCCTTCCACCAAGGTTGAAGAAGATCTGATGGGTGCCACACGCGACAAGATGATGCGTGATGCCGAAGCGGTCCTGCGTGACGAATTGGCCAAACTCGAACGTCAGGGCAAAGCAGCGGTCGAATCCGGCCTGCGCGAAGCCCGCGCCGAGTTTGCCGATGCGAGCCCGGCCAATAGATGATCGCACATCCCGAGACGCGTGCCCGTCTTCAGACCGTGTCCATCGCGCTGGTCGCGCTGGTCGCGGTTGTGACCGCCCTCAAGCTTTCCCAAGGATTGCTGGCACCGGTGACACTTGGATTGGTCGTCGCCATCGTCGCAGCACCCGGCATGCGTCTGCTGGCCCGCTTGGGCGTTCCGCGCGCGGTCAGTGCCAGCATCAGCCTCGTTTTCGTAGGCGCACTCACCGTCCTGTTGATTGCCGGGCTGGGCCCGATTGTGATGGACCTGATCGGTCAAGTGCCCCGGATCGAAGACGAAATCCGCTGGTGGATCATCGACGCGAGCCGGGCCATCCGCGGGCTTGAAGCAGTCCAGTTCGAACTGGAACAAAGCTTGGCCGAAAACGGCGAAGCTGTTGAAGAGGCTATGCCCGGCCTACTTGACGCTTTGTCGGTCGCGCCGAATTTCGCGGCGCAATTGCTGACTTTCGCCGGAACGTTTTTCTTCTTTACCCTGACACAGAACGAGATTTACGCGGCTTTCAAGGGGCACGCGGCCTCTTTGCGTCAGGCCGACAAGGCCGTATCGCATTACTTCGTCACCGTGACCGTCATCAATGCCGGTCTGGGAGCCGCTGTATTTACCGCCATGACTGCGATTGGCGTGCCCAATCCGATCCTTTGGGGTGCTGCGGCATTCATTCTTAATTTCGTTCTTTATCTTGGACCCGTGATGCTTCTGATCGCGTTCGGGGTGGTCGGTTTCACCCAGTTCAATGGAGCCTATGCCCTTTTGCCTCTTGTGACCTATTTTTTGCTGAACATGACCGAAGCTCAATTCGTAACGCCAACCCTCGTCGGTCAGCGCCTGCAGCTGAACCCGCTGGTGGTTTTCCTCGCCATCCTCTTTGGACTGTGGCTCTGGGGTCCGATCGGTGGAGTTGTCTCGCTTCCCGTGCTGGTCTGGGTGACGGCCTACCTGACCCACGCCCCGGCCCCGACCGCAAAACAAGACCCCGATTTCGCACAAGCACAGGTGTAACATGATCCCGACCAAACCCACCTTTGCAGCACTGCCATTTGAACTTAATTCGGACGGGGACCAGCGTCTCTGCGGCATCGAAATCGAATTCGCCGGACCGACGGAGCTGGAAACAGGCAATCTGATCGCCAAGGAATTCGGCGGCACCGTTGTGGATGGCGGAGATCACAGCGTCACCGTCACCGATACCCGTTTTGGGGATATCAAGGTCGAATTAGACATCAGTCTGCGCAAACGCGAAGACCTGCCTTTCCTGAAAGAAGGATTGGACGCCATGCGCGGCTTGATTCCGGTCGAAGTGGTGACCCCGCCTCTCAGCCGTGCGCAGTTGGAAGAGTTCAACTCGATCTGTGATGGCCTGCGACGCATCGGGGCCATGGGTTCGCGAAGCGGCGTTCTTTTGGGGTTTGGGGTGCACGTCAACCCCGAGGTGGTGTCCCCGGATCACCGCTTTACGATTGATACGATCACAGCTTATGCCATGCTCGAACCCTGGTTGAGGCAGAAGGAACAGGTCGACACAACACGCCGCGTGATGCCGTTTATTGGCGTGTGGCCGAAAGACCTGATCTCGGATTTGGCGAAGAACGACTATGACAGCCTTGCCGACCTGATGCGCATGGCCGCCGGACATATCCAAAGCCGCAACCTCTCGCTTGATCTGTTGCCGCTGTTCAAACACGCAGAACCCGATCTCTTTGCCGACCTGTTCGACATCCAAGACAAGACGGCCGCACGTCCGACTTTTCATTTTCGTCTGCCGGACAGCCGGATCGACGAGCCTGACTGGTCGCTGCGCCAGCCCTGGCAGTTGTGGCGGCAGGTCGAACTGGTCGCCGCTAATGAACCGTTGCTGGCCGCGTTGCGGGATGCATGGAGGACCCATGACGCCGCATGGTTCGAGCGCAAATCCATATGGATCAAAACCATCGACGCGCTTTTGCAGGACCACGACGTCAAGGCCGAGTTATGACCCGCCCAGTCATCGCCGTCACCACATCGAACCGGACCGGCTGGCGCGTCTTTCCGCTCATCAACCTGAATCTC
>NZ_JAEPMO010000137.1 GCF_017643905.1 Marivita sp.
TCGACCCGCAAAATCGATGATGGTAGCGTCGTCCATGATGGTGGTGCTCCTTTGGATGGTGGCTTGTGTCGCAACAACAAACCAACCAGATGCACCGCCGTCATTCAAACCGCCCAGACACCAGATTCAGCCATAACTCTGGCAATCCTCGCACTGGCCACATGGCCTCTGGTGACAGTTGTTCTGTTTCAGAAACTGCCGCCCGGTCGCGCTGTGATCGCGACCTTGCTCGTGGGGTACCTGTTCCTGCCGGAACCACCTGCCGGTTTCGACTTCCCGCTGTTGCCACCCCTGACGAAGCACACAATCCCAGCACTCAGCGCCTTCTTCATGTGGTTTTGGCTATACCAGAAAGACTTCCACTTATTGCCAAGATCGCCTGTTGCGGTGGGCTTGCTGTGCCTCTTCATCTTCTCGCCAATCGTCACTGCTTTGACAAACATGCAGCCGATATATTGGGGGGAATTCTTCATTCAGGGCATGTCGATCAAGGATTCCATCGGGTTCGTCATCCAGCAGATCCTGCTGGTCATCCCGTTCCTTCTCGCGCGACGGTTCCTGTCAGAAGCCGAAGACCAGCGCGATCTGATGTACGCGTTCATGATCGGCGGGCTTGTCTATTCATTGCCAATGCTGGTGGAGATCCGACTGTCGCCGCAGTTGAACCTGTGGATCTACGGCTACTACCAACACGACTTCATCCAGACGATCCGGTTCGGTGGCTTCCGCCCAATGGTGTTTCTCTACCACGGGATCTGGGCCGCGTTCTTTCTGCTGATCTCGATCATTGCCGCGTTTGCGCTTTGGAAGACGCAGAAAATCAGATCGAAATGGGCGCTGCTTTGCATTGCGCTGTATCTCACCGCCGTTCTGATCTTGGCAAAATCACTGGGAGCATGGCTCTTTGCCGCGGTATTGATACCGGCCATCGTTCTGTTCGGCACACGCTGGCAGATGCGGCTTGCGGTCTGTATTGCGGCCTTTGCGATCACCTACCCTGCATTGAAAGGTGTCGGTCTGGTTCCCGAGACCTTAATCCTTGAAGCTGCAGGCAGCATCGACCCGGACCGGGCGGCATCGCTTGAATTCCGGTTCACCAATGAAAACCGCCTCTTGGAACGCGCAGAGCAAAAGCCGCTTTTCGGGTGGGGTAACTACGACCGTAACCAGATCATGAACCCGGCCAACGGGGTGATCGAAACCATCACCGACGGGCGCTGGATCATTCTGATCGGCCAATTGGGGTGGCTTGGGTTCCTGGCAGAATTCGGTTTGCTGGTCTTGCCGGTTTTCTGCTCTGGCGTGAAACGCGCCATCGGGCGTTAGAAGATTATTCAGTCCTGATCGTTCCGCTGTCGCTGATCCTTGCCGTCAACGTGTTCGACATGCTTCCGAACGCAACACTAACTCCGTTGACATGGCTCATGGCCGGGGCATTGACAGGCTACGCCGAAACCCTTCGCAATGGCCGCGGTGCCTATGAACCGAAGGAGCGCCTGGTCTGGCGCACCGTCCTCTAGAAAATGCGCGACACCATGACCGCCACATCATCACATCGGCCAAGGGTTCTGGCCATTGCCGAAGCCGCCAATCCCGAGTGGGTCAGTGTCCCGCTTGTCGGATGGTCCATGGCTCAGGCTTTGCGCGACGTGGCCGACGTTCATCTGGTCACACAGGTGCGCAACAGGGACGCGATCCTGCGCGCCGGTCTCATCGAAGGGCGGGATTTCACCGCCATCGATTCCGAGGCTGTTGCCCGCCCGCTCTGGGCAGTGGCAGAAAAGCTGCGCATGGGCGAAGGCAAAGGCTGGACCACGCTGCAAGCCTTCAATGCACTGATGTACCCTTGGTTTGAACATCTGGTCTGGAAGCGATTTGGACAGCAGATAAAGGCGGGTGACTTCGACATCGTCCACCGGATCACCCCGCTGAGCCCGACGATTTCGTCACCGATCGCCCGAAAGATCGACCGCGCCGGGGTTCCTTTCATCGTCGGCCCGTTGAACGGTGGCGTTCCGTGGCCCAAGCATTTTGATGCAGAACGTCGTGCCGAGAAGGAATGGCTCAGTTATCTGCGGGATGCATACAAGCATCTGCCCGGACGCGACCGTGCCCTGAAACATACGTCGACCATCGTTGTGGGATCACGCCATACGCAAAGCGAGATCCCCGAGAGGTATC
Organism: Marivita sp.; assembly: GCF_017643905.1. Taxonomy (GTDB): domain Bacteria; phylum Pseudomonadota; class Alphaproteobacteria; order Rhodobacterales; family Rhodobacteraceae; genus Marivita. Next base: position 2,182 of record NZ_JAEPMO010000137.1, read on the forward strand.
AGGATAAGACCGTCTACATCCCCGAAAACGGCATTGATCCGACGCGCTTCAACAGAACAGCCCGGCCTACGGGTGACGTTCTCAAAGCCTGCTTTGTCGGACGGCTGGTGCCCTACAAAGGCGCAGACATGCTGATCGCAGCGGCGGCTGATTTGCTCCGCAGCGGGCGCATGACGCTTGATATTATCGGCGACGGTCCGATGCTTGGCCAACTGGTGGAGCAAGCCGCGTCACTAGAATGCCAAACCGGACTGACGTTCCACAAGTGGATTCCCCATGCCGAGGTGCAATCCATCCTGAGCCAGTCTCACATCCTCAGCTTCCCCTCGATCCGCGAATTCGGCGGTGGCGTGGTTCTGGAAGCGATGGCGCTTGGCGTGGTGCCTGTGATCGTCGACTATGCCGGTCCCGGCGAACTCGTCACCTCTGAAACCGGCTTCAAAGTACCCTGCGGCAACCGCGACGCGATCATCGCGGCATTCCGGGAAACGCTGACACGGTTGTCGGACAACCCCAGGTCGCTTGCCCCTCTGGCGCGAAATGCCAAGGCACGGGTGGACGACTATTTCCTTTGGTCGCGGAAGGCCGAGCAGATGCGAGAGGTCTATGACTGGACCCTCGACATGAAACGATCCGAAAAACCGGACATTTTCAGGGCAAAAATTAGTCCGTTTGCCGCAACAATGCCATAAGTTTCCCAACACACTGTTTCCCAATTGTGTGTTGCTTGGGCCTGAGCAAACAGAGTATCTGTGTCCGAACGGTGGGGGCCGTCGCTGAAAAGTCGTGTCACCGTGCCAACCCGCACTCGTCCTCATCTGTCGAACCTCTTCGTGTTGAGAGACTCAGAGTCCGCGCGGTCCGAATTGCGGCAATTTCTTCTCACGATGGCGGGTTTCGCGTTTGTGCTTGCCGCCTTGGGCGCCGGGCAATTCGGCGCCGACGCGTTTGCCAAAGACATCATCCTCGTTTTCTCTGGCGGCTGGTGTGCAAACCAGCTGATCCGTGGCGCTGACACGTTCAAAAAGCAGGTGGTCTGCGTTCTGCAGGCCTACTTCATCGGCGTACTCTGCTGCGCGTTGGTGCTTTTCATCGTCGGATGGATGATCTTTCTCCCGGACGAATACAAACAACTGGGCCATGCACTTTTGATGGCTGCAACCTTTACCACAAACTTTGGCCAGGCCTTTTTTCCCGTAGGGACGGGCATGCGGTTTGACGGTCTTTTTGACCACCTCTGGATACCGGCCCTGATCGCTCAGTGCGGTGTCATTCTCAGCCTGCTGTACTGGTGGTTTTCAAATAACCCGACACGTCTTCTGACAATCCTTTCCGTTCTTGCAGGGATATCGTTGATCCTGTCGCTGATCGACACGCCGGTGGTTCAAATCCTGCCAATCGGTGGCTTATGGGCGTTCCTGTTCGGCGCAATCCCTTTCATCCTTGGAAACAGATTTCGCGTGCTTGAATATGCCGCGCTGATCGCGGTGATCAGTGTGCTGGTAGGAGTTCTTGTCATCACGGTTGCAGGCGACACGCTTCTGGCGCGCGCCCTGATCGCCATGGGCCTTGGCTTCCTGTATCTCGGCAGTCGTCCCCGCGCCTCCGTTGCTGAAATGTCCGAAATGCGCCGCCGCTGGTTCGGAATGGTGCTGCACACCTTTCTTTGGGCGGTGCCCCTGACACATCTGAATGCGGCTCTTAGTATTTCGGGACAATCGCATACGAATTTCCTCGCGTTGATCGTGCCTTGCCTTCTGGTCTCGATCTTTTCGTGGACGATCTGGCAACATTTCGAACAGCGACAGGGAACGAACCAATTCGTGATAAGCGGCGTCGTGGCTGCGGTGCTGTTTATCAACGGCCTGATCGGTCTGGCGACACAAGGGTTGCAGGTGCGTTTTCCGGACAGCGCGCAGGCGTATATCCACGCCTTGTACAACAGCGAACCCGCGTTTGCCTGCCCAAGGGCAACGGACGGTCCTTTGGCAGGCCTCGAGGTGTGCAGGCTTGGACCCGATGGACCACCGCAGGTTCTTGTTTGGGGCGATCACCAATTGGATACGCTGCGGGTTGGCTTTGCCGAAGCTGCGCGGCGTGCGAATGTCCCGACTTTGATGATCTCGCACTCGAATTGCGTCCCCCTCGATGGCCTTCAAACCCGCCTGTCGGCAAGCACTGAAATTTCCGGTCAGGACTGCGACCAGCAATCAGCCCAGGTGGTTCAGGCGCTTGCGCATCTGAAAAGCATTCGACAGGTCACGCTTGTTGCCGATTGGGCCTATTATCTTGAAGTGACGGATGCCGAGCTGTTCAACCGTCCCAAGGTCCGCCTTGGCCCGATGGACGGAAGTCCCTTCGACGTGACGCGGCAGGCCGACTATGTCGCGGATGCAGCTCGAACCACAGTGAAATTACTTTCGGACCGGGGAGTCCGGGTATCCGTAGTCCGGCAGGTGCCATCACATCCCCGGTTTGACGCCGAAATCGCTGCGCGCGCCAGCCTTCCCGGTGTCGGCATGTATTTCGGGATGCCAAAGCTGTCGACCGTGATTGCCCTCGACGATGTCACCGAACGCCACAAGCCAATGGACAGCTTGTTCCAGCAGTTCGCGGCGAACGGTCAAGTGGCCTATGTGGACACCTGGGATGCATTCTGCTCGAGCACGCGATGCGAAGCACGGGGCGGCTTGTCCAGCGACTACATCACCTCCACACGGCTTAGCCAAAGCGGTGCATTGGCACTGGCATCGATTTTGGCGGCTGATCTCAGACGTGCACTGACACACGCGCCGTTGCGACGAAGCCTCGACAGCTGATCACGCGGCCTGTGGCGCCATCAGTTCTTTCCACCGATGGCAGGCCACATCATGTCCTGTACCATCCGTTTCCAGCTTGGGTTCGACCTGCTTGCAATGGTCCAAGACGAATGGACAGCGCGTGTGGAACTTGCAGCCCGACGGCTGATTGGTCGGTGACGGGATTTCCCCTGTCAGCTTTTGCGCCGATCCCCGGTCATCCGGGTCAAGCGACGGGATCGCCGAGAAGAGCGCCTTGGTGTACGGGTGGCGGGGTGCCGTGAAAAGTTTGCGCGTCGGCGCCGTTTCCACCAACCGGCCCAGATACATGACCGCGACGTGGTCGCAGGTATGCGCCACCACCGACAGGTCATGGCTGATGAACAGGAACGTCAGGCCCATGTCCGACTGGATTTGCTTGAGCAGGTTCAGCACATCCGCCTGAATCGACACGTCCAGCGCCGCGACGCTTTCATCCGCCACGATGAACTTCGGTGCCGAAACCAACGCCCGAGCAATCGAAATGCGCTGCCGCTGCCCCCCGGAAAACGCGTGGGGAAATCGCCGCAGGTGTTCAAGGTTCAAGCGGCACTTCGCCGCGATCTCGCGCACGCGGGCATCTGTTTCCTGCCGGTTCTTCGTCAGCTTCATCACCTCAAGCGGTTCCGCAATGATGTCGCGCACGGTCATGCGCGGGCTGAGCGCGGCGTAGGGGTCCTGAAAGATCAGCTGCGCGCGTTTGCGGTAATCCCTGAGCTGGTCCTTGGTGATCTTCTCAAGATCGTAATCGACCTCGCCATCGCTGTAATGCGCCCCGCCTGCAGTGATCGGCGCGGCCTTGAGAAGGGCACGTCCCAGCGTCGTCTTGCCGGACCCGCTTTCCCCGACAAGGCCAAAGAACGACCCCTTTTCGATGTCGAGGGACACGTTGTCCACCGCCTTGAGGATCTGCTTGTTGAACAGTCCGCCGCCGATGGGAAAGCCGACGGACAGCCCTTTGGCCCGGATCAGAACATCGCTCATGCGGGCACCTCGTCGTAGATGTGGCAGGATACCTTGTGGGTTGCGTCGATCCGTCGTTCGGCAGGTTCAACCGCCTTGCACACATCGCCCACCACCTTGGAGCAGCGGGTGTGGAACACACATCCCGTGGGGCGTTCAAGCGGCGACGGGATGTCACCGGGCACGGGCGTCAGGGGCGAATCCAGATCGTCCAGCTTGGGCAGCGCGGCCAGCAGACCTTGGGTGTAGGGGTGTTTCGGATTGCGAATGACCTCGCGCACCGGGCCTTCTTCGATCATGCGACCCAGATACATGACGTTCACCTTGTCGGCGGTCTGTGCCACCACGCCAAGGTCGTGGGTGATGAACACGATCCCCATATGAAACTCGGCCACCAAGTCTTTCATCAGGTCGATCACCTGCGCCTGAATGGTCACGTCCAGCGCCGTTGTCGGTTCATCCGCGATCAGCAGTTTCGGCTGCGTCGACAGCGCCATCGCGATCATCGCACGCTGGCGCATCCCGCCGGACAGCTCGAACGCGTATTGGTCAAACCGCTTGGCCGCGTCCGAAATGCCGACACGATCCAGCATTTCGATGGACCAGCGCTTGGCCTTTTCGTTGCTGTAATCGCCGTGCAATTGTAGTTGTTCGACCATCTGCTTGCCGATGGTGATGGCCGGGGCGAAGCTGGCCATCGGTTCCTGAAAGATCATCGACACCGCCCCACCGCGCACGATGTTCAACTCGCGCGGGGTGCGCAGGGACAACACGTCCACAGGCCCCTTGTCGGTGTGCAGGGTGATTTTGCTTTCGGGCGTGTAGACCGCGTTCTTAGCGTTCAGGTGCATCAACGCCTTGGCCGTCACGGACTTGCCCGACCCCGACTCGCCAACAAGTCCCATCACCTCGCCCTTGTTGAGCGAGAAACTGACATTGTCGACAGCGGTGATCAGCCCCTCGTCGGTGCGGAACTTGAGTGTCAGGTTCTGTACGTCGATCAGGGCCGTCATTTGTTATTGTCCGAATAGGGGTCTGCCGCGTCGCGCAAGCCGTCACCGACAAACACGAACGCCATCACCAGTGCGATGAAAAAGATCACCGGGATGAAGTACCATTGATAGTTGAGAAGCACATCGGCGCTGGTCACGTTCTGAAGCATGACGCCAAGGCTGTTCACCGGATCCTTGAGGCCAAGACCGATGAAAGACAGCGCGGTTTCCGACAACACCATGTAGGGGAACGAGATCACCAGATCGACGATGATGTAGCTGGTAAAGCTCGGCAGCAGGTGCCGCCGGATCACGTGTCCCGAGGACGCTCCGCACAGCTGCGCCGCCAGCACGTATTCCTGGTTCCGCTCGGTCAACAGGTGCGTGCGCACCCGACGCGCCAGTGTGGGCCAGCCGATCAGGCCAAGGATCAATGAGATGTAGAAGAACCGTTCTTCGGCAGACAGTTCCGGTGGCATGAACGCCGCCACCGCCATGAAGAGCGGAATGGCCGGCACCGTTCGCACCGCATCGGTGATCATCTGCAATACAGAGTCGATCCACCCGCCGTAATACCCCGATATCCCCCCAATCACGAGGGCGAGGACAAAGGCGATCAAGACACCGATGGTGCCCACCTGCAACGAGGTCCAGATGGCATGGAAGGTGCGCGAAAAGATGTCCTTGCCCGCATCATCGGTTCCGAAAACGTGCACAAACCCGTCCGGTGCACCGAACAGATGTGTATCCATCGGGATGAAACCAAAGAGTTTGTACTCCCACCCTTCGACGAAGAAGTAGATGTAGTGGCGTTCGTCTTCGTTGATGGTCGTCACCCAGCGGAAATTCGTCGCCATCGACCGTTCGCGTTCAACCGCATGAACAAAGGGGCGCAGAGAACAGCCATTCGTATCGCAGAACATCGGGATCTGCGGCGCGCCGTTGGTGTATTCATCGTTCTTGCCCGCAATGGTTGGATTGTAGGGCGACAGGAACGGCGCAAAGATGCCCGACAGGACCAGAAACAACAGAACACTTGCCGCGATCATCGCAGCGCGCTGTTTCTTGAACCGTGCCCAGATCAGCTGGCCCTGCGATGCGGTGAAATAGGCCTCTTTCGACCGGCGTTCGACCGACGCGTCGGTTTCCACCACCTGAACATGCGGACCGGTGGTCTGTGCCAGATTGGGCTTCATGGGATCGGGTGTCGTCGTCATGGCGTCACCTCACGATGCTCTTGCGGACACGCGGGTCAAGCACCGCCAGCAACACGTCCGTCAGGAAATTGAGCGTCACGATGGACGCGGTGAGAAGGAAGATGATGGCCCCGGCCAATTGCTGGTCGTTCGACCGCGCCAGTGCCTCGATCAAAAGCGACCCGGCTTCAGTCAACGTCAGGATCAGCGCCACAATGGGCAACTCGTTGAAGATACGGTTGAGGTCAAAGCCAAGGCTGTTGACGATCGGTCCCAGCGCGTGACGCGCCGGATAATTCCACAGCAGCTTGCGCCCGTGTACCCCCCGCGCCGATGCCGCGGTGACATAAAGCTTGCCGATTTCATCAGACATGAGCGCGCGCACGGTCTGCAACGCAAAGGCGGTGGCCGACCAGCCGAGGATGAAAATGGGCAGCCACGCATTGCTGAGCAGATCCAGAACCCGGTCTACGCTCCACGGTGCGTCCCTGTATTCGGCGGAAAACAAGCCCGTCAACGTGTCCCCGAAGTAGACGGTCGAGAACAACATAATCATCAAAGCCAGCAGGAAGTTCGGCATTGCAAGGCCAAGATAGCTGAACAGGCGCAGCGAATTGTTCAGGATCGCATTGTCAGAGGCAGCAGCGATGATCCCGACGGGCAAGGCAATCGAATAAGCCAACAGCAGCGACGCAAGACACAGCCCCAGCGAGATCCAGAACTTGTCACCAAGCAGCTGGGCGATATCCACACGCAAGATACAGCTATCGCCGAATTCACCTTGGAACGCATTGACGATCCACTTGCCCCAGCGTTCGAGGAACGGCCTGTCCAGACCCAGACGGATGCGCTCGTTTTCTATATCGGCGGCAGAGATCCCGGACCCTTGGGTGTTCTTGAAGGCAAGGTAGCGCTCTGCGCAATCGCCCGGCACAAGCTCCATGAGCGAGAACACCACCAGCGAGACAATGATCAGCGTGATCATTGCAAGCACGGCGCGTGTCACCACAAAGCGCGCAAAATTCAACATGAAGCATGCCCCTGCATGGCGTCTGCGCCCCCGGTTGATCCGGTGTGTCGGTCAGGCCGCCGTCATTCTTGAGAAAGGATGCGGGCGGCACAGACCGCCCGCATCAGGATCAGCAGACCTTATTCGTCCAGCCACCACTGTGTCGCGCGGTACGGATAGGTCCGGTAGTATTCATAGGACCAGGTCTTGAACTCGGTGAAGTTCTTGAGGTTCTTGCTGGCATAGATCGGTTCAGGTGCTTTCACCGTGCCGATCATGACCAGGTTGCTCACAAAGTTCTCGACCAGACCTGCGCCCAGCTCGTTGGATGCGTCAGTACCCGGCACTGCCGACTGGAACGCGTCGATATCGGCAGCCAGTTTCTTGGCCCATTCCGGCGGCTCAACGCCAGACGCGCCATTGCTGTCCAGCCATTCCGCCCAGAGCATCCCGGTGCGGTGTTCGAAGTAGGTTCCGAACGGCGGACGGAAGAAGCTGTTGAGGCCCAGGTGAATCGCCAGCGGTGCACCATACTGCCACAGACCCACATCGAGGTTGTTGGCGGATTGTGCCGAGCGATATTCATCCGGCGTCACTTCCTTGACCTGCGTCTGGACGCCCACATCGGCCCAGTTCTGACCGACGAGTTCGACCACGGCACCGGCAATACCCTGTGTCGAGAATTGCAGGTTCAGAGTGATCTTTTCGCCGTTGGGCAGCTCGCGGAAACCGTCACCATCGGTGTCGACCATGCCGATCTCGTCCAGCAGCGCTTTGGCGGTGTCCGGATCGAACTCGGCCTTGTAGCTTTCCCAGCTCGGATCAACGAAATCCGGTGCCGGGTTGAACGGTGCGATCTGGCTCGGTGTACCCTGACCGAAATACGCGATTTCGTTCAGCTCGTCGCGGTTGATGGCGATCGACATGGCTTCGCGGAAGCGGATGTCGTTGTAGAGCGCGCGCTTGGCTTCGTCTTCGATGGTGAAGTTGAAGCTGAACGCCGGCATGCCGACCGTCGGCTTGAGCTGGATCGAGTAGTTGCCCTTCTCCTGGTTTTCCAGAAGCAGCGGTGCGGATTCAAGACGCACGGACTGCGATTTGTAATCCACTTCGCCGTTCACCAGCTTGAGGATCCGCACTTCGTTGTCGTTGATGTACAGCTCGTCCTGCGTCGAGATGTAGGGAAGCTGCTGACCGGTGGTGTCGACTTGGTGGAAATAAGGGTTCGCAACCAGTTTCCGGCCTTCGGTCGTGTCGGTGATGTAGATGTGCGATTCCAGCGTCGGCACGGTCGCCTTGGGCAGGCCGTCAACGATGTCGGCACGCGACAGCATCGGCGACGGAGTGTCCGTCCAGTCCGAGTTTCCGTAGTAAGCAAGGATCGCGTCGTAGCCATTCTCAAAGCCCAGCGACTGCGCATAGCTGTCGGCGTCTGGGTTGATGTCCGGGTGGAACTGGCCAAGGAAATGCTTGGGCTGGAAGCCCTGCGCATAGGATGTCGCGAAGTGGGTCAGCAGACCGGGCTTCGGCGCGGGCAGGTTGAAGACCACCGTCACATCGTCCGGCGTGTCGACCGTCATGGTCTCGCCACCGACAGTCACGTAGTCGCGCACCTGCTCGAAGATATTGGTGTCGAGCATGATGTTGTCATGCCAGAACTTCACGTCCGCCGAGGTAAACGGCGCGCCGTCAGACCACTTGTGGCCTTCGCGCAGCGTGAATGTCAGCTGGGTGTAATCGTCGTTCCAGGACCACGACTTGGCGATGTTGGGAACGATGGTCTGAAGATCATCGGAATAGCGCACGAGGTTGACGTGACGCACCGACAGGAAGTCGGATGTGCCCGCTTCTGTCGCGTTGGACAAAGCGTTCAGTTCGCCACCGTACTGACCGATGCTGTCATAGGGAACAACAACCAGAGGTTCCGACGGAAGGCGCTCTGCCAGCGGCGGCAGGTCCGGGTTGCCCTTGATCTGCGCGTTCAACGCTTCGATTTCCGGGTTCGCCTTGAACTCCATGGAGCAGCCCGCCGCTTCCTGAAAAGCGCTCA
>NZ_JAEPMO010000233.1 GCF_017643905.1 Marivita sp.
TCCGACCTTGCTGCGGGCGGGGCGCGAATACGCGCTGGTGTTTCTGACCGATGATCCGAACCACGCCCTGCGGGTGGCGGAGCTGGGCAAGTATGACGCCGAGACGGAAACCTGGGTAACAGCGCAGCCCTACCGGATCGGCGTGCTGCTGTCCTCCTCCAACGCCTCGACCTGGACCCCGCATCAGGAGCGGGACCTGAAGTTCCGGCTGCTGGCGGCGCGCTTTACGCAAACCACACGGACGGTGGCGCTTGGGGAGATCACGGTCTCGCAGAGCACCGACTTCATCGCGCTGGCGGGTGTGGCGCGCATGTCGTCCGAGACCGATGTGACCTTCGTGCTGCGCGACAGTGGGGGCCAGGTGTTCCGCATGACGGAAGGCGCTGCGCTCAATCTGGCGGCGCGCGTCTCGGACAGGCTGAGCGTGGAGGCGGTGCTCTCGGGCTCGGAGCGGTTCACACCGGTTCTCTTCCCCGGTGTGCAGGTGCTGAACGGCGCGCTGGCCTCCGAGGCGGAGTATGTCAGCCGGGCAATCCCGGCGGCAGCGACGTTTGATGTCTCGGTCTATCTCGACACGCTGATCCCGCCCGGGGCCGGTGTGGCGGTATTTGCCGAGACCGACACCGGCTGGAGTGAACTGACGCTGGAGAGCGGGCAGCCGATCGAGAACGGCGGTGAGGAGCGGCACTATGTTGGGTCCGGGCTTGCCGGTGTGGGGGCCGCCAACGTGACCCGCATCAAGATCGCGCTATCGGGCACCCCCGCAGCGCGGCCTTTTGTGAGCGCCCTGCGCGCCATTCTCAAGTGAGGTGAGGCATGGCCGACGGCGTGAACCGGGACGAGCGCACCTCCGGGAGGGGCTACCCGCTCCCCCATCCTGACAACACGATGCAGGCGGATATCGAGCGGCTGCGCGTCACGCTGGTTGCGGCTGACGCGGACGTCACGGCTCAGATAGCCGAAACCCGACGGCGCTGGGTCCACGACTTCATCGGACTGAAACTGTGACGGCGCGGACGTGGAGACCTGCGTGCCACGTCACCCCATTGCAGGACATGCAGCGCCGCCCACGCGCAACACCCGAATTTGATACGACACATAGAGGACCCCATGACAGACATCCTGCTGCGGGGGGCGCTAAGCGCCCTCAAGACCAAGATCGAGGCGCTGGCGTCCTCGGAGACGGCCACGGCCGAAGACCTCGCGATGCTGGGCACGGCCCTTGAACGCATCGCGGGCAAGACCACCGCCATCGAGGTGGAGATGCTCGGCGAGGAACAGCGCGCTGCGGTCTCTGTTGAGGTCGCGACGTCTCGGGACAACGCCTTGCAGGCCATTGCGGCTGCGCTGGCAGCGGCGGATGCGGCACTGGTAAATCACATCAGTGGCATCAACGCGGCAGGTACGGCAGCCTTGCCACCGATCGCGGAGGCGCAGGGCGCGGCACTTGTAGCTATCGCGACCGAGCGGGACGCGGTTCTGGCGGCGGTGGCAGCAACCACCGAGGGCGCTGTGGCCGAGGTCACCGAGACGGCGCTGGCAGCCGTGGCGACCGCCTCCGGCCTGACCGCCACCTCCTTCTTCTTCAATCAACTCTGAGGACCAGGCCCATGAGCATCCTTGCAAACCAAATGAGTGCCGCGGACACGGCGGTGGAGGCCCTGACCATCCCCACCGGGCGGCGGACAACCTTCAACATCAACGCCGGGAACACCGGCGCCGACATCGCCACCATGACGCTCTACGCGGCTTCGCGCGAGGCGGTGGGGGTGACCGGGCTTGCGGTGACAAACGGCGGTGCCAGCTATGTCGCCATCCCCGACGTCACACTCGAGGGTGGCGGCGGTACTGGGGCCACGGCCACAGCCCGCATGATTGCGGACAGCGTGACGCTGGTGGACGCTGGCACCGGCTATGCCGTCGGCGACGCGCTTTCGGTCGCGGTGCCGGATCAGACAGCGGCCGTGATCATCGTCACCGACGTGGACGGCGCGGGCGCCATCCAAGCGGCTGAGCTGACCTCCGGGGGCGATTACGGAGTTCTCCCCGACAGCCCTGCACCGGTGACGGGCGGGTTAGGCTCTGGCGCGACCTTCGTGCTGACCTTTGCCGTGCTGAGCCTGACGCTGACCAACCCGGGCAAAGGCTTCTCCGAGGCCCCAACGGTGTCGTTCAGCGGCGGCGCTGCTGCAGCGACAGCCACCATCGATATCGTGCTCGAGCCCAGGCACATCTTCGAACACGCCGTCGCGCTGAACCCCGGCGGGATCATTTATCGCACGGCACTGATCCTTGGCCCCGGCGACCGGCTTTACGCGCAGGCCGATACCGACACGGTCGCCCTGACCGCCTGGGGCATCTCTGCGCTGATCTAACTGAACACGAAAGGACGCGACATGCGGACAATTTACAACCCGGCGCTTTCGCGGCTCGGGGGCAATGGCGTGGGTCCACGCAACCAGATCAAGATGTTCAACGTGGCAGGCACGTTCGATTGGGTCGTTCCAGAGACAATCGATCCCAATGTGCCGCTTCTGGTGCGTGTCTGGGGCGGCGGAGGTGCCTGTGGCTTGTCCACCGCAGCCACCGGAAACGGTCATGGCGGAGGCGGTGGTGGACTCGCCATGTCCGAGATTCCGATCTTTGAGCTCACCACCGTCAGTACCGTGCCAATCATCGTCGGTGCTGGGTCGCGCTTTCACGATGGCACCGGAGGCACATCCTCCTTTGGGGCCTTTCTATCCGCAACCGGCGGGAATAGCGGCTTCAACAGCGCCGAAAATCAAGGCGCGTCAGGTCTGGGCCTTGGCGGGATCGGTGTCGGCGGGGATATCAATCGCCGTGGTGGTACTGGTGGTATCGGCGAGATCGTATCGAACAGCGGCAGCGGTGGCGGTGGCGCCTCAGCACCGCATCCCGATGGGCATATTGATGGCTTCAACGGCGGGGACGGGTTCACCCGCTCTGGCGGTGGCGGGGCCTCGATCTGCTTTCCGGGCACCATGCCCGAGATTGCCAACGCCTCGGTCGGCGGGGCTGGCACTGCCAGTCGTGGCACCAGTGCGATGAACTCCAGCGCCAATCAGAGCTTTGGCGGCAGCGGTGGCTCCGGTCTGCTCGGTGCGGGAGGCCGGGGGGCAAGCTCCACCAATTATTCCAACGCAGCCTGCGCGATGACGCCCGCCGGAGATGGCGGTGGCAGCGCCCTCTTCGAGCCAAACACAGTCCTGCTCGGCGGGGGTGGCGGTGGCGGAAATGCCATGTCGAGCCAGTCCTCCGATCGTGCCGGCACCAATGCCGGTAATGGCGGTCCGGGTGCCGGCGGTGGATCGGCCTCACCCTATTCGTCAGGGGCGACCTACGCCTACATGCTGGCCGGTAATGGAGGTGTCCTCGGCGGCGGCGGTGGCGCAGGTCAGTATTGCGCCGGAGGCAATGGCGGCAACGCAGGTGGTGGTGGCGGGTCCGGCTATCAGTTCGGCACGGCCACAGGTCATGGCCTCGGTGGCGACGGGCTGATCATCCTTCAATACGCGCTGATCCTGTAAAGGGGAATTCCATGAGCAAGTTTGCAAAAGTCGTGAACGACACCGTCATCGAGGTGCTGGACACCCTTGAGGGCCGCATTCACCCCGAGCTGCACGGAGAGTATGTTCAGGTGCCGGACGCGGTTGAACCGGGCTTTGTCAAAAACGGCCGCAAGTTTGAGGCCCCAGTACCCGTTGCAGCCGCAGCATCCCCGCCGCCCGCGCCTGTCACGGTGATCTCGCGCCTCAACTTCCTGCGTCGCTTCACCCGCGCCGAGCGCATCGCGCTGCGGATCGCCGAGACCACTGACCCGGTGGTTGCCGACTTCCTGCTGATGCTGACCCTTGCGGAAGACGTGGACCTGACCAGCGCGGATGTCACCGAAGGGCTCGCCTATCTCGAAGCCAATGGCTTTGTCACCGCAGAGCGCGGTGCCGCCATTCGGACGGGCTGATCCGTAGCGCGACAGACATGACAACGGTCTCACCCGGTTTGTCGCGCGGCACTGATCCGTCCCTGGATCTTTGATCGTCGGCTTTTCGACGGCGTGACGGCTTTTCGACACGCAGATGCAGCAGCACCTGCGTGCAAGCCCAATTCCAACCCTCCATAGCGCCCGTCGGGTGCCATCCATGCAAAGGACATCCCCCATGTCTGATCCTACCTTTGGCCTGTCGATCCAGCGGATCGACAATGAGCCTCGGCCGCCTGTGGCCAGCGACATGTCCGTCGTCGGTATCATCGGCACCGCAGCTGACGCGGACGCCA
>NZ_JAEPMO010000136.1 GCF_017643905.1 Marivita sp.
AGCTGGCGCAAGCTGCGCGGCTTCGTTCATCTCGCCGACGTCATCCAGGGCGTCGATTTCGTCAACGGCATCAAGCCAATAAACCAGCAGCTAACCGCCGCATGATGATCGCTTGGGCACCAGATTTGACAATAACTCGCTTTTACATGACGGTTGTCATTGGCACAGTGGAAACACTCAAGGTCGAGTCTTGGATGGATCCGATGTTCCAGTAGATCGTATTTGTATGTGTCCAGCTTTGTATTGAGATGGAACGGCCTGAATAGACTGACGCATGTCAGAGTAAAGTACTTTGAACCTCTTGCAGAAAAATCAAAGTTACCGCCTTCATCGAGAAAAATGTAAAGCGTAGGCGGCATGCTCGACCTGAAATCAACCATGACGCGTGTTTAACCACGTGTGCACCCGCGTTCAATTGCAAATTGATGCGGGTGCTTTTTTGCTGCTTACAACACCGACTCGAACAACGCCCGCGTGTTGGCCTCGGTCATGGTGACCGGGTTGCCGCCGGTTGACGGGTCGTTGAGCGCATCGCGGACGAGCACATCGAGGTTCGCATCCTTCACACCCAGATCGGTGAGCGTTTTCGGGATCGCGAAGCCCGCGTTGAACTGATCGACAAAGGCGCAGAAGCCGTCGAAGCCGCCGTCGATGCCAAGATAGCCCGCCGCCCGGTCAAAGCGGTCGCGGATGGCGTCGGCGTTCAACTTGAGCACGGTGGGCATGAAGACGGCATTCGTGGTGCCGTGGTGGGTGTGGTGATGCGCGCCGATGGGGTGGCTCAGAGCATGGATCGCGCCGAGGCCCTTCTGGAAGGCGGTCGCGCCCATGGCGGCGGCGCTCATCATGTTCGCGCGGGCTTCGATGTTGGTGCCGTCGGCATAGGCGCGGGGCAGGTTGTCGACGACAAGGCGCATGCCTTCGAGAGCGATGCCCTGGCTCATCGGGTGGTAATGCGGGCTTGAATAAGCCTCGACACAGTGCGCGAAGGCATCAAGCCCGGTGCCTGCGGTGATGAACTTGGGCATGCCCACGGTGAGTTCGGGGTCGCAGATCACCACGGCGGGAAGCATCTTGGGGTGGAAGATGATCTTCTTCTCGTGTGTTTCCGAATTGGTGATAACGCTGGCGCGGCCCACTTCGGATCCGGTGCCAGCGGTGGTCGGCACCGCGACGATGGGGTGGATGCCAGCAGGGTCGGCGCGCGTCCACCAATCGCCAATGTCCTCGAAATCCCAGAGCGGGCGGGACTGGCCTGCCATGAAGGCAAGCGTCTTGGCGAGGTCGAGACCAGAGCCGCCGCCAAAGGCGATGACGCCGTCAAAGCCGCCTTCGCGGTAGACTTTGAGACCTTCTTCTACGTTCTTTTCGTTCGGGTTGGGATCGACATCGGAGAACATCGCGCGGCCCAGACCCGCCTGTTCGACAAGGTTCAGGGTTTTGGTGGTGATCTCCATATCCGCGAGGCCCCGGTCGGTGACGAGGAGCGGTTTGGAGATGCCAGCGGCAAGGCACGCCTCGGCGATTTCCGAGATGCGGCCCGCGCCGAAACGGATGGCGGTGGGGTAGGACCAGTTTGCTTTAGGCGACATCGGCTTATGCCTTCTTGAGATGGTAGGATTTGGGGCGTGTCAGGGCCTGATACGCCAGTTTTGACAGACCTTGCCCGCGTCCGGTGTCCTTGCAGCCGGTCCAGCAGAGCGCAGGGTCGAGGTAGTCACAGCGGTTGAGGAAAACGGTGCCGGTCTCAACGCGGTCGCCAATGGCTTCTGCGGCGGCGGTGTTGGCGGACCAGATTGAGGCGGTGAGGCCGAACTGGCTGTCATTCATCAGCGCGATGGCTTCCTCGTCATCTTTGACCGGCATGATGCCGACAACAGGGCCAAAGCTTTCGTCGCGCATGACGCGCATCTTGTGGGTGACATGGGTCAGGATCTGCGGTGTCAGGTACGCGCCGCCATCGTCGGCTGGCATGGTGTCGATATGCGCTTTTGCGCCATCGGCCAGCGCCTCTTCGATCTGGGCGCGGACTTCCTTGGCGAAACGGACATTGGCCATCGGGCCCATTGTGGTGTCGGGGTCCAGCGGGTTGCCGAGTTTCTGCGCGTTGACCCAAGCGACCGCTTTTTCGACGAACTTGTCGTACAGGCTTTCGTGGACATAGATGCGTTCGATCCCACAGCAGCACTGGCCAGAGTTGAACATCGCGCCATCAAGCAGTGTTTCGATAGCCGCGTCGAGATTGGCGTCGGCGCGGGCATAGCCGGGGTCTTTGCCGCCAAGCTCGGTCGAGACGGGGATGAAGGTGCCCGCTGCCGCGCGTTCGATGGCCTGACCACCGCCGACCGAGCCGGTAAAGTTGACGAAATCCACTGCGCGTTCCGAGAGCAGCGCAGAGGTGGTGTCGTGGTCGAGGACGAGGTTCTGGAACACGTCTTCGGGCACGCCCGCCGCGTGGAAGGCTTCGGCAAGGTGTTCACCCACGGCGAGCGTCTGGCCGGCATGCTTCAGGATCACGGTATTGCCCGCGATGAGGGCGGGGGCCACGGTGTTGATCGCGGTCATGTAGGGGTAGTTCCACGGTGCGATGACCAGAACGGTGCCCCAGGGGGTACGCTTGATCAGGCGGCGGAACGCGTCGCTGTCTTCGATCTGCATGGGCGCGAGCGACTCTGCGGCGACATCGGCCATGTAGGTCAGGCGTTCGTTAAAGCCGCCATATTCGCCGCCATAGCGGACGGGACGGCCCATCTGATGCGCCAGTTCGGTCGCCATACGGTCTTTCTGCTGGCCGATGATGTCCCCCGCCTTGCGCACCAGTGCGATGCGTTCGGACAGCGGGCGCGCGGCCCAATCGGATTGGGCGGCCTTGGCGCGTTTGGCAGCGTCAAAAGCGGCGTCGCGGGTCAGCACCTCGCGCGTGAGGTACACCGATCCGTCGATCGGGGAGATCAGGTCTACGGTCTTGGTCATGGTTCAGGCTCTTTCAAATCCGCGCTGGAGTTCCCAGTCGGTGACAACGGCATCAAAGGCTTCTTGTTCCACCTCGGCGCTCCGGGTGTAATGGTCGACCACGAAATCGCCCATGGCCGCGCGGAGCATGGCGGAGGTGCGCAGGGCATCGGTGGCATCACGCAGATTGGCAGGGATCTCCGGGATGTGGTCCATGTAGTAGACATCGCCCGAAACAGGCTCTTCCAGGGACAGCTTTTCCTCCATCCCGGCGATACCAGCGGCGAGTTGCGCGGCGCAGGCGAGATAGGGGTTGATGTCGCTTCCGGGGATGCGGCACTCGATCCGCACACCTTTGGTCCCCTCGCCCACAAGCCGGTAACCTGCGGTGCGGTTGTCCACTGACCATGCGATCTTGGTGGGGGCAAAGGTGCCCGGCAGGAACCGCTTGTAGCTGTTCACGTAGGGCGCGAGGAAGAATGTCATGTCGGGGGCATATTTGATCAGGCCCGCGACATAGGATTTCATCGTGTCCGACATGGTCAGCTTGTCCGCCGCATCGTGGAACACGTTGGTGTCACCCTTGAACAGGGACTGGTGGATATGTGCGGCGCTGCCGACACGGGTGTGGTGCCATTTCGGCAGGAAGCTGGCCGCATGGCCGTGCATGTTGGCGATGTCCTTGACCGCGTGTTTGGCGATCGTGTGGTTGTCGGCGCAGGCAAGTGCGTCGGCATAGTGGATGTTCAGCTCTTCCTGACCGGCTTCGGCTTCGCCCTTGGTGTTCTCGACAGGCACACCGGCAGCCACGAGGTGGTTGCGGATCGGCCGCATCACGTGTTCTTCGCGGGTGGTCTGGAGGATGTTGTAGTCTTCGTTATAGCCGCTGATCGGGGTCAGGGTGCGATAGCCGTTCTTGCGGATTTCCTCGTAGCTTTTCTCGAACAGGAAGAATTCCAACTCGGTCGCCATCATCGGGGTCAGGCCCATTTCGGCAAGACGGGCAATTTGCGCCTTGAGGACCTGGCGCGGGGAATGCGGCACTGGTTCGTGCGTGTGGTGGTCGATCAGGTCACAGAGCACCATCGCCGTGCCTTCGAGCCACGGCATCGGGCGCAGAGTGGTCAGGTCCGGTTTCATCACGTAGTCGCCGTAACCCGCGGCCCAGCTTGTGGATTTGTAGCCATCCGGTGTGGCCATTTCGAGGTCGGTGGCCAGCAGGTAGTTGCAGCAATGCGTTTCTTTCCATGCGGACTCGAGGAAGTTCGAGACATGGAAGCGTTTGCCCATCAGTCGGCCCTGCATGTCAACCATGCAGACCAGAACAGTGTCGATTGCGCCGGTTTCGGCTTTGGCTTGCAGGTCATCAAGTGTCATGTGGGCCATGGACGTGTCCTTTCCATTCACGGTCAAAGCGACCCCCTAAGGGATCGCTTCTTGAGGTTTTGTGCCTCGATTATTCGAAGTTGTACGGTGCGCCCGCCTGGTTGATGACGCTGTTGTACTCGCGGAAGATGTTGATGATCTTCTGCTGGATCTCGCCTTCCTCGGCAACCTCGTTCCAGAACTCCTTGGCGGCGTTCTCGACCTCGGCCCATTCGCTTGGCGGAACCTGACGCAGTTGCAGCTTGTCACCATTGGCGCGCAAGGCCGCTTCGCCACCCCAGTACCACTGGTTGCGGTAGGTGTGGCCTGCTTCGGTCGCAGCCATCACGACAGACTTGAGGTGATCCGGCAGGTCGGCCCAGCGTTGCTGGTTGATGAACCATGATCCGATCCACGCACCCGAGATGTTGTTGGTGAGGAAGTAATCGGTCACGTCGGCCCAGCCCACGGTGTAGTCTTCGGTGATGCCGGACCACGCCATGCCGTCCAGTTCGCCTGTCTGCACTGCAACTTCGGCATCTTCGTAAGGGATGGACACAGGGACAACGCCGAACTTGGACAGGAAGCGACCGGCGGTCGGGAAGGTGTAGAGGCGCAGACCGTCGAGGTCAGCGACCGAGGTGATTTCCTTGGTGGTGTTGAAGTTGCACGGATCCTGACCTGCGGCCGAGATCCATTTCACGCCGACCTTGTTGTACTCTTCTTTCCAGATTTCCTTGAGGCCGTACTGGTTGAAGAGCACCGGCACATCGAGGATGTGCTTTGTGGCAAACGGGAAGTAACCGCCGAACTGGCGCAGCGGGGTGGGGGACGCCATGGAGTCGTCGTCCGAGTGCACGCCGTCGATGGTGCCGCGCTGAAGCGCCTGGAACAGCTCGCCCGTGGGTACGATCTGGTCAGCATAGAACAGCTCGACCGTGAGTTCGCCGTTGGCGTTTGCGTTGATGTAGTCGATGACCGGCTTGGTCACATGCTCGCCCAGAGCGGCGCCCGCATAGGTCTGGAAGCGCCACGTGATGCCGGATTGCGCTTTGACAACGGCGGGGGCAGCAAGGCTTGCCGCGGCACCGATCCCGGCGGTTTTCAGGAACTTACGTCTGGTGGTCATGTCATATCCTCTCGGTTGGGTTGGGGTTCGACGCTCCGTTGGCGGAGTCTTGATTGTGGTTATTTGCCATACACGTATTCCGGCAGCCAAAGGGCGATCTGTGGGAAGGCCATGATGATGGCGAGGGCGGCAACCATCACCAGAACGAAGGGGATGATCGACGCGTAGATGTCGCGCAGGCCGATTTCGGGTGGGGCCATCGCGCGCATCAGGAAGAGGTTATAGCCGAAGGGCGGTGTCATGTAGGCGATCTGGGTCGTGATGGTGTAGAGGATACCATACCAGATCAGGTCAAAGCCCAGCGCGCCCACCAACGGGACGTAGAGTGGCGCAACGATCACCAGCATCGCGGTGTCGTCAAGGAACGTGCCCATGACGATGAAGCTAAGCTGCATCAGGATCAGGATCACCCACGGGCTGAGGCCAAGCTGATCGGTGAACAGGTTCTCGATGGCCTTAACCGCCCCCAGACCGTCGAACACCGCGCCAAAGGCCAGTGCGGCGAGGATGATCCACATGAACATGCAGGAGATACCGAGCGTGTTGCGGACCGAGTTCTCGAACACCTCGCGGGTCATGCGGCCCTTCAGGACAGCGGCCATAAAGGCGGCGATGGCCCCGATGGCAGAGCTTTCGACCAGCGATGTCCAGCCGTTCACGAAGGGGACCATCATGATGAAGAAAATCGCCAGCGGCAAAAGCCCGGCGCGCAGGAGGCGCAGCTTTTCGGCGCGGGGGATGTCGCGTTCGGCTGCCGGGAGGACCGGGCCAAGGGCTGGGTTCAGTTTGCAGCGGATCACGATGTAGAGGACGAACATGGTCGCCATCATCAGGCCGGGGATCACACCGGCGAGCCAGAGCTGGCCAACCGGCTGACGGGCGATCATCGCGTAGAGGACCAGCACCACCGACGGCGGCACAAGGATGCCCAATGATGACCCGGCCTGGATCACCCCCGTGACCATTCGTTTGTCGTATCCTCGCCTCAAGAGTTCGGGTAGCGCGATGGTTGCCCCGATGGCCATGCCCGCAACGCTGAGGCCATTCATGGCAGAGATCAGGACCATCAGTCCGATTGTGCCCACGGCAAGGCCACCGGAGAGGCCGCCCATCCACACGTGGAACATCTTGTAAAGGTCATCCGCGATGCGGCTTTCCGACAGGACATAGCCCATGAAGATGAACATCGGAAGGGTCAGCAACGGATACCATTTCATCAGCTTCATCGCCGCCGAGAAGCCGAGGTCATATCCACCCCGGTCGCCCCAAAGGAAGAACGCGGCAACGACAGCCACAAAGCCGATAGCGCCAAACACGCGCTGCCCAGTGAGAAGCATCAGCATCATGGTCGAGAACATGAGTGCCGCAATCAGTTCATACGGCATCAGACCTTGGCCCCCATGTCATGTCCCTTGAGGCGCAGGATGTCCTTGGCCAGTTCGCAGAGCACCTGCAGCAGCATCAGGAAGATGCCGATCACCATGATGACCTTGATCGGCCAGAGATAAGGCCTCCACGATGTCGGGCTGCGTTCAAGGAAGCCAAGCTCTTCGCTGCCCGTTGCAAGGCCCGCGAAGAAACTGATTGGTTCCGATCCGAAATAGCCCAATGAGTAGGCCGTCGAGGCGATCCCGCCGTAGAGCAGGAAGCCCAGGTAGATGAGCAGGAAGATCACGGTCACTGCGTCAATCGCGGCTTTGCGACGGTCGCTCATTTCGCCATAGATCAGGTCCATCCGCACGTTCGACCCCATCTGGATCGAATACGGGCCGCCAAGGATGTAGTAGGCGACCATCGCGAACTGGGCCATTTCGAGCGTCCAGAGCGACGGCACAAGGAACACCTTGCTGATGGAGGACCAGATCAGGATTCCCATCATCACGAAGATGCCGTACATCACAATCCGTCCGATCATGCGGTTGAACGGGTCGATCACTCCGACATAGGCCTGAAGCGCGCGGATCATAGCGCCTCCTGCGTCGCAAGGGCTTTGATCAGCATGGTGCTCAGGATATCGGCAAACCGGGCAACACCCGCCGCGTCCGAGACCAGATCGTTGCGGACTTCGATCATCACATTTTGCAGTCCACGCGGGATCGCGTGTTCGCGCAGCGTGTGGGTGACGCCATCGGTGACGGAATAGGGCGCGTTCAGTTGGGCATCGAGACCATCTGGACGGGTGGCCATCATCGCGCGGGCGAGCCGGTCGTCGGCATCGTGCAGCAGGCCAAGTTCAACGGACCGGGGCTGACCGAACCAAGTGGGCGTGAAGGTGTGGATTGTCACAAGCGCCGGAGGGGTTGAGAACGCGTCAAGCGTGGTTTTGAGTAGCATGCGGAAGGGGTCGTATACCTCGGTCACGCGGGCGGCGCGGGCGGTGTCATCAAGGCCGACATTGCCGGGCACGTCAATCACCTCGGACCGTTCGGGAAACGCACCGGGCGCGCTGGGCGGGCGGTTGCAGTCGTACACCAAACGCGAGACGCGTGAGGCGACCAGCGGTGCATCGAGCTTTTCCGACAGGGCTTTGGCCAAATCAAGACCGCCGATGTCCCATGCGGCATGGCTGTGTCGGTGTTCCAGGGCGACGCCCAGATTGGCAAGCGACGCGGGGATAAACGCGCTGGCGTGTTCGCAAACAAGACAGATGGACGCTGTGCCCTGAGTGTTGATCACCTCGGCAGCGGGGCCATCGTTCGGGCCCAGAATCGTATGATGGTTGTGTGTGCTCACGGGGCCATTAAGGGTTTTGGGCTTTGACTCTGTCAAGACAATTTCGTTGATTATTGTACCAAGATGAGTATCAATGTAGCGATTGCTACAAAAGGCATCACGGGATGGCGAAGCCGCTTTCGGTCAAGGACAGGCTGCACGATCAGGCTGGTGCTCTGACGCCAGCAGAGCGGCAATTGTCCAGCGTTCTCATGCGCGATTACCCTGTGGGAGGGTTGCAATCTATCACCCGAATTGCCGAAGCGGCGGGAGTGTCCACACCGACTGTGATCCGGCTGGCGCGCAAGCTGGGGTTCGACGGATTCCCGGAATTGCAGGCAGCCATGCGGGACGAGGCGTCCGAGCAGTTCAAGACACCCATTCGCAAGCGCGAAGGGTGGGGGGATACCAAGCCCGGATCGGCGGCGTTCACGGCTTTTGCTGAGGCGGTGTTCGACAATCTGAGCCGCACGATTGATCGGCTGGAGCCGGGTACGCTGGATGCCATCGCCGGGCTTCTCGCGGATCGGCAAAGGCCGGTGTACCTGTCCGGTGGCCGGATCACGCGGTCGAATGCGGATTACTTCTTCAACCACCTTCAGATCATCCGCCCTGCGGTGACATTGCTGGGGGCGTCGCCCAATGTCTGGCCGCAGTACATTCTGGATATGGACCGCGCATCAGTTCTGATCTTGTTCGACATCCGGCGGTATGAACGGGATCTGGAGCGTCTGGCGGAACTCGCCAAGGAGCGCGACGCCGAGATCATCCTGTTTACGGATCAATGGGGATCACCGATTTCGCGGCTGGCGGATCACGTGGTGAATGCGATGATCGAGGTGCCGTCAAGCTGGGATTCGACGCTGGCGATCAACCTGATTATCGAGGCGTTGATTGCCGAGGTTCAGACCCGCGTGTCCGACAGCGCGCGTGCGCGGATCGAAGCGTTGGAAGACATGTTTCGGTCGACCCGGATTTTCCGCAAGCCCTGAGTTTTCGGTCAGATGATGCGGTGACGCATCATCGTGTTTCGGATGACCGAAACATTGGGGCTCTGCCCCAAACCCCGAAGTATTTTTGAACCAGAGAAGATCAGGACAGGGCCAGAATGATAACGCCAATTGCCACGATGCTGGCCGCGACTAGCCTGCGCTTGGCCGGTCCTTCGCCGAGCCAGTAGACGCCGATCAAAGCGGCAAAGATCACGGAGGTTTCGCGCACCGCTGACACGATGCCGATGGGGGCCAGTGTTTTGGCGAAGAGGGCCAGTCCATAGGCGAGGCCGGAGATGACGCCGCCAGACAGTCCAAGCACAAGCGCGCGTTGGCTGATGTTGCGGGCGCGGTCGAACCGGGTGGCGATGACGAAGACGGCCACGCAAATCTCGGCTGCAAACAGCCAGACGACATAGCCGATGGGTGTGCCAGAGACGCGAATGCCGATGCCATCAACCACCGAATAGGCGGCGATGATGGCAGAGGTGGCAAGTGCCGCACCGATCCCGCGCTTGTCGGCGTGCCGGATGGCAGCAAGTACCATGATCCCGGCGGATACCGTCAGAATTCCGATCCATGCCCAGAGGGACAGGGCCTCGTCCGCCCAGACCATGGCGCCCAAGGCGACCATCACCGGGGCGGTGCCGCGGGCGATGGGGTAGATCAGGGACAGATCGCCAAAGCGGTAGGAGACATTCAGGAAATAGTAATAGGCCCAGTGGATCACGGTGGAGGCAATGATAAAGGGAAACGCCTCGATCGCGGGCATGGGGACGAAGGGCATTAAGGCCAGTGCGGGCAGGCAGTGGCCCGTTGCGACCAGCCCAAGCGTGATCGCCCGGTCGGCCGAAGTTTTGACCAGCGCGTTCCAGAGCGCATGGAGCAGCGCGGCGAGAAGGACGATCAGTAGGACGGTTGTGCTCACACAGTGGTCCGGATCGCGTCGATGACGATTGAGAGCGCGGTGTCGAGATCGGCTTGGCTGATGACGAGCGGGGGCGACAGGGTGAGGACGCTGCCTGCGCTGATCTTGAAGCTGAGGCCTTTGTCGAGGCAGGCATAGTAGATGCGTTCTGCGCGGTCGGGATCGGGGGTGCGGGTGTCGCGGTCGGTGACGATCTCGACCCCGAACATGAGGCCGCGACCGCGGATGTCGCCGACATGGGGATGATCGTGAAGCGCGTCCTTCAGGCGGTTCTGCGCATGGGTGCCAAGGGTGGCGGAGCGGTCGACAAGGCCTTCGTCCTCGATGATGTCGAGCGTGGTCAGTGCCGCGCGGGCGGTGACGGGGTTTTTCTCGTGCGTGTAGTGGCCGATGGCGAAGTCGCCGGCGACGTTCAGATCATCGCGCGCAATGATCCCGGCGATGGGGAGCATCCCGCCGCCAAGCGCCTTGCCGAGAACCACGATGTCGGGTTCGATCCCGTCGTGGTCGAAGGCGAACATGCGGCCTGTCTTGCCAAGGCCCGTCGGGATTTCATCGATGATGAGCAGCGCACCGTGCTTGCGGCACGCGGCCTGCACCGCCTGCCAGTAGCCCGGTGGGGGGACGACCGGAACGGCGCGCATGGGTTCGGCGATGACGGCGGCCACATCGCCTTCGCGGGCCAGAGCGAAATCGACCATCTTTGCGCAGGCAAGGGCGCAGGTTTCAGGGCCCGGATGGCCATAGGCGCAGTGGTAGCAGTGGAAGGGGGCGACGTGTTCGGCGCCCGGCAGGAGAGGGCCTGCGATATGGCTGCGGAAGGTGGCTTCGCCCCCGACGCTGGACGCGCCAAAGCCTGCGCCGTGGAAGGCGTCCCAGAAGCTGATTGTCTTGAACCGGCCCGTGGCGGCGCGGGCAAGGCGCAGAGCGACTTCAACCGCGTCCGACCCGCCGGTGGTGAAAAGAACGCGGTTGAGGGTGCCCGGCGCGATCTGGCCGAGGCGTTCGGCCAAGGTGACGGACACATCATTGGTGAACCGACGCGGTGAGAAGGGCAGCGCGTCGATCTGGTCTTTCACCGCCTGGACAAGGCGCGGGTGGCCGTAGCCGATGTGGTGTACCGAGTTGCCGTGGAAATCCATTAAGCGGCGGCCGCTGGTGTCTTCGATCCAGATGCCTTCGGCCTTGGCGATGGTGCTGAGGCAGGGTGAGGACAGTGACTGATGCAGAAAGGCGTTTGCATCGCGCGCCAACAGGTCGCGCGTTTCGTTATGCGTTTCGCGGGCGGACCAGTCAGCCCGTGCGGCGCTGGTGTTGGCCTCGCCTTCGGTGTGTCGCATCAGGCGGGGTCCTCAATA